>JAPOOU010000294.1 GCA_026713245.1 Chloroflexota bacterium
ACAGATCGTTGCTTTAGCGAGATTTGCATTACATTTTTTTGGTACTACTGAGAGCCATAGCAAGCCCTGGCGAAGCAGGGCGGCGAGGATGGCCCTTTTGGCAGATCAATGCGCCTTTCGCTTTTGTCGACGGCGACGTTTCTTAGGCGCTTTAGGCCTTTTGCCAGATCGCGCCACTTTTGCTTCTCTATTCTGTAAGCGGGGGCGATCCATCAGCAGCGATTGCGCGCCGGGCGGGGGGCTGTCAGGATGTTGATCCGTCCCAATGCCGATTCGCTCCAGGGCCGCTCGTAGGCCGAGGCTTTGAGGCGGGCGGGGCTGCTGCGGAAGTTCAACTGCCTCGGGCGGGGCATCCTGCGGGTTATCGTCGTAGACAATTTCGATGTGATTGGGTACTTCCTCGGGATTTTGCGGGTGGGGCGGCAGATCTTCAAAGCTGTCTTCGAGTTGATTGGCCTGATTGAGCAGGGTCGACAGGGCGTAGACGAGTTGACTGGCGGTGCTGCCTTCGTGGTCGCCGCTCTTGATTTTCTTCATGATGTCGCGGGACGTTTCGAACATGTCCTTGAGCAGTTCGAGTTTGATGTTGGCGAAGTGGCGGTATTGTCGGTCTTCGAAGCGGCGTCTGAGTTTGTCTTGGTCGACGCGCCAGCCTCTTAAGGTTTTGAGCGGGATCTCGAGCAGGGATCTGACGAGTTGGAAGTCGCCGTCGTGTAGATCGAGCAGGTTGAGAGCCTCGATTTTTGTATCGAGCGTGTAGCTTGCTTGCATGGTGGGGAATCCTCTTTATTGTTTGCGTGATAAAGGGACAGTAGCATAAATGTTCTAGCAAGGGGCGACTATATGGTCGCGGTTTCGGCAGCGAGTCAGTTGACAAAACGTGTCCGCTCCTCAGCCTTAGGCGAGCAAGGGGATTTGTTAAACAAGGGGAGCGCAGACGATGACGACGGGCCGGGCGCGACAGCGCGTCAAGACCAGCACGCGCGATTCTCCCCCCTTTTTCAGCCGCAGTCTTGCGATCAACTCTTCGGGCAACATGGGAAAGCCGCGCTTCTTCACGGTCACATGGCGGACGCCTCTATCTATCAAATAACGGCGCAGTCTCTTGAGGTTGAAGGGCATCCAGTCCAGGATTTGCCAGTACCTTCCCCATGGACTGTCGACGATTTCATCCATGGTCATATAGGCGATCGTGTCGTCAAGCAAACGCGCATTGAGCATCGTCGCCAATTGTCGCAGCAGTCTGGCGCGAAGTACCGCAGGATCCGGCTCGAACAGCCATGCTCTCGGTTCCGAGATTTCAACGCGCTCTCCCAGATCTGCTGACAAGTGATGAATACCGGAAGCGTCCAAGCGCGTCGCCAGCGGCGGCGCGGACTGCCGGCGCCGCCACAGTACCGCTTCGCTGAGGGCGCCGTCGACCGAGATGAATTCCACCTGGCCGCCATAGGACTGGACTTGCGTCAAGGCCACCGCGGGAGACAGTTTGACCACCAACTCTTTGACGGGCCAGCGCCGAATCAAAGACAGCGGGGGCGCATAACGCTCGACGTCGCGCATACGTTTGCCCATCGCATCGCGCCGCGACGGGTCGTAAAAGGCGGCATCGTATCCGGAAGGCATGCCCTCGCGAACATCGGCTAAAGCGAATTCCACGGTGGCGCCAAGCGCAGCAGCGTTGTGCCGAGCGATGGCGATACGCACGGGGTCCATGTCCAGGCCAAGGACCTGGCGCCCGGATTCCGCATAAACAAATGAGTCACTACCTATGCCACAACACATGTCGACCAGCTTGTCAGACCCCAGCAGACCGGCACGATATTGCCTGATTCGCGGGTGACTGGCCTGTTGCAGGCTCTCTTCGGTGAATAACATGCGCTGGGCATGATGAGGGAATTTCAGCCTGGCTTTCTTCCTCAATCTGAGCGTCGACAGCACTGCGGCCGCTTGTCGCGGGGAGAGCGCTTTTCTCAGTTGAGTTAGCAGAGCCAGGGTGTTTGCCTCGGAAACTTCGCTATGCGCGTAAGACTCCAGAATGCATCGACCGGCGTCACTGCTCAAGTATTCAATGTCATCCAGAGAAAATGGCATGAGTCTGCGCGCAATCGGATCCCGGCGACTGTGGAACGAGTTCTGTCACGTTTGAGTAAGTGCAAGCAAGTAATGAGAATACTGAAATGTTTTGGTTCAACCCCAGGCCCGAGGCATGCGGGAGGGGGAGCGCTCTTGCCAGGATAAGGATTAAGTAAATCCAAGTAAGTAATGCAATTCCAATATATGTATGGATTCGTAGGGGCGAGCCCGTGGCTCGCCCGATGTTCATTGAATTCTACATATCGGGAGACTCAGCGAGTCGCCCTTACCGTTTTAATCATTGGCTTGGGTTTTCTCATTTGGATCCGTGATTCTCACAATAAATGCAGTTATTTCGCAGTGCTTGATTGGTCCTACTTCCGCGCTCATTCATCCGGCGCCGCAGCGGTTGCAGGATCAATATGCAGCCAGATCAGTTGCCGATCTTTTATGGCATCCGGGGTCGGATTCAGAATGACCGGCGTCCCCCATCCCGCTGCGACTTCCCGGTCGAATTTTCCAACTTTGTTGACGTCTCTCACCATGTCAATCAAGACAGCGGGTTGCAAGAATCCGACCGCCTTGGGCAAACTGCTGAACGCGATCAAAACAGCCTCCGTATCGTCCCCCAAGGCGAGAGCGCGCCAGGCGATGGCTTCCCCGGCTTCCAGTTTCCAAACTGGCTTATTGGGCGACTGGCGAACCAGAAGGCGCAGGTAGGGTCCGCGGTATTCGGCCAGGTCCACGAGATCGGCATCGGCACGCGCGACGCTATGAATCCGCCCCAATGTACTGACCGTAGCATGGGGTTTTTCGCCCCGTATCAGGACGCCGGCGCCATCGACAGCCGGCTCAACCAGGATCCGCACAAGTCCCCCCGCTTCCAACAGGTCTACCCAGCACTCGCCGACTATGCCCTGCGGAAGGACAGCGATAAAACGACCGCCAGGCCTCATGTTGGCGGCGATCGACATGAGCATTTTGCTGTCGAGATCACAGTCGAACGCTACAATAGCATCCGCCGCTGGCGGGACAATCCCCGACCCCCGCAGGTCAATGGCCGCGGTGCGGCGGATGTCCAGGTCAGCGCGTCGACCGGCCAGGATTTCGCCGCAATGTCCGTCAATATCCAGAAGACGCAACCGAGAGGCGCTCGGCGGCAGATGTTTTGCCAGCGCTTCAACAAAGCGCCGGCGCAGCGGCCCGGGAGTCATCAGCTGTTGCTAGCCGCATCTTTCATCAATTGCAGGAACTCTGTCCATTCTTCGTTATAGAAGTGCAATGTGGCGACGCCCAATTCCAGATGATACGTCGTTTCCCCGTCCGGGGCTTGCACTTCCCAAATCATGTAATTCTCGGTCTCGGCAATCCCTCTGCCAGGACCGTCGTTGGCATCTGTCACGATCACACTCCCCGCGCCCAATAAGCGAAGTAATCAAAAAACGTGCTACTCGCGTCTGGTGGCGCGGTAGCACGTCGGTGGTCTATTTGCCCGGCGGTTCAGTCGCGGCGACTACGATCATTTCCTCGTCGGTCGCCACCACCGCCGCGCCGGTCATCACTGCGGCGGCCTCCTCCACGGCGATCTCCTCCGCCGCGTCGATTGCCGCGGCTGTTGGCGGCGTCACGCCGGATCGCTTCTTCTACATCCCAGCCTTCCAGCACAGCTTGCCTGCTCAGGCGAACCCGGCCGGTGGGGTCCACGCTGATAACCATGACCATGATCTCGTCGCCGATGCTGACTTCTTCTTCGACGCTCTTGACGCGATAATCCGCCAATTGCGAGATATGCACCATGCCATCAGTGCCTGGCAAGAATTCCACGAAGGCGCCGTAGTTTTCCACGCGAGTTACCCGCCCGGTATAGATCTGGCCGACCTCCGGGTCTTCTATCATCGCGCGAATCTTCTCAATGGTTTCCTGGACTTCGGGACCTGTTTCGCCAGAGACAAACACCTGCCCGTCTTCCTGGATGTCGATCTTGACGTTGTTTCCTTCCTGCAGGGCGCGAACGTTCTTGCCGCCTGGGCCAATGACCGCGCCGATCTTGTCCACGGAAATCTTGAATGATTCCATCCGCGGCGCGTGCTCGCTCAAGGTGTCGCGCGGGGCGGCGATGGCTGCCCCCATGGCCTCGAGGATTTGCAGGCGCGCGTCCCTGGCTTGCGCCAGCGCCTGCCGCATGGTATCGCGCGTTACGCCCGCGATCTTGATATCCATCTGCAAGGCATTGATTCCGTCGACAGTGCCGGCTACTTTGAAGTCCATGTCACCCAAGTGATCTTCCAGACCCTGGATGTCGGTGAGCACAGCAATTTTGTCGCCTTCTTTGATGAGGCCCATGGCGATGCCGCCGACGGTATTTCGGATCGGCACGCCGGCATCCATCAAGGCCAGCGTGCTGGCACAGACGCTGGCCATGGATGTGCTGCCGTTTGAACTCATGACTTCGCTCACGAGGCGCAGCACGTACGGAAATTCCTCTTCGCTTGGAATCATCGAAAGCAGCGCCTTTTCCGCCAATGCGCCGTGCCCGATCTCGCGCCGGCGCGGACCGCGCATGGGATATGTCTCGCCCGTGCTGTAGGGCGGGAAATTATAGTGGTGGATATAACGCTTGTCGTCTTCAGGGCTGATGCTGTCCATGAATTGCGAATCGCGGGGCGTGCCCAGCGTGGCAATAGTGAGCACTTGCGTTTCGCCACGCATAAACATGCCGGAACCGTGCACCCGCGGCACCAGCCGCACATCTGCGAATAGCGGGCGAACCGTAGCATAGTCGCGCCCGTCGGGACGGACGCCTTCATTGACGATGCGGCCTCGGACGACGTTTGTCATCGCTTGATTGTAAGCCCGTTCCACATGTTTCAGGTTGTAGCGCTCGCCTTCGTTCGCGATCGATTCGTTTTTGAGCGTGTATTCCTCGACTAATTCATCTTGAATCGCCCGCAGCGGTTCGCGGCGCTCGTTGCGATCACTATGCGCGGCCATAACCTCGTGGATCCGGCCCGCCACTTTTTCCTCGACCTCTACCTGCAAGCCCTTGTCGATGTCGTCTACCGACGGCTCCTGCTTCTCCTTGCCGATATCGTCGCGTATTTTGTTCTGGAGCGCGATGATGTCTTGTATGGCATCGTGCGCCAGGAAGAGCGCCTCCAGCATCGTATCCTCGTCCACCTGGTCGGCATTGCATTCGACCATATTGATGGCCTCGCCTGTGCCGGAAACGCGCAGGTCCAATGGACTGGTCTCCATCTCGGTATAGGTGGGGTTCACTGCCAATTCGCCATCGACCAGGCCGACGCGCGCGCCAGCCACCGGGCCGTTCCAGGGAATGTCGGAAATCACGAGCGCCGTGCTGGCAGCGATGACGCCCAGCATATCGACGTGATGTTCTTTATCATGCGAAAGCGATATCAAAATCACTTGCACTTCGTTGCGCATGTTCTTGGGGAAAAGTGGGCGCAGGGTGCGATCAATGACGCGGGAGGTAAGAATGGCGCCTTCTGACGGGCGGCCTTCTCGCCTGAAAAACCCGCCTGGCACGCGCCCGGCGGCATACATCTTTTCTTCGTAGTCGACGCTCAAGGGAAAGAAATCCAGTCCCGGGCGCGGCGACCCCATAGTGACGGAGCAAAACAACATGGTATCGCCCATGCGCACCGTCACCGAACCACCTGCTTGTTGAGCAAAGCGGCCGGTTTCGATGATGACTTCCTTGTCCCCCACCTTGCTTCGGTATTCGCGTATCTCTAAGGTCATAGAGTTCTCCATACAGTTAAAATGCGCCGAATTGACGCGCAGTCTAGTCAGCTACCAGCGGAACGGTAGCTGGTATCTCTGGCGCTGCCTGTCATTTTGACGCATCAAGAATCATCAAATCAGTGCTGTTCGGCCTATGAGGCCGCATCGGGCGCAGCGGCGTCATATGCCGACAATCCCGCTGGTGTCCCTGGAACAGGATCTATCGCCGCAACCCGAGGCGCTGCAGTAATTCACGGTACACATCCGGTTTCTTCCGGGCGATATACTTCAAATGGCGGCGGCGCTGCCCGACTAACTTTAGCAATCCCCGCCTGGAGTGCTCGTCGTGGTTGTGTACTTTGAGGTGCTCGGTCAACTGTTCAATCCGCGTGGTGAGCAAGGCTATCTGCACCTCCGGTGAACCGGTGTCACCTTCTTCGCGGGCGAAATCGTTGATAATCCGTGTTTTGGTCGCTTTGTCCAAAGGCATGCTTTCCGTCCCTTCAATAGTCACCGAGCAGGCAGGACAGTTTGCCTGTCGGTCTTTATAGCGCGATCATTGTATCAGTTCAAGGAAGCCGCAACAATGCCCAGCTATTCGTCCGCCTTTTGCAGTTCGTTGACATCGTCATTCGCGACCTGTTTCACCGTATGGTGTGTCCGGAACAAGCTATAGTGATCTGTACGGCCGGGGAGCAAGTTCAGGACGTTTTCGATTCTCATGATCGAGACCCACAGATCGACGTCCCAGTTGTCCTCCAGCCGTGTACTGACATTGGCCGCGCTGATCGTTTGATTCTCGTTGTACATTTCCAGCAAGAGGCGCACGAATTCGTCACGCTCGGCCAGCAAGACCGCGACAAAGGCGCAATCCGGATTGAGCTCGATGCCCTTGGTGTTGTAGTCACTGCGCGGGTTTGGATATTCTTGCACGGTGACCATCTCGTTGACGAGCAAGTACTCCACGGCGTATTGGAAAGTCACGCCGCTATCGAACTCCCGCAGCCGACGGTGCAGACTTCCCAGCGGGCACCAGGCGAAATTCCGGAAACTGGTGAATTGCTGAACGCTCACGACGATGCGGGTGACCATGCTGGCCACTTCGGAGTCGGACTCATAGAGCTTGTGCGGCGGGATACCCAGCCACTTGCGGCTGGCCAGCTCTGCGCTGTCGACATCCTCTTCTTTTTTGCTCGGCATGGGACGTGGCGATTCGACAGGAATCCTGATCACCGGCACCAGATCATCTGGATTATGGCGATGCGGCACCAATTCTCGCTGCAGGACGCGCTCGCGCACCAGACAATCAATCCAGTGCGAGCGCCACTGGTCGCTTTCATTCATGCCGGGACGGTCGAGATCGCGCTCCATTGCCAATCCCTTTAGCAAGAATCCATAATTGACGTATTCCCAATTTCGAGCGCTTAACGTGTTGACGACCCGACGAACCATGCGCTCCACAATCAACAAGGTTTTGTCAACCACCGAGTTTTGATAACTCAGCTCGACAGCGCCGGACGCTGAAAGCTGCTTCAGGATACCTAAAGAAATTGCCTGCGATACCAAATCTTGACCGCGTTCGACGGAGATCACATCGCCGACATCAATCAATTGCTCAATCAAGGCATCCAAGGTGATCTCGCCGGGCGGGTTAGCGCTCTGTAGCCGGTAGAATTGGATTATGACACTCGACCACTGCGACGGGATGAAGCTCTCGGCGTCGTCGGCGACCTCCACATGACTGAGAGATTCATGTGTTTGCAGATCAGTAAAATCGTCAATGAATTCCAGATGCAACGAGGGGTGGCTCTGCAAAAGGCGTCCGGTGCTGCCGCGCACACCCCACAAAACAACGGTCTTGTTCCGCTGAAGCAGTGGATTAATCACGTCATTGAAGTCGCGGTCGCTGCTTGCCAGGATGATGACATCGCCGGCTTCCGGATGGCCGGCATCGGTCAGGACGTCCCGCGCCATGCGCATATCGGCGCTGTTCTTGCCGGGCAGGTTAAAGACGGGATCAATATTCGCCAACATCAGGCGAGACGGCGCGCCGTCCGCTACTTCTCTTCCCGACGAATCGACCAATGGCGGCAAGGCGCCGCGCTGGCCCCACGGGGCGTAGGCGGACGTTTTGACCAAGCGTCCGTGCGCCTGCGCCTGGGAGACGAAGCGTTCGATCAAGTGATCGAGATTGACGACGAAACCCTGCTCGTTCAAACTAATGGAGATGTTCTCGAAGTCGATGTAGACCCAGACATTTTTGGGCCGCAAGCCGTACAGGTTCTCCAGGGGCTGGACCAACACATTCTTGGTGAATTCGATGCCTGGAACCGAGTCCTTTTCATTCCAAAGGCGGATACGGGCGTTGGCCGGCGTCTCGACCTTGTCAATGAGCGGGAGCAAATCTCCCGACCGGCTCGCCACGATCAACTCGTCGATCAGTTTGGGGTCTGTAGAGAAATAACGCTCTATAAGATTCTTGACCAGATCTTCACGTTCCGCCACGTCAAGAATCTCGTAACCGGCGCTGCGGAAAATCGTCTGCGGATCGACAGGCCAATCACCTTGTTCGGAATCCCAATTTGCCAGGGCGACCGCCGTCAGCATGGACGAATCGTACAGACCTGCTACCAGAGCGGCGTTGCCACGCAAGGCTACTGCCAACTCCTGTAGGTCTATTCCCTCTTGCGAAGCAAATTGCAGAATGTCATCGGCGTCAACAATCAAGTAAGCTGTCATCATTCTGTCCTAATAAATCATGCCACCAACCCGACATGACGCAGGCAGGTGGCATGCACATGGCCGCCGTGCCGAAGCACAGGCAGGCAAATTTTCGTTTGATCTCTTTGCAACAATCATCGCATCATTCAAAGAAAAATAAGTACAGGTACGATTTAGTTTAGCACTGTAAGCTAATCTCCACAAATGCCAGCAGCAGCAAACTATCCGATCCGTAAATGTACCTTTTTCCAGTTTACCTTCCCGACTAAAGCTCAAAGGATGTCATTGTACAGGAGTTTTACACTTGTGTCTATTTTCACAATGCCGGATTCGCATTAGAAGTCTCATACCATACCGCGAATGTGAAAAAGAGAAATCAAAAAGCGCGCCGATTGGACTGTAGACGCGCTTTCCACATACTTTTATACACGAAAATCGTCTAATAGGCCTTTGCAAAGAGGGCGACTTTTTGGGCAGGTTGCCCAGTCTTGACGCAAAAGCCCGTTCCTTCCGGTTGGTCAAATGGGAAGCAGCGGATCGTGGCGCCTGTTTCGTCTTTGACGGCCAACTCATCTTCGTCCGATCCGTTCCACCAGGCGCGCGCCCAATTCCCGCTATCAACAACCTGCCGCATCTCATCGTAGTCGCCAACATCACTGATATGCCGGTCGCGGAAGGCGCGCGCGTCTTCCAAGAGATTAGCCTGTATTGCGTTCAGCAGCGCTTCTAGAGCGCCCACTATGCCGTCCTGGGAAGCAAACTGCTTGCCTTCGCGCCCCGGGACGTCGCGACGCGCCAACACCGCGTTATTGTTCTGTACGTCTTTGGGGCCGATTTCGACGCGAACCGGGACGCCGCGCATCTCCCAGTCGTTGAACTTGAATCCGGGCGATTGCCCCTCGCGCCGATCGACGTGTACGCGAATGCCCGCCGCGCTGATTTGGCTTTCCAATCTGTTGACCGTCTCCATAACCAGCGGTCTTTGATCGTCCTTGCGGTAAATTGGAACGATCACGACCTGATACGGCGCCAGCTTCGGCGGCAAGCGCAGCCCCTTGTCGTCGCCGTGTGTCATGACCACTGCGCCGACCATGCGTGTACTCAATCCCCAGGACGTCGTCCAGCAATAGGCCTGCGCATTGTTCTCCGCCAGATAGCGAATGTCAAATGCCTTGGCGAAGTTCTGGCCCAGATTGTGGCTCGTACCCGACTGCAGCGCCCTTTTGTCACGCATCATCGCCTCGATCGTATACGTGCGCAGGGCGCCGGCGAAGCGTTCCATGCGGCTCTTTTCGCCCTTGATGACCGGGATGGCGGCGTCTTCCTCTGCGAATTCGGCATAGATGTCCAACATCTGCAATGTCTCTTCTTCGGCTTCGTCGTGGGTCGCGTGCGCGGTGTGCCCCTCTTGCCACAGAAACTCGGCCGTGCGCAGGAACGGACGCGTCCGCAACTCCCAACGAACGACATTGGACCATTGATTGATCAAAAGCGGCAAGTCGCGATAGGACTGAATCCAGTCGCTGAAGGCCTCGCCGATAACCGTTTCGGATGTCGGCCTCACCACCAGGGGTTCTTCAAGTTCCTTGCCGCCGGCATGAGTGACCACCGCCAGCTCGGGGCTAAAACCCTCGACATGCTGCGCTTCGCGCTTGATATAACTTTCCGGTATAAAGAGCGGGAAATAGGCGTTCTGATGGCCGGTCGCTTTGAAGCGTCGGTCCAAGCCGCCTTTGATGCCCTCCCAGATTTCATAGCCATAGGGTTTGATAATCACACAGCCCCGAACTGGCGACGGCGCAGCCAGATCTGCGCGATAGACGATTTCGTTGTACCAACGCGAGAAATCTTCGCTTTGGGCTGTAACAGCCTGTTCCGACATTTGAACACGATCCTCTTAAATGAATACGCCATCAGAGCCGCTCGGCGGCAAGGAAAAGGATTGCCGCGCTCACCCGAACGAGTAAGCCTTCTCGTCGCACGAGCGACGTCGTTAAATGAACAGTTCACAAGACGTTTGCACGTCCTCGCGCTGTCCCGTCCGTATGCTCTTCGCGCGCTGCCAGGTATTATAATGCGCCGCGTCTAGAATGATAGCCTATAACGAGAGGGGCCTGGACAGGCCGTGAAGGAATGTCCTGTCTGCTAATCCAGCCCGGCGGTAGGGGCGGCGTCGCCCGTGGCCGGCGCGGGCCAATCGCGCTTGCGATTTTTGACAAGCTTTTTCATAACTTCTTCACCAAGATCAACGCCGTTGATATCCGCCAATTGCAGCAGATACAGCATCACATCCGCCAATTCTTCAGCCAGAGCCTCCGGGTCGGCGCACTCTTCGCCCCATTGGAAGTGTTCCAGGACTTCGCTTGCTTCCAAGACTAGCGAGACGGCCAGGTTCCGGCGGCTCTGCGGTTTGGCGGAATTGTCGTCAGTCCAGCCCTTGCTCTGCACAAAGTCGCGCATGGCCGCCGTCAGGGTATCCAGGTCCATGTTTTGGTGTCGGCTCCGCAGATCAATACGCGTTAGGGCTTGAGCGAGTGAATGACTGCCAGATTGTGCGAATGATGATCTTGATATCCAGCCAGAGAGACCAGTTTTCCACATACAGCAGATCAAAGCGCGTACGATCGGCGATCGAGGTATCGCCACGCAAGCCCTCGACCTGCGCCAATCCGGTCATGCCGGATTTCTCGCGCAAGCGGGTCATATAATTTGGGATCTGACTACGGAATCGCTGCACATACATCGGGCGCTCCGGTCGCGGACCCACCAGGCTCATATGACCCACAATAACGTTTATCAACTGAGGAATTTCGTCCCAATTGCTGCGACGCATAAAGCGGCCGATGCGGGTTACGCGCGGGTCATTCTCGACCGTCCAGGTTTGCCCCTGTGATTCCGCATCGGAGCGCATCGAGCGAAACTTGATCATGGGAAAGGGACGTTCGTCTTGCCCCATGCGCCACTGCCAGTAGAAGACTGATCCACGAGATTCCAGGCGAATCAAGAGCGCGGTCAACAACATGAGCGGTGAAAGCAAGATGAGGCCGAGCGACGCGCCGATGAGATCCAGCCCGCGTTTTAAGCTTAGCTTCCAACCGCGCAAAGCGATGTCGCGTACGGTCAGTAGCGGTGTTCCGCCAAGGTCATCGACATTAAGATCGCCGGCCATATAGGAAAAGAGATCGGGATATACTTTTATGTCGACGCGGCCGCGCTGACAGAGATTGATCAGCTCAACCAGCTCGCCGCGGCGCGGATCGGACAAGGCTACAATCACTTGCTCCACCATGTGCTCGTCGATCAAACGCGGAATGTCGGCGTAATTGCCGATAATGGAGATGCCCGGGATTTCGTCCTTCGTTTCATTCGCGCTCACGATGCCCACAATGTCATATCCAAGTGACGGGCTATTACGTATTTTTTCAGTGATTTCATGAGCAATGCGCCCCTCGCCCACGATTAGCAAGTTGTCGCGCAGGACGCCCTGCCGACGCAGGAACGCCCAGACGCGTCTATGAACCTCGCGGCCCAGTCCCGTGAGTAACATGCTGAAAAACCATACATAGAACAAGAGACTGCGCGGATAGATTGCTTCGAATGCGGTATTTTGCAGCACGAATTCCTGAATGCCGCTTGCCAGCAGCGTACCCAAAGTAACGACGCCTAGGACATTACGAAACTGATCAATACGGCTGGAGGCGCGCTTGAGGTGGTACAACTGAGAAAAATAGAACATCAGAATGATCGTTGCCAGATGCAAGACAATCGTTGGCACAAAGTTGGCTATAGGAGGCTGCTCTTGTGGACGAGCGAAAAACGGTAGACTTTCGCGAGCTTCGTAGCCCAGTACAAATGCCGTCACAAGCATGGCGACATCGGCAAGGACCAGAGAGACGGTGGAAAGGACCTTGAGATGTTCACTTTTCCAGCGATAGGATCGAGGCGCTAGCCGGACAGAGTCGGATTGCGAATCTCCTTCCACAGGTCGGGCCCTCCTTTAAGCAACAAGGCCGCCAGAATCATCAGGTGCAAAGGCAGTTTCGTAGTCTGTCGAAAGTGCTTGCGATAGAAGATCAACATGGCGCGCCAAAACTCGAACTGCGCTCGTTTGGATCGTGCGCTCGCCGCTCGTTTCACGTGACGCACCGTTACAACTGGATAATACCAGATTTTGTAGCCCGCTTGCTTCATGCGATAGGCCCAATCCAGATCTTCGCCATACATGAAGAAACTTTCATCCAGCAGACCTGCTTCGGCTATGGCTTCTTTGCGCACCTGCATATAGGCCCCGACCACGGAATCCACTTCCAACTCCTGATTTTCGTCGGCAAAGGTCATGTTGTAGCGACCAAAACGACGGTTGCGCGGAAAGAGTTTTGCCAAACCGGAATAATGATAAAAGCTCACCATCGGCGTGGGAAAGCCGCGACGACAGGCTTTGTCCAGGCTGCCGTCAAGCAGGGTCAATTTCGGTCCCGCCGCGCCAACGTCCGGCCGCGAATCCATAAACTGGATCATGCGATAAAGGGCGTCGGCGGGCAATTCCGTATCCGGATTCAATAACAGGGCATAACGCGGCGCGCTCGCCTTCACCTGGCTCCGGTCGCTGTAACCGAGATGGCGCAATCCGACATTGTTGGCGCGGGGATAGCCGAGGTTCTCGGCATTGGCGATGACATGCGCATCCGGGAATTCGCTGCCGACCAGCGCCGCGCTGCCATCCGTTGACGCGTTGTCGACGACGACCACGCTGGAACTAAAATCGCCTTCGCTTGCAAAAACGGTCTCGAGGCAGCGCCGCAAGTGCTCGCGGGTATTCCAATTTACGATGACGATACCGATGTCCTGCACTGAGACCTCTGTCTTGACAAACCGCGATTTGCGGCAGCCGAGCAAGTTCATTGTGTTTGTGTGAGCGCGGTAGCCCGGATTTGCTGCCGCCGAGCGGCATTAGGAACAGTTTCAATTATATATCAAGGACAGTCTATCATGGCTTATAAGTGGCTACACGCCTTCTATTGTGCTACCTCACAACTCGCTGGATTCAGGCAGTACAGAATAAGTCCCGGGTTGTGATAATAGACGGCCATGTTCATCATCGCTTCGGATCCGGTCCAGCTTGGACGCGCGATCTCGGCCAATCGGGAATAGCGATCGTCGAGCAATTCCAGGTAATCGCGCTGCTCTTCAATGACAGCGGGCGGGACGATCCATTCCGAGCGATAGATATCAAAAGCGCGCGCATCGGAAATGATCAAATAATCGTAGTCGTCGCCTGACGGCAGGTCTTCGGCATATCCGACAAAGTGCTGATAGTTCGGGTATATTGCTGCATCCAGGGGGACATTGTATGAACCGTTGACAAAAAAACGGGCGCCTGACGGGATATTATTATGGATCCAGCGTAACATGATCTGTCGGGTATCAGGCATGGAGAACATCTTTGCCGCTTGAACCGACAGCGTCAGCGGCTGCAAGATCAAGAGCAGGAGCAACCCGGGCATGAGAATGCGCGGCGGCAGCGCAATCCGTTCAACTAGCCAGCCAGCGCCGATGGCCGCAAGAAGCGCCATGAAGGGCAAGACCTGAACCAACTGATGTTCGCTGTGTCCGGGCCGGACCGTCCGCAGCACCAAGAGCGCGTATGCCAGCAACATCAAGATAAGGAGCGCGACGACGAGCGATACCGAGTTCTGCCGCACATGGCGGGTCGTCGGTCTCTGATTCCAGGCCGCATAAGTCGAGAGCGCCATCAGCAGGACAGCCGGGATGCCCAAGGCGTAAAGCGCGGTATAGGTCAGCAGATAGCGCAGGCCGGTCCATTGATCGACGAGGAAGAAATCGTGGACTTGCCCGGGCATCTTGTATTGCTCGACGATCCGAGACACGTCGTACCAGAAATGACCAAAGTCGCGCAGGATATACGGAGACGCCAAAAAGAAAAACACGGGCATCGCCAACCAGCCGGCAAGCGCCACCGACATCATGCGCCGGGTTCGGTAACGATACAAGAGAACCAGCCCAGCCGGAGCAACGACCAAAGCAACGGCCGCCCCATTGTAGAAAGTCGATGCAGCCAAGCCGGCGGCAACGCCGGCCAGAATGTACATCCTTTCGCGCCATCGGGCGCTGCGGCTGTAGAGTGATGCCGCGCAAGCCCACATGGCAAGCATCATCAATGCCGTAGCCAGTACACTCGGCTTGACGTAATGCGCGTGCACAACCAGCGAATACGAGCAGGCGACCAAGAGCCCGGCGCAAATTGCCGCGTACCGCCCGGCTATGATTCGAGCTGTGGCGTAGGCGCAGGCAACCATCACCAGACCGCCCAGGGCACTATAGATTCTGGAGAACACGTAGAGCGGAAAAGCGGCGTAGTTGCGCAGGGTTTTCCCGTCGCGGTCTTCAAGCGAGAGGCCACGGGTAGCGCCTGTCAATTGGTAGAGCAAGAAATTGCTGTTGATGATGAGCGAGGGATAATTGAAAAACTCGGGGTTCAAGCGCCGTTTCAATGACATTTCCACTGGAATCGCGACGTTGTGGAAGGAATCCGGATTCACCGGCAGTTGTTCGTGTACCATGCCATACGGGGCGTAGGACGGGAAATATTCAGGCTCCAGCCAGCCGTATCCGATGCCGGCGATCCGCAATCCCGCCGCGAATAACAACAGTATTGTCGCGGCCCCGCATTCAATTGGTCGCATCGAGAGACTCTACCTCATATGCCGTTCGGCAAATGGCGCGACGCTCACGCTGAACATGGGTGCCGCAATCGTTGTCGGCATCATCTTCGCGCTTTGGCGGTTGGCAATGTCGCCAGCGGCGCTCCCCGCAGAGCCGAGCGCATGGCAGCGCGGTCGTCCCAAGGGTGCTCGGTGGCGCCAAAGCACATGCTCTGCTCGTGGCCCTTGCCGCAGGCCATCACCAGATCGCCGGAGCTTGCCAATTGGCAGGCACGGAAGATCGCTTCGCCGCGATCGCGCACGCGGATAAAGCTCTCGCCCTCGATACCGCCGATTGCCCGGCATCCTTCCGCCATCATCTCCAGGATATCGTCGAGTGACTCCGTGCGCGGATCTTCGGCGGTCAAAACCGTCAAATCCGCCAGTTGCGCCGACGTTTCCGCCATGAGCCGGCGCTTTTCGACATCGCGCAAGCCGGCGCTGCCAAAGACTGCGATCAAACGTTTGCCGGGCGGCAGCATGCCCCGGCCCGCGCCCAAAGCGCGGCGCAGCGCGTTGGGCGTATGCGCGAAATCGACCATGGCGATGAAATCCTGGCCTTCATCAATCCGCTCCATACGGCCGGAAAGCAATTCGACCGCTGCGATCCCGGCGCGAATGTCCGACCATGACACGTCGAGTCCCCGCGCGACAACAATGGCAGCCAGGGCATTTGAAACGTTGAACTCACCCAACAAGCCCGTCTCCAAACGCTGACCCTGCACCAGGAAAGTGGTTGAATTGGCTTGGAAGCTCAGATCAGCGGCCCGGTAGTCGGCCGGGGCGCGGACGCCATAAGTTTGCAGGCGGTCGGCCGCGAATGTACCGAAATAGGGTGCTGAATCGTCATCGGCGTTGATCACCGCGAGCTTTGGGATGCCGGGCTTGCGCCAGGACTCGGACAGCATCTTGAACATGATGGCTTTGGCATCCCGATACGCTTCCCAATTGCCGTGGTAATCGAGGTGTTCGTGCATGACGTTGGTCAGGACCGCCACGTCGATGTCGACGCCATTCAACCTGCCTTGCGCCAAGCCGTGGCTGGTCATCTCGAGGACGCAGTGGGTCAGGCCCGCTTCGACCATACGCGCCATATAGGCTTGGACTTGCGGCGCGCCCGGCGTTGTGACATGCAGTCCCGTCGCTACCGTCTCGTCGCCGAAGTCGGCGGAGATAGTGCTGATGTAACCGGCTTTGACATTGCCGACGCGTTTGAGAATACTGTGTAAGAGATGACAAGTCGTGGTTTTGCCGTCGGTGCCGGTGACGCCGATGACAAGCAGTTCCCGCGAGGGGTAGTCATGCCAGGCCGCCGCCAGCGGTCCGATCACGGCTTGGGCGTCGCGGACGCGAATATAGGGCGCGCTCAAGTCCCCTTGCCGGGCTTCGCCGACGATCGCGGCCGCGCCCGCTGCGATAGCTTGGGGAATGTAGCGGTGGCCGTCCGTGGATCCGCCTTTGCGCGCGACGAAGATGCCGCCGGGCGCGACATCAAGGCTCGATTCCGTGACTGGAGCGGTGATCTCGACAGACAGGTCGCCGGATGTGGAGATCAGATGCCGCTCCGCTATCGACTCTAAAACGTCCCGCAAAGTCTTGGGCATGAAACTTACCGCGTTTTGCTACTAGTACACAATCGGGCTCTGCCCTATTTTATGATGAATTTCCGGAAACTGATTACGTTGAAAAAAACAAGCGCGCTGGAGGGCATCCAACGCGCTTGTCAAGCGGTTTGAGTTTCGGTCAGTCTAATTCAAGCTGCGCGACAGGCCGCTCAGTTGAGAGCGTACGCTGCCATCGACCATGCCGCCGGGCCAGCGCACGATCAAGCCGCCCAGAATCTCCGGATCGACCTGATAATCCACCTCCTCCGCGCCGATTTCGCCCTGGATTTTCTTCTGCTCGGTCTCGGTTAAAGGCATGGCGCTGAGGACTTCCACGCTGCCGCCGACCCCCTTTGCGCCCTCGGGCAGATCCGCGATGAAACTGTTGACCAGCGCTTTCTGTTTGGTCTTGGTGATGTTCTCGTCCAAAATGCGGCTGGCCACGGCAACGGAGATATTCAGCACCTGCTCGCGCAGGTTGCCCAACTCGGCATTGCGCGTGGCGACGGCTTCGGTCTGGGCGTCGGTTTGGATCTTGGTCGCGGCCTGACGCGCTTCCTGTTCTACGGCGGCGGCAACATCTTCGCCGCGGCCGCGAGCCTCGTCGATCACTTTTTGCGCTTCGGCGCGCGCCTGCGCCAGGATCTTGTCGGCGTCCGCTTCAGCGTTCTCCCGCGCCCGCGCCGCCGCCGCCGCGTCTTCCAAGCCTTTGGCGATGCGATTGCGCCGCTCGTTAAGCACATTCACCAAGGGATCGTATATGAACCGTGTCATCACCGTATACAGAACGATGAAGGCGATTATCCATATCAGCATCAATCCGGGGTTGATGCCCAAATTGTCAAGTACGCTCATGATGCTCTCCTGTTGGTCCCCCGCACTAGCTAGCTAAGTACGAAAAGGATAATCAGCGAAACGACCAGAGCGTAAATGGCAACCGCTTCCGCGAAGGCCACGCCGAGGATCATGTTGGTCTGAATAGTTGGCGTGTGATCGGGATTGCGTCCCATGGCCTGTACCGCGCCACCGACCGCAAGGCCGATGCCGATGCCACCGCCGGCCGCGCCGATCATCGCCAGACCCGCGCCAATCGCTTTACCCAAGATTATCGTTGATTGTGGATCCATTGATGTTTCCTCCAGTTTTGTTCGTGCTATGTTAATGTGCTTCGGCATGGTCATGATCATCATCGTGATGATGGCTGACCGTCGCCAGATTCATGAAGATCGCGGTCAACAAGGCAAATACCAACGCTTGTATGACACCGACGAAAAACTCCAGGATGAAGAATGGCCAGGGCAGGATCGGCACCAGGAAGCTCATGACAAAGAGCAGGATTGACCCGGCGAAGATATTGCCCAAAAGACGGAAGCTAAACGAGAGAATCTTGGCGAAGTCGCCGATCAGCTCCAGCAAGCCCACCGCTACGTCAATACCGCCAAGCGGCGATTTGAAGAGTGTAGCAAAGTTGAAGAACTTGGTCAGATAGCCGATGCCCAGCGCCTTGAAACCAACGAACTGGATCATGACGAAGGAGATCAAGGCCAGCGACAGCGTCATGTTCAGATCGGTTGAAGGAACGCGGACAAAGGGCAAGACGACCCAAGGCACGAGCTTCGCTTCTTCCCCCCGGGGATCCGGGTGCAGCGGGATGGAATTCTTCTTGTCGGCTTTATCGTCGCCCACATAGTCATCCGCCCATGGCGCCGGCCCCACACCGGTGTAACAAGAGCGATCGGCGCGCGCCTGCTTTGCGGCTACGCGGGCCGCCAATACTTCATTGTAGGCAGCAGTGGCCGCATCCGACTCGCCAGATTCCGCGCCATGCGCCTCATCGCCGTGAGCATCACCCGATTCGTCCGTAACGTGCGCTTCGTCGCCGTGCGCTGCCTGCTGATAGCGCGCGTAAGCGGCGTCCTCAATCGAAGACTGCTCGACAGCCGCGGCGGCGGCTTTCGCTTCTACCAGCGCCGCCTCGTCAGCTGCCGCTTCATCAGCCGGGCTGATCCAGTCGCACTGGCCGTTGACGTAGGAGATGCCCAGGAAGCCTTGATAGATCTCGTAGCCGTCGGTGGTGACCACCTTGTATTCGCCGCTGTCAGCATCGAATTTCTCTTTGACGTGAGGATGGATGAAGCCGATGGTATCGACGCCGGGCACGAGTTCCATCCAGTTTGCGAGCAGCACCACCAGAAAGATCGTCATGAACATGTTGAAGATCAGACGGAAATGCCTGCCCGCGGCGATGCCTCCGACGAAGCCCATCAAACCTTCGAACAGCGCCTCAAACATGTTGTAGAAGCCGCCCGGCGGAACCTCGTTGCCGCTATTGGGGCGGCGTCGCGAGACGTAAATGACGAACAGGAGCAGCAAAATCCACACGATCACCGAACCCGCGAAGGTATTCGTCAAGCGAATATCCGTGAAGGGGACGTTGAAGCCTTCGGGGAAGTTTTCTCCAGGCAACTGGATGAAGGGTATGACAGGTGGAACCCGCAACGCGACAAAAACACCAGCCAGGAACATGAGCAAGGCGACGAACCGGCGTTTCCCGTTCCAAAAACTATTCACTTATATCTTCCTCCTTCTGCACTGCGCTTCCATGTAGCTGTTTCGTTTTGTAACGTGTATAAAAAAATATCGCCGCAATGCTGATGGGGACGCTCACCAACAACATGATGAACATCATTGTGGGGCGCGTCCCGAGAAGCTTGTCCAAGCCCCAGCCAAGCAGCATCGCTCCCAGAATGACAAGCAGGATTAAGCACCCTACCTGTCCCACTACCCCCGCCACCAAGCCGTAAGTGGATAGAGGATTGCTATTCGGCTTCACGGTTCACGTTACTTGTCATCGCCGAACCAACAGCGGGAACCTGCGCCCAGCCTCATTCGAGAATTTTATCACAAACGATTTTCCATTGCTATAACGATTATAAGCCGCTGGCGCCCAGCGCCGCCCAGTTGTAAATCGGCGTGACCGCAATCGTGCCCAACAATATGACAATACTCGCGGTGATGCCCAAAGCCCAACCGTATGAGCGCGGGATGCCCACTGGGATGTCGTCATCCGGTCCTACATCGACATACATCACTTTGATGACGACCAGATAGTAATAAAGCGCGATAATGGCATTGGCCACGGCGATCAATGCCAAGCCGACCAAATTTGACTTGACCGCAGCCTGGAAAAGGAAGAATTTTCCGAAGAAACCGGCAGCCGGCGGGATGCCCCCCAAAGACAGCAATCCGATCGTGATAAAGAGCGCCAGCCAGGGACTGCGTCGGTTCAAGCCGGCCAGATCTTTGATGTCTTCTTTGCCGGTAGCCGCGATGAAAAGTATCACGCCGCCGAATACCAGGAGATTGGTGAAGATATACATGAACATGTAGTAGGAGACCGATGCGACCGCCAGGCTGTCATCCAGGCCCTGGAGCGCTGCCACGCCGATCAAGGTATAGCCGGCCTGGGCGATGGACGAATATGCCAGCAGGCGCTTGATATTACTCTGCCGCAAGGCGACGACATTGCCGAGGGTCATGCTCACGATCGCGATCACGACCAGCAGGTTGACCCAAAAATCCTGGATTACGACGCCGGCTATTGCCAGATCGGGGGGGAAAACCGCCGTCAGAAAACGAACCAGCAAAGCAAAGCTGGCCGCCTTGCTCGACACGCTGACAAATGCGGTGACGGGTGTAGGCGCGCCTTCGTAGACATCGGGGGTCCAAAAGTGAAAGGGAACGGCGCTCAGCTTAAAGCCAAAGCCAACCACCACCATGACCAAGGCCGCCATAACCGCGACCAAACCCTGGTCGAATCCGCCGCTCATGGCATCGGCAATGCCGCCCAGATTGGTCGTGCCGGCGAAGCCGTAGAGCAGGCTGAAACCGAAGAGCATGATCGCCGACGCAAAGGCGCCATAGAGGAAGTACTTCATGCCGCCCTCCGCCGAGCGCAAATCGCCGCGGCGGAAGCTCGCCAGCATGTAAAGCGGTATCGACAATGTCTCCAGCGCCACAAAGACCAGGATCAGGTCACTTGCGCTGGACATCATCAAGCCGCCTAGCGTGGCGACGATCACGATCAAATAGAACTCGCCCTTGTCCCCGACGCCCTTGTCGCCCAGCGCCATCAAACAGGTCACCGCGCCCGACAGCAGGAGCATCACCTTGAAGATCTGCGAGAGCGGATCGTAATTGACCATCCCGCCCCAGAACAGGACGCCGTTCTCAAATTGCGCCGGGTCGGGAATCCAAATCAAAGGAACCAGCGCCAACAGCGCCATGCCAACTACCGAGACATAGACCACATTGCGACGGGTAGCTATAGAACCGTAGATATCGGCGAAGAGCACAATCACCGCGAGCGCCGTCAAGCCGACTTCCGGCAAGACCGACGGCAGATGCGCCCAAAGGTCAAATGCTTCCATCTAGCCACCTCCCAAGAGGGCGATTAGCGGTCGAATGCCGGATTCGATCATCGGAGCCATGATCGGCGGGTACAAACCCAATATGATGAGAGGCGCGCCCAGAATAATGAGTACGATGCGGTCGGTCGCCGCAATATCGCCGACATCATGGAACTGCTCGGCATCAAACTCGCCGAAGAAGACCTGCCCGGCCACGCGCAGTACATAGGCCGCGGTGATGACAATGCCCAGCGCGGACAGGATCACAATCACGCTGTAATAGTTGCTGAGCTGGAAGCTGCCCAATTGCAGGGTGACCTGCTCGGAGGCCGCCCACATGCCCTGAAAGATGGGAAATTCGGCGATAAAGCCGCTGAGCCCGGGCATGCCCATGCTCGTCAAACCGCCGATGACGAAAGCCACACCCACCCAGGGCATCACTTTCATGAAGCCGCCCAGGCTGGGAATATCGCGGGTATGGGCGCGATCATAAACCATGCCCACCACACCGAAGAATAGCGCTGTCATGGCGCCATGGCTGAACATCTGAATGCCGCCTCCGGTCATGCCGGTCAGGTTCATCGTCGCCCAGCCCATGCTCACCAAACCCATGTGGCTGACCGATGAAAAGCCAATGACGTATTTGAAGTCGCGCTGTCGAAATGCGATCAGCGCGCCGTAGACGACATTGATTAAGGTCAGGAAAACGATCCAGGGCAAGTGCGTCTGCGCGCCGTCCGGCAGCAACTGCACACCCGCGCGCAATGCAGCGAATGCGCCCACCTTCATCAAGACGCCAGCGTGGATCATCGAAACAGCAGTCGGCGCAGCCACGTGGCCATCGGGCGACCAATTGTGGAAGGGGAATACACCCGCCAACACGCCAAAGCCGATGAACATGAAGGGGAACCAGAAGCGCGCGAAGCTCAAGCCTTCGATGCCAAGTATCTCAATCGCAAAGGCGCCGTTCTCCGCAGCCAGCGTCAGCTGCACCATGCTCCAGCTATAGGGCGCGCTGTCCGCGGGCAAAATGCCGCCAGCTACTGCCGCTTGAAAAACTTCCGCGCCGCTGCCGGAGAAAAACGCCCCGGCCGCGAAATACATCGCCACCGCCCCCACCAGCGCGAATACCGATCCAACCAGGATGTACAAGGTCAACTTCATCGCGGCGTACTCGCGCAACTTGACCCAGCCCCAGCCCGCAATCAGCAAATACATCGGGAAGATCGCCAATTCATAAAAGAAGAAAAGCATGAAGAGATCAACGGCGATGAAGACGCCATAAACGCCGGCGACCAGGAACATAAAGAAAGCCATGAATTCGCGCAGGCGGTCTTCGATATTCCAGGAGATCAAGACCCCGGCCACAGCCACCATGCCGGTGAGCAGAACCATCGGCGCCGAAACGCCGTCGACGCCGACGTGATAAGCGATTCCCAGCGATTCCACCCAGACGATTCGCTGCTCAAATGCCAGCGCATCGGCAAACATCCGCGCGCCGCTGAGATCGCCGCCGGCCGCCAGCATCGTCATTTGCTGGTCGATCAAGCCGCCGGCGCCCTTGACATAATTGTCGTAACCGAAGAACACCGCGAGGGATAATGCCAGCATTGCCGAAGCGGCGGTAATCGCCACGCCGCGCACCAGGTCACGATTCTTCCGGTCCAGAAAGAGAATGACAACACCGGCGATGATGGGAATGAAGATGATCGCCGTGAGTACCGAAAAGCCCGTTACATCCATTATGCCATTCCTAGCCAGTTATTCCGGCGAACAAGGTGGTGACAGTCGCATTGATCGTCGGCAGAATCCAGTTGGGATACACGCCGGTAAGCAACATCAAGAACATCAGCGGTATCATGCCCAGCAGCTCGGCCGGGGTCAATTCCAGGTCGTAATCTCGCCAGCGCAGGTTGAAAGGACCGTGCAGAACCGCGCGGATCCCCTTGAGGATGTAGCCGCCGGTGAAGAGCAAACCGATCATGGCGATGGCCGTCAGACCGGTGAAGACTGGCCAGGACCCGCGCACGATCAGGAATTCGCTGACGAATCCATTGAGACCGGGCAATCCCAGGCTGGCGAAGCTGGTGAAGAGCAATATTGCGCCCATCACCGGCGCTTTCACCCAAAGGCCGCCGTAGTCGTCAAGGTTTCTTGTATGCGTCTTGTGGTAGAGCGCGCCCGCCAGCAAAAACATGCCAGCCGAGCTCAAGCCGTGATTGAACATCTGCAGGACTGTACCGTTCGTGGCGAGGATGGCGGTTTGCAGGTCGACGCCTGATTCCGCCCCGGTCCATATTTGCGCGTAAACCTGCGCCATGACGGCGATGCCGATACCGACAAAACCCATGTGATTCACGGAACTGTAAGCCACCAGTCGCTTGATATCATTCTGCCCGAATGCTGCAAAAGCACCCAATACAATGCCAACCACGGACAATATGGCGAAGAGCGTCGCCACATTGACGCCGATCAACAGGATCTCGGTCAGCCAGACATCCGGGAACAAGGGAATCACCAGCCGGATGAAACCGTAGGCGCCCAGCTTCAGCATGATTCCCGCCAGGAGCATTGAACCGGCAGTCGGCGCCTCGCCATGCGCGTCGGGCAGCCAGGTGTGGAATGGCCAGATCGGCACTTTGATGCTGAATGCGACGAAGAAACCGGCGAATGCCAGCGCCTTTACCGTGCTGACGTCGATGCCCAGCAGGGCCTCGCCCTGCCGGAAAAGGGGCCAGGTTTCGACCAGTTCCGCCATGTTGTAGGTGCCGGCCGACCAGCCGATGAGCTGCGTGGCCAGCAGCATGCCCAATGTGCCGCCAAATGAGTAGATCATGAACTTGGTAGAGGCGTAGAAGCGGCCGCTATACTTGATGCCCGCTTTGGGCAGGCTGCCCCATTGATTGATGAGGAAGTACATCGGGACCAGCGTCAGTTCATAAAAGAGGAAGAATACCATCAGGTCCATCGCCGCGAAGACGCCCATGCTGCCGGTCTCGAAAAGTAGCAGCAGCGCCATGTGCATATTGCTGCGGTCTTTGATGTTCCAGCTTGCCAGGATCGCCAGCGGCGTAAGGATGCCGGTCAGCAAAATCATCACGACGCTGATGCCGTCGATGCCCAGCGTCCAGCGCGCGCCCAGCGCGCTAAACCATTCCACGTCTTGGGCCACGATATATTGCTCGTCGCCAATGGCGGGCGCCGCCGCCTGATAATCGAAAAATACCGCGAGCGCGAGCGCCGCCAATAGTATCGAGAGTATCAGCGCGGTCCAACGTCCGACATTTTTACTTGGTCCCAGCGGCGCCATCGCCGCGACGACGAAGGCGGCCAGCGCTGGACCGAAGATCAGCACGGAGAGCGCGTCAATCCCGAATATCTGTATCATAGATGCGTCTCCCTATTGCAGTTCGATCGCGCCCGACGAGAGCACCAGGACGATTCCGATCAAAACCGCCGCCACCAGCACCAGCAGCATATACTGCTGGACACGGCCGGTTTGCATACGCCGCAACCAGCCGCCAAAGTTGAAAATCGCGATCGGGATGCCATCGCCGACGCCATCGATCAGCCACAGATTCAAGACTTTGACCAGATCGCCCAGCCAGGTGAAAATGCGCCCGAAAACATGCAAGAAACTATCGATGATTCCCTTGTCCAGGAATGCAATGACCTGTACGCCGAGCCACTGCGACGGTTTGACAAATACCTTTTCATACAGGTCGTCGAGATAATAGCGGTTTTTCAAGATGGGATGCATGGCGCCGAGTACCGATTCCATTGGGTCCTTCTGCCCCGCCTTGAGCGGCGTCCGCCAGTACATTAACCAGCCGAACCACAATCCCAGTAACGCGACCAGAACCGACGTCGCCACGGGAACGATGTTGAAAGGCGGCGCATGCGGATGGTAATCGGGCAAGCTGGCATAGGCGACCGTCGCTTCCGGCAGGGGCAGCGCCTCGATAATCAAATGATGGAAGGCGTTGTACTGGGGCGAGAAGATCGGTCCCAGCACCGGGAAATCGCTGGGTACGCCGACGAAGCCGGCCGCAACCGCGAAAACGGCCAGGATCAGCAATGGCAGCGTCATGGTAAAGCTGACGATCCCCTGCCCCAGGCTGGCGTGCTTCGCCGCTTCGCTACGCGCCTCGCCGCCGAAAGTAAGGGCAATCTGGCGCATGGTATAGAAGGCGGTCATGAATGCGGCGATCGCAAGCAGAACAAAGACCAGACCGTGGGCGCCGCTGCCGTACTTCTCGACCCCAAGCCAGGCATCCGCCAGAATCTCGTCTTTGGACCAGAAACCAGCGGTGATGATCGGCAAGCCCGAGAGCGACAGACCGCCGATTAGAAAGGTCCAGAAGGTCACGGGCATGGTCTTGCGAAGTCCGCCCATGTTAAACATATCTTGGGGATCGAAATGATGATCGTGGCCGTGCTCGTCGTGGCCGTGCTCGTGAACGTGGTGTTCACCGTGCTCCATGCCGTGAATGACAGAACCGGCCGCCATGAAAAGCAGCGCTTTAAAGAAGGCGTGCGTAATGAGATGAAAAGCCGCAGCCACATACGCCCCTATGCCCAGCGCCGCCATCATGAAGCCGAGCTGCGAAATCGTTGAATATGCCAGCACAGCTTTTACATCGTTCTGCGCGACCGCCATCGTCGCCGCCAGGAGCGCGGTAAAAGCGCCCACAACAGCCATAAAGGCCAGTGGCTCGGTCAAGATGCCGTGATGTGGATCTCCACCGGCGGCAAAGAGCGGATAAAGACGAATCAGCGAGAAGATGCCGGCGGAAACCATAGCCGCGGCGTGAATCATGGCGCTGACCGGTGTGGGACCTTCCATGGCATCTGGCAGCCAGACATGCAGCGGGAATTGCGCCGATTTGCCGACGGTGCCGATGATGAGGAATATGCCGATGATGCTGGCCGCGCTGACGGTCCAGCCGCCGAAAATGATCGGTGTGGTTGTCGCCAGCAGGTCGAGCGTTTCCGGGCTGTACATGATGTCGCGGAAGTTCAAGGTGCCGGTGACGCTGTAGAGGTAGGCGATGCCCAGCAGCATGACGACATCGGCGATACGGGTCGTGGTAAAGGCTTTGATGGCGGCTTTGTAAGCGCTTTCTTTTTCGAACCAGAAGCCGATCAGCAGGTACGAGCAGACGCCCATGATCTCCCAGCCGACAAAGAGCAGAAGGACGTTGTCCGCCACCACCAGCGTCAGCATGGCGCCGGCAAAGAGCGAGATCAAAGCGAAGAAGCGCGCTTGGCGCGGATCATGCGCCATATAGCCGATGGAATAGATGAAGATCATCAATACGGCGATCGGCACCATGACCAGCATAATGACTGTCGCCGGGTCGACGAGCACGCCCATAAAGAACGTTGTCCGGCCGGTGTCCATCCAGGCGATGCTGCTGGCGAGGACTTCCTGACCAATATGATGCAACTGGGACGCGTCCGCAAGCACGCGCCAACTGATCAACAGCGCGAATATGACGCCGGCCATGCCGACGACGACGCTGATGACACGGCTGTATCTGTTGACGACCGGCACTTGCATCCCGTCATAATCTGGATGATGACCGCCATATGCGTGCTGGTCCGTGGCCGGCGTCAGCTTGGAACGGTTGGTCAATAGCGAGATGATCAGGAACGCCAACAACGGACCCGCCGGGATCAGCCAGGGGGTGAGATTCGCGTCGTTGAGGAAATCCATCGCGGTCCTTATCCTTTCAGCGTGTCAGCTTCTTCCGGTATGACCGACCGCCGATTGCGATAAACGGTGATAATGATCGCCAGGCCGACAGCGGCTTCCGCCGCCGCGATAATGAGCACAAAAGCGGTGAATGCGTAACCGTTGAGCAGCAGGGGCGTACCCGTTTCGCCGTAGCGCCAGAAGGCGACCAAATTGATATTGCCCGCGTTCAGCATCAGTTCGACGCCCATCAGGATCGCCACAGCGTTGCGCCGCGACAGGACGCCAAAGACGCCGATGCAAAAGAGCGCCGCGGCAACCGCCAGATACATCCAAAGAGGCACCATGCGTCCCTACCCCCTAGCTTTCTTCATCGCGGGCGATGAAGATCGCGCCGATCATCGCTGCCGTCAACAATACCGATGCCAGCAAGAATGGAACGACATAGCCATTGCCTTCGACCAGCGCGACGCCGAGATCGCGCGTGGTCATCACAACTGTCGGCGCCATCTCGGTGGGATAGTCGCCGAAGATCGGCACGGTGATACCGAAGAGCAACACCAGGAAAAGCGCCAGCGAGGCGACAAAGCTCGGGATCGTCCGGATGTAGCGTTCATTGATACGGGTGACGCTGCGCGTCAACATGACAGCGAAGGTGATCAGAATTGCGATTGCGCCGATGTAAACAAGCACCTGCACCGCCGCCAAAAAGGGCGCGCTGAGCAATACGAAATAACCGGCGACGCCAAACAAACTGACCATCAGCCAGATCGTGCCCTGGAACAAGTTGCGGGTTGTCACCACGCCGAGGCCGCCGCCCAATGTCAAAATTGTGAAAACGAAAAAGCCGACGCTGATCGCGTTCAATTCCATCTTCTGCGTCTCCCTAGTCCCCGGCTCCGCTCGCCGCTTGCGCCAGCGTCCCCCGATTGGCCTCCGACTCGCGGCGGGCTTCCTGCCCGCGCTTGCGCAGTATGCCCAGCAAGTAAGCGACCATCACCAGGTTGATCAACAGCATGATGATCGTTGTAGGCAGAACGTCCACAAAACTCGCGGACAGCATATCGCGAGGCGCAACGCCCAACTCTTGCATGATCTTTAGCGCTGCCGAAAGCACAATCAAGTTGGCGATGGACAGCGGCACCAGGAACTTCCAGTTGAATGCCATGATTTGATCAATGCGCAGACGCGGCACGGTATTGCGCAGCCAGAGCGTGGTCAAATAGATGATCGCGCCTTTCAGGCCTAGCCAGGCGAAGGCGATCAGCGGCGATTCGTAATAGAGCGGTCCCAGCCAGCCGCCAAAGAAGAGCAGCGCCATCAAAATGCCGTTGGTGAAGACGTGCAAGAATTCGGCGGCGAAGAACATGCCAAATTTCATGCCCGAGTATTCAATATTGAAGCCCGCCACCAATTCCGATTCGGCTTCTATCAGATCAAAGGGGGCGCGGCCGGTTTCAGCTTGTGACGAAATGTAAAAGATGGCGAAGGCCAGCGGCGAAAGCACAACGAACCACACGCCCGTTTGCGCGTTGACGATATCAAGCATGCTCATGCTGCCGGCCAGCATCACCGGCGCCAGCAGAGCGAAAACGAGCGGCACTTCATAGCTCACCAGAAGCGCGACTACGCGAAATGCGCCCAGCAAGGCATATTTGTTATTGCTTGCCCAGCCCGCGGTCATGATCGCAAGCGTGCCTAGAGAAGCTATGGCCACGAAATACAGAGCGCCGATCTCTAAATCGACTCCGTAATGGAAGGGCGTGAAAGGGACCACCACCCATATTAGGACGACGGATGCGAATGAAACCAGGGGCGCGGCATTATAGAGTACGCGATCGGCGGAGGTCGGCGTGATGTCTTCCTTGCCGAGCAGCTTGAGCAAATCGGCGAAGGTCTGCATCAAGCCCAGGGGACCCACGCGGTTGGGACCGATACGGTCCTGGATTCTGGCCGCGACCTTGCGCTCCACCCAGATCAAGATGATGACCGTCAGCAGCGGCACCCCACTGACCAGCAAGACGCCGACCAGCAGCGAGACGAACTGCGCCACGCCCGGGTCGGCCCCAGACTCCACCATCAATTTGCACAGACCGGTACAAAGTTCGTCCATAGTCGTCTCCGGCAAGCTTCCGCCCGAGCCTACTTCCAGTCCAGGGCGTTCTTCTTCCAGGCGTAGAAGAGCGCGTCAGTCAGCAAGAAGATGAACAGGAAGCCCGCCACAAATCCAAACAGGCTCATATCGTTATAGGCCA
Source organism: Chloroflexota bacterium (assembly GCA_026713245.1). Classification (GTDB taxonomy): domain Bacteria; phylum Chloroflexota; class Anaerolineae; order Aggregatilineales; family Phototrophicaceae; genus UBA6055. The sequence goes on from JAPOOU010000294.1 coordinate 29,227, forward strand.
CAGCCCAAGGGAACAAGAAAACCATTTCCACGTCAAATATCAGAAAAATCAGACCGTAGATATAATATTGAACGCGAAATTGCACCCAGGTATCGCCGATGGTTTCCACACCGCATTCGTAGGTGGAACTCTTCAGCACGTTGGGCTTGCGCGGACGGAAAAGCCAGGCGATTACGATCGGCAATGCCGGGAATACCGGCGCTATCAACGCGAACAAACCGACAAAAGCCCATTCGTTCAGTACATTCATCGGAGCAATACCCTCAAGCTGATTAGGACTGACGCCGTGACACTGACCAGCGACATTTCGGCATCCGATTGCGCCATTTATCACAAACTCCGCTAGTATATCATCACCAGTACCCAAGTGCAACGGATTGTTGGTGACCAAACAAGGGGGATTTTTTCATGACCTTTTGTGTATGCCAAATCCTCTTTTGGCGACTATCTAGCGAGGAGACTGTACTCTCGGTTTGTCCCGAAAATCGCGTCTTCAAGTGACAAACTCGGTCTATGATTTGTAAATGAGCTAACACAGAATAACAACATGAGCGAAGGCCTTGTCACGCTTACCGTCCTGCGCCCCAATCCCGATGATTGGGATCGCTTCGCGCGTAGCCAAGCGCGGGCGCATCTGTTGCAATTGGCAGCCTGGGGCCGGCTAAAATCACAGTTCGGCTGGGACGCGCAAATCGTCGCGCTAGCAGACGGCAGCGGGATCGTAGCGGGAGCGTCGGTCTTGCTGAAGAAGTTGCCGCTCGGCCTGGGCAGGATGGCATACCTGCCGCGCGGACCCTACGTGACGGACGAAGGGCACTATCCTCTGCTCTGGGAGGCGATCCGATCGGAGACGGGCGCGGCTTTCCTTAAAGTGGAAGCCGGACATTTTCAAGATCAGCCCGCGCCGGATTTTTCGGCAATGGGCTTCACGCCCAGCCCGCAATCCATCCAACCCAATAATACCGTTCAGATTGGCATTGGAGACGATGACGAAATCATACTGAAACGCATGAACCAAGGGACTCGACGCAAGGTCCGCAAGAGCCTGAGAGCAGGCGTAAACTACATCCGAGGTACGCGGCAGGACCTCGAAGACTTCAATCGCCTGATACAACAGACGGGCGAACGCAATGATTTCGGCGTACATAGCCTCGAATATTATGAGCGCGTCTTTGACCTCCTCATCCCGGAGCATGGCGTCCTCTTGCTTGCAAAGCGCAACGACACGTCGCTAGGCGCGATCATGGTCTTCGCTCTGGGGTCAACCGCCTGGTATTTCTACGGCGCGTCATCGCGAGAGAACAGCAACCTTTACGCCAGCTACGGCTTGCAATGGGAGGCGCTTCAGTGGGCGAAAGCGCGCGGCTGCGTTTGTTACGATATGTGGGGCATACCCGACCACGACCATGAAACTCTTGAAAGCCAGTTTCAGCAGCGTTCGGACGGTTTATGGGGCGTTTACGGCTTCAAGCGCGGCTGGGGAGGACAAATCTGCCGCACGGCAGGCACCTGGGATTTGGCTTTCAATCCGCTTGTCTATCGCGCCTACCGAACGGCTCTTAAGCTCGGCGGCTAACGATTCAGCTCTGGGGAAGGGATCAGGCCATTCTCACGGTGTCAGAGGTCGCTCATCGCGACCAATGGAACAGCCGTTTACGGCAACTGCCTGCGGCGCATATCTTGCAGACTTGGGATTGGGGCGAATTCAAGCGGCGGACGGTCGGCTGGCAACCGACCCGGCTGGCATTCGAGCGCGACGGCATTCCGGTTGCTCTGGCGAGCGTGGGCATGCGCGGCATAGGACCGTTTAAGGTCCTGTACGTCAGCAAAGGGCCAGTTCTGGATTACGACAATGAGCCGCTCTTTCTTGAGGTGCTTGACGCGCTGGAATCCCGCGCGCGGACAATGGGCGCTGTCTGGCTGAAGATCGATCCGGATATCGTTTGGGCGACGGGCATACCCGGTAGCGAAGACGATACAGCCAACGAGCTTGGTCAAGGGATCAAATCACAACTGAAAGACCGCGGATGGCGCTATTCAGATGCGCAGGTGCAATTCCGTAATACCATCAAATTCGACCTCAGTCAGACCGACGACGAGATCTGGAGCGCGATGAGCGGCAATACGCGGCGAAAGGTCCGCGCGGCCAAAAAGAAAGGCGTGACAGTTCGCGCCGCCGGTGATGATGATCTCGCGATTTTGTACGAGCTTTATAGCATCACGGCCGCGCGCGACAGCTTTTTGATCCGATCCTTTGACTATTACAAGCGCGCCTGGCAGGCCTTTATGCGCGCCGGGATGGCCCATGCGTTGATCGCCGAATATGAAGGAGAGCCGATCGCCCATGTCATCCTCTTTCACTTCGGCAGGACCTGCTGGTATTTTTACGGCGCTTCCGCGGATCGGGAGCGGCAGCGCATGCCGAATTACTTGTTACAATGGGAAGCGATAAAATGGGCCAAAGCCCAAGGTTACGCCATTTATGATATGTGGGGCGCCCCCGATGTCTTTGATGAGAGCGACGGCCTGTGGGGCGTCTATCAATTCAAGCGCGGTTTCCGCGGACAGGTGGTCCGGCATATCGGCGCCTGGGATTACGCGCCGCGGCCCTGGCTATATGACGCTTATGCTAGGTTGGCGCCCCGACTTATGGATCTACTGAGAAACTAGGAGAGCGTACATGAATGCCAGCGAAGTCATTGATCAATTCCAGAAAGAAGGCTATGCGGTGCTGCCGGGAGTCTTCGAGAGGGACGAAGTCGACACCCTCAAGGAAAATTTCATGGCTTTGAACAAGCAGGGACATGGTTTCGAAGCGGACAAGGCGACGCTGTTGGGAAACGATGACCCGCTCATGGCATACCCGCGTCTGGTGCATCCGCATCGATTCGATCAACTGTCGCTTGACTGGCTGCTGGACGCGCGACTGCGCTACTGGACCACCGCTCTGCTCGGCCGCGAACCTTACGCAGCGCAGACAATGTTCTATTTCAAGCCGCCGGGCGCGCGCGGCCAGGCGCTGCACCAAGATCAGAAATCCTTGCGCGTCCGGCCGGGCACTTGTCTGGCGGCCTGGATGGCGGTTGATGACTGTGATGAAGCCAATGGCTGCATGCAGATCGTGCCCGGCACGCAAGACCTGCCGCAACTCTGCTTGATCGAGGCTGATTTGTCACAGAGTTTCAGCTCGAAGACCGTGCCGGTCCCGCCGGGCAAGGCGCCGGTCCCGGTCCTTATGCGCGCGGGCGACGTCCTCTTTTTCAACGGTCAAGTTATCCACGGCAGTTATCCCAACTCCAGCGAGTCCCGCTTCCGCCGCGCCTTGATCGCGCACTATGTTGTCGGCGAAGCGGAAAAAGTGGCCGAGTTCTATCACCCGCTTTTGACGTTTGACGGGGCTGCTGTGGAGCTGAAACTGAGCGAGCAAGGCGGTCCCTGCGGCATCTTTGCTGATGACGCCGCGGGTTCGATTGAAATGGTCTCGACTTGAGGCGCGCTTCTATCGCGTTAATCCATAAAGTCGATTGGCAGGTCAAACGTCTTTTCGCCTACGCGCAAACTGCCATCGGCGCTGTCCGTGATGGCTCGTACATCCAGGCGCCAGCGAGCCAGGCTTTCAGGGACACTTAACTCGAAGGTCGTCGCGCTGTCCGAGCTAGCGCGCAGTGTTGGGTTCCAATAGCTGGTCTCGACGACAGCATCGTGTATTATTGGATCCTCAAAATAGATCTGTCCGCCGCAGCCGCCACCGCAACAACTCGAGAACTGCAAGGCGCCGGGCGCGCCCTCGGCGCTAGCGACCAGCGCGGACGAAGTCGTAACAGACAGTTGCTGTCGACCATAAAAGGCGGCCAGCAAAGACGCGTTGATATGAGGTAGCGGGGAGTGCGCCGCCGGGTCGACTAAAGCGACGCTGACCTCCGCGGCGACAGGATCGCCCTTGTAATCGGTCACGCGCAACTGATAGCGCGTTTTCCCCGGTGACGAGACGGATTGTCCCGCCCTGCTGATATCGATGTTGAGAGCCTGCCGCTCCGTATCTATGTGTAACTCGGTCAATCCCATCTGATAAGCGGCGACAGGATGATGCCCGTCAGCCGATATCGCACTGAGAACGAAGACGCTCAAGTAAATGTTCGGGACATGCTCCGGCAGAATCTCGAATTCATAGGTTAACGAGTTTTCAGGTAGTGTGACCAACTCGTAGCTGATGACGTTTTCACGTTCGATGGTGACCAAGGCTTTCGCTTCACCCTCGAAGGGAGATGTAATTCGGATCTGGGCGCGCTCGCCGATTTTGAACTGGGTTTTCTCTCCAATCAGGCGGACAGGCTCTGTTTTTTCGATGTCCTGGCCATTGACCGAGGGGCCGGAGTCGTCGCTCGCGGTGGAAGCATGCGTTTCCATTGCAGCCTCGGAGCTATTGCCCCAAGTCGAGAGCTTTAGATATCTGGCGACGGTGAAGCTCTGGTTAGCGTCGCCAAGATAATGTGGAACGTCCGCTTCAGCGTCGGCGCCACGCGTGACTTGAATTTCGTAGGGACCATATTCCCAGAATCCATCTGCATCGAATACGCCGTGAAAGCTTCCAAAGTCGTTTAACTGGAGTTCTTGCTCCCCCAAAACCGTGCCATACCCGTCGCGAACGTCTACGGCAACCGTCTTGAAATCGGGCAAGCTGTAGCGCATATCATCTTTGACGCGCACGACGCCATGGAAATATACGCTATGCCCAGGTAAGTAGACTTGACGGTCGGTGTAGATATGAACCTGATAACGCGGCGCGTCGTCGATGTAGCGCTGCCCTTCTGGAAATATGTCTGTGTCCCAATCTGTGTAGCCCAGGGCAAAGTGCCGCTCGGATTTGAGAACGGCGAGCACTTCTCTGCTACTTGCAGCAGCTTCGAGCTTAAGCACTCCGCTTTCGTCAGTCAGGCCGCTTGCCAGCAAAGCAGCGTCCGCGCCGTAGATGTCGATCCGCTCATCGGCGAGCGCTTCACCGGAGTTGACATCAACTGCCCAGACGAGTAATTGTCCGCCACTGCGCTTAACCGTGAGCGCGGCAGTCGCGATGTTTAAGAAGTACTTCGTCCGGTAGGTGGATTGAGAACTCGCATGACTGTGCTCAAAACCGGGTGTGGAAAACTGCAGGAAATAGACGCCGGGCGGCAGTTTCCCCCCGGTTGCGGCGGTAAGACTGATCGCGGTTTGCTTCAAAAAGCCATCTGGAGCGAGAGCGTCGGTCCCGGAACCGTACCAAAAGGGAACGGTATTCTCGGTGGCGCTTCCCTCAAGGTGAATGCGCTCAATTAGTAGATCGGCATTCGGCTCAAAGCTGTTGACTGGATCCCAAGACCAATCTGCAAACAAGTTGGCGGTAAAGTCGTTGATCGGAACGTGATAGAGAGAAAGCTCTTCCTGAGCGTTTTCACCATGATAGACATGGACAGTGGCGCTAGGCGAACAGGCATTGTAGAAGCCCATGAAGCCGGGCGCGTTCAATCCCGCAAGTGAGGAAATCACCTCAGGGCCAGATTGATCCTCCGCATCAGTTTGGCCACTGAAGTTCTCCAGCCAGGGCGCGGCATCCAGCGCTCGCAGTGCCTGCGGCGATTGAGAAGCGCAACGGGTATCGCGCAAACGACCGAATTCAGACGTAAAGATCTGGGCCGAAAGCTCAGGAATCGGCAGCATTATCAATACTGAGATCAAAAAGAAGACTGCAAATGAAGGACGCTTCATGAGGAGACTCTCCTGTTCATTAATGTGCGGGGAATTGCGATTTGCTCACATTATCAAGGAGAGCCGCGCCCTTGAATTATACGGTTCTTCAACTGCTGACCTGCGCAAAAGCCTTCGCGAAGCCTACGCCGCATCAGGTGTTGGTGATATCGCGATACGCCTCTTCAGCAAGCTCAATCACATCGCCAGGCGCAAACAACCGCTTGAATTCATCAATTGAGAACTGCAATTCGCGGTCGCTCAAATCATTTGACAGCAATACGCGTTCGCCGTAGTCGCAGAATTCTTGCAGCACCCAGTCGTAACGGTAGTAGGCGAGCCCGGTCTTGTCCACTTGGCAATCGCCGTAGCCGTCCATAAAGGCGGAAACGTCATCACTTGAATGGCCGTCAACGAGGAAATACATCAGGTCCCTTTCCTTGGGCGCGAGCGTGACTTCGTCCCAGTCGACGATGTGAATGGCGCCGGCGGCGTCGACCATGATGTTGGCTGGATGGATATCAGCATGGCAGATGACATGTTCATGGCCGCGCGCTTCCAGGCGCGATCCCAGGGACAAATAGCGCTCGCGCGCTTCCGCAATCTTCGCGGTTTTTTGGCGCCATAGTATCGCCAATTCATCGGCAAAGGCATGGGGCTGGTGAATGCGCGCTAGCGCGCGCTCGACATTCTGCAGTCTGCCTGGCCAGCGCTTGCCATACTGTTCTTGAGGCACTTGCGCTTTGAGTTCCTCGCTAAGGCATGCGCCGTGAATGGCGCGCATGATCGCGCCCCACGCGCGCCATTGCCGCGGGCTGAGCGTCTTGCCCAATTTGGATTCGCCGTCGATCCAGGGATAAAGTATCAAGCTATATTTGTCCAATTCAGCGAAAAGCGCGCCCGCAATTGTGGCCAGCGGCGCAACCACGCTCTCGACGCCGCGCATCCGCAAACAATGTGGAAGGATCAATGAGGCTCGGATGGGCAAGCCCACCCGCAGCTTCAAAAAAAATCCGCGCCGCTCTCCGCGAACGCGGAAGGTCGATGCGGCCGCGTCATTGCCTATGGGCAAAAATTCTACAGCCCTAACCGAAATGCCGTAGGCATGCTCAAGTCCAGCAATAATCCGCTCGTCGGTGAGCTTTGGTCTGTCGCGCATGGTCAGCCTCCATCGGGTGGCGCAGAATCCATATTATACGGCGTCCGCCGTATTCAGAATCCATTCTGAGCGCTATGGTACAAATGTGAACCATTGTGGAACATAATAAACTCTATATAATATAAGTAATCTATTGAAAACCATGCGCCAGCGCTCTTGGCTGGCCAGGAAAGGAAGGGCCGATGGCAGAAATCCAGAAACTCGATATAAAGCCCGATGCGGTCTATAACCGGCAGGAAGCGGCGGAACTGCTCGGCGTCAGCCTGAGCACGCTCAAGCGGCTAATCAAGAACGGGCATTTGCAGGTTAGCAAACCGGCCGGGATGCGTCGCGTGTTTATCACCGGCAAGAGCATTCAAGCCATGTTGGACTCGACCGTGATCGAGAAACAAGCTTAGTCCAAAGCTGTAATAATCGCCGTAATTGACTTGTCAGAGCCACAATGACATACTGTTGAAGGTTTGAACGAACCAACGGCTGATGCTGTTTCGAATTGCCCCGACACGCGGAAAGGAGGACGAGCGCAATTGAATTGGCGCTCCAAAAGAACAAATGACCAGATTCAGCCAACATAGGCCTAGCCTGGTTCAGCCAGCGCGCCCGCGCTCCGGCGTCCGCTCGCGTGTAACGGCCTTGGATCCGCCCGTCTCTTCTACGGGTCGACCGCTGGCAATAGGCATGAGAAGCGCCATTCCGTCAACCGTCCCTGCCGAGGATCAGACTCGTAGCTGGAGCGATCGCGGCGCAGGCAATATGAATCCGGCTGGCAGTCCGAATCAATCGAAGTGTCGATCTCACGACGACAGTTTCCACCACTAAGGTGCGAATCTGTCACCTGCGATAATAGCCAAGCAAAGGGCGTGAGACGGCAAAAGTCTCACGCCCTTTTTTGTTGAAAATGGATTGAAACAGAGCAGACCAAGACATCATGACGAGCATGAGCAGAAGCGTACCACAACAGGACCAAGATCTGGAAAGCGCCAGGCGTCTGCATCAGGCATACGACCTACTCGACGAGCTGCATTCGTCAATCTGCGAAGATCGCTGGCGGCGCCGCGCGGATTTCGAGAGCGCCGCGCAACTCATCAGTTGGCTGAAAGAAGTGAGCTACATCGCTCAAGAGAGCATCAACGAGCTTGAAGAGAGTCGAGCGCGAAGGACGACCGAGCTGCGAATCCTGGAAAAGCCCGTAGTGACAGTCCCCGAGGAAAAAGCCGAGTGAAGCGTGTTTTATGTGACAAACCACCATTCGCGCGAACAGAACGAGATTCTTGTCTGGCGTGAGCGCGACAGGGCAATGCGCCGGTCCCGCGCCGAGCGGCTCGGTAACGAAATACATATTCGTCAAAGCACGGATTTCATGTATATAATAGGTGGCAGTCAATACTTGAGATCTGACAAGCAAGTTGAGAGGCTCAAGAAGTCGTGGCCAGGTCCATCGTTTTGCAGAATCGAGTTCTGTTGCTCAACGGTAGCACGTGGGAGCCCCTGTCCGTGATAACGGTGCAGCGCGCGATCAACCTGTTGCTTGCGGGTAAAGCGATCGCCGTCGAACAGACCGGGCAATTCTTGAACACGGTCCGCACCAAGTTTGAGGTTCCCTCCGTGATCGCGCTTCGATCCTACGTCAATGTCCCGCGGCGCAAGTCTCACTGGAGCCGCAAGGGTGTGCTGGTACGCGACAACTACACCTGCATCTATTGCGGAGTCAAGATGGGCGCGCTGGGAAAAGGCATAGTGCTCAGCAAGCGAGATTTCACGATTGATCACATCATTCCGCGATCCAAGGGCGGCAAGGATACCTGGTCCAATACCGCCTGCGCCTGCTCCAAATGCAACCATCGCAAAAGCAACCGACTGCATAACGTCGCCGGCATGCGCCTGCTTTGGGAACCGAAAACCCCGCGTACCAGCTACCTCGTGATCGCGCTTGGTTCTGGTCCCGAAATTTGGAAGCAATACGTCGAGATTTAGCGACATCCCGCAACTTGCCGCCGAAATCCTCCGCAGTTGCCTGTCGCAACCGGCTAAGATTATGTCAGCGCCAATCGAAGGGTTTGCGCAAACAATTGGCAGCCAATGTAGGCAAGGAAAAGCGCGCAGGCTAGGTTTATCCGGCGAAAAATGCGCTGGTTTAGCAGTCGTCGACCGTATTCGACCACGGTAGCGAAGAAGAAGCACCAGCAGACCTGCGCGATCATGAATCCCGAGAAGAATACCAAGAGGTGAATCGGCTGCGGGTTGAGGAATCCCAAGCCGATGATGGCGCCGCTCATGCCCAGCCAGGCTGTGATGTTCTGTGGATTGGAAAGAGAAAGCATGGCGCCGGCGACAAAGTGATTGCTCCGCGCGTCTCCGTCCGCGGCGATTGCGATGTCCTGGCGCGAGGCTCTCCAAGCATCCCAAGCGTAGCGCAAGATCAGCCCAGAACCAAATAGCCCGAGCAGCAGGGTCACAAACCGGTTCTGAAACAATACTGACGCGCCCAGAAGCGCCAGCGCCGCCCAGACGCCGTCGCCTACCAGCGATCCCAACTCGACGTGCAGGGCAGCGCTCCATCCGCTGGCTATGCCGCGCCGCAACGCTTCAAATCCGATGACGCCGGGCTGGACGGCAAAAGCCAGCGAAAGCGCAAATGCGGTAAAGAACAGGACTTCCATCGCGCGAAAAGAATATGACTGGATAATTGTGGCAATTCTAGCGTCGCCGCCCGCGCCAAAAAGGGGGAAGATGCGCCAAGAATGTCCGACGTTCCTTGTATGATTACTACAACTGATGACTTGCAACCGGGAGGCAAGATGTGGTCAAGTGGCTCAGTCTTCTGCGTTCCACTCCAGGAGCAGCGCCGCGATCAATGCCGCCTGGCGCGGCAAGCTGCTGATAATGACGTGTTCGTGGGTCGCATGCGCGCCATCGCCATGCGCGCCCAAGCCATCCAGCGTGGGAACGCCCATAGCCGCAGTGAAATTGCCGTCCGAGCCGCCGCCGGTGCCGCCTTCGTATATTGTTACCCCGTGCTTGTCGCCGATAGCCGCGGCCTTTTCGAACAAGCCCGGGCGACGTTCCATGGGCGGGCGATGTCCCTGCCGGGTGCAAATCACCTTTGCGCCGGGCATCTTGGGATAGAGATTACTCAGCGCATCGTGCAGATGATCCATCGCGTCGATTGTCATGACTCGCGTATCGATATGAGCCTCGACACGCGCCGGAATCACATTGCCGGCTGAACCACCCGCCACAACAGTAATCGACACTGATGTGCCATACTTGAGGTCGTTCAGGCGATTGATTTCCAGGGCCTGTTGCGCAAATTCTATGATGGCGTTAATGCCTTCCTGTGGCGCAATGCCAGCGTGCGCGGCCCGCCCTTCCACGATCAACTCGTATTTGCCGCCTCCCTTGCGCCAGGTTTTGATCGTGCCTTCTTGGGTTGCCGGCTCCATCACCAGCACAAGTTGGCTATCCGCCGCCAGTTGCTTGATTAGCGGCTCGGAAAAGGGACTGCCGATTTCTTCTTCCGTGGTCACCAGAAACAGAATTGGGCGAGCCGGCAACTGGCCGCGCGCGATCAAACCGGCGATGGCCTCCAGGGCAATGACCGCGCCGCCCTTCATATCAAGGGCGCCGGGACCATAATAGCGCCCGTCCTCGATCTTGATCGGCATGGTTTCCAGCGACCCGATCGGATGCACGGTATCTATGTGGACCAAGAAGAGGAAAGGCTTGCCATGCGCATCCGCGTTCCACTTGGCCAGCAAAAAGTCGCCGCATGCACCCTGCGGATAACGGATGATCGAATCGGCGTGCATGGCCTGGAATCGCTCATCCATCCAGTCGACGAGCCGGTCGACCTGCATCTTCTCGCGCGTGAAGGACTCGCGCCCGACCATCTCCGTCAATGCATCCAGCATGTATTCTGTACGATCTGTGAAATAGTTGAGCAATTCTGACATCTTTCCCCTTTTCAACGACGGCCAACCCGGCGCGCTTCAGCCACCAAGATTCAATGACAGCCACTCCGCCAGTTGGTCCAAGATTTCGGGTTGATTGACCAACAATTCTACACCTCTGCCGCGATCGTATTCAAGGAATTGCGCCTCGCCGGCAGCAGACCGCGCCAGGGCCCGAGCCGCGGCATTGGCTTCGGCGTCGTCCCTAGCCGCGGCCAGCCAGAGCGGACGCGCGCCATAGCTCAACAGCATGTTCAACAAAGTATCCCGCGACAAGGGGCTGAGTAGCGCGGCAGCGTCGCACAATTCGTTGACAGCGCAGCCGAGCAGCGCCAGGTCGGCCGAGCGGTCCGCGCCAATAATGGCAATCCATCCCGCGTCGACCTTGCTGATGGCGGTCAGGGAGCGCAGTATGGTGCTCAGGTGCTGCGCCTCCAACCAACCGCCGGTTTCGAGGGCCAAGACAATAAATCCCCGCTCCGCCAAACGCTTGGTCAGCGGACGCCATTTTGATACGTCCCGACTCAATATTAGTATGCCCGGCTGGCGCAAAACGCTGAAACCGTAGCGTTCGCCTTCCAACACCGCGCCGTCTTCCAAAACGACCTTGACGCGACGTGTAGAATCTCCTACGGGCGCCGGCGGAAGTACGGCGTCGACGGGCAAGGCGGCGAAACTCGGGTCCGTGCGTCCAATTACGCTGGCGTCGTCTCGATATAATTCTTCGGACGACAGTATCTCGGTCGTCGGCTCGGCATCGGGCCGCGGCGGCAAGGCCGTTGCCGTAGGCGCGGATACTGTTGGATTAGCCGCCGCCAGTGTGCATCCTGCAACCAGCGCCGCGACGCAGAAAAACAGGAAGCAGCGGCATACTGATGATCGGGAACGAGCAAACGATATCATCGCGAGCTGCTCAGCCCCAACTGGCAAAGACTATCATTCGTTCGCTTTCGGATGTGTATTCCCCGCGGCCGGTATCGCCGTAGACCTCCGCCAGCCCAAGACCGCAGCGTTCCAAAAGCAGTTTGAGTTCAGCCAGGAAAAAGTAGCGAAGTTTGTGTGGCGCGTACAGCCTCTTAACGGCGCCATCGCCATCGATAATGTCGTAGATCCAGTCGACATACAGCAGTTGCTCGGCGCGGTCGATGAAACTGGCAGACTGCAGCATAACCATGTGCCCCGTTTCCGGATCCAGGAAGGTTCGTTCCAACGTGGGCGCCTCGGTATCGTGCGACGCGAATGCGGGACCCGCGTTGGGCAGATCAATGACCAACAGGCCGTCGTCCGCAAGCCAGCGACGCACCTTGCTCAGCAGCGCGATCTGCCGGTCTTGTTCGTGAAAGTGCATCAGTACGTTATAGGTCAACAAGATCAAGGCAAAATTCGATTGATAGTCATGTTTCAAGACATCAGCATGGATGGCGCTTATCTTTGCTTCAAGCAGCGCGCTCCGTTCCAGGTTGCGCGCAAGCCTGTCCAGCATGGCGCTGTCATTGTCGACGCCATGGACACGATGCCCTTGCCGCGCCAGGTGAATTAGTACGCGGCCGGTGCCGCAGCCTACATCGAGGATGTCGCCCTTGTACTCCTGGGCGAGCTCGGTATAGAGCTGCAAATCATCCGTTTTGTCGGCGTTCTCCGCATCGTAGAAGCGCGCCACCCTTGTATAAAACGCTGACATTCTCTGCCCCGTGAAACCCTTCAATGCGTTTGAAACGCTATGCCCTCCAGTGTAGACCGATAAAGAAATTAACGATACGTCCGAAGCGCCGGCGAATTGCCCCCAAACTGAGATAATTCTGCGACATTTCATTGCTAATCTGCGGGCAATGAGGACATTTCCTCAGCAAATCCGAACAAGTTCAGAATGAGGTGCAGACATGAAGAAGAACAATATGTGGACCGCGACTATGGTGGTGATGATTATCATCGTTGTTCTCGGCTCATACAGCATCATCGGACCCGTAATTGGCCAAGAGTCCGAATCGTCCGAAGGAGGGGGCGAGCATCGGACCGAAAGCAGCGAAGGCAGCGCCGGCGAAGGCACTGAAGGCAGAAGCGGCGGCGACGCCTCAGAAGGCGTCGGCGCAAACGCCTTGGCGCTCGATCAAACTTACGATGTCACAGTCAATGGCGCGCGCTTGATCCTCAGCTACGATGCCGCCAGCAATCAGTTCATCGGCACGGTTGAGAACACGTCCAACGCTGCGCTGACGCGGGTACGGGTGGAAATCCACCTCTCCAACGGCCTGGAACTGGGACCAACCAACCCGACCGATTTGGCTGCCGGACAAGTCCTCGACATTGTCCTGGATGCCGGCGCCCAAGCATTTGACGCCTGGACGCCCCATGCCGAAGTCGGCGCGGGCGAAGGCGCGGGCACTGAAGGCGCAGCCGAGCACGGCGGACAAGGCCGCGAAGGTACTGAAGGCAGCGGCAGCGCCGAAGGCGCCGGCGAAAGCGGCGACCCCTCCAGCCCAATCCTCGCGCTCGATGAATCCTGGGACGGCAGCGTCAACGGCGTCAGAACATCCATGGCTTACGATCCGGCCAGGGGCGCATTCACCGGCTTCGTGGAAAACCCCGGCGACACGACCGTCTGCTTCGTACAGATCGAGCTCAACCTCAAGCAAGGTACGCAGACTGTGGTTGAACTGGGACCCCAGCCCATCGGCGATCTCGCCCCCGGGCAGCGCGCCCCGGTCGAACTGCTCGTGGCTGACGAACCGCTGGCCGCCGGCCTGGCCTTTGATGCCTGGGAAATCCATCCCGAAGTCTTTGACTGCGGCGGACCCGGACCCGTCAACACCGAAGGCGCCGGTGAAGGCAGCAGCGGCGCTGAAGGCATGGCGAACGGCAGCGATGCCGCCGAAGGCAGTGGCGCAAACGCCCTGGCATTGAACCAAATCTACGATGTCACAGCCAATGGCGGGCGCTTGGTCATGCGCTACGATGAAGCCAACAACCGCTTCGTCGGCAAGGTCGTCAATATGACCAACGCCACCCTGACTCGAGCGCGGGTGGAAATCCACCTCTCCAATGGCCTGGAACTGGGACCAACCAACCCGACCGATATCCCGCCCGGCTATCAGCTGTCCCTAACCATGCCCGCTACTGACCAGGCCTTCGACACCTGGGCGCCGCACGCCGAGTTCGGCATGGGCGAAGGCGGCGGCGCTGAAGGCGCGGGTGAGCATGGCGGCAGCGGCGGTAGCGAAGGCCGCGGCGAGCACGGCGGCAGTGAAGGCGGCGGCGGCTGAGCGCAGCCATGAGCCCCCTTCAACCTTGAACCAGCCAACCGGTAAAACCTATACTCAGGCGCGTTGTCCGAACAGACAGCGCGCCTGAACCATTTGCGAGGCATCATGAGTCAAACCATCCTGATCATTGAAGACGACAGTCGAATTGCCAACTGGATGAAGATCTATTTTCAGCGGGCGGGTTTCAGCGCCGAGGTTGCATATGACGGCCAGGCCGGTCTTGCCGCCGCCCGCAGCCTGGCGCCCGACCTGATCATCCTTGATTTAATGCTTCCGCGATTTGACGGCATTGCGGTATGTAATGCCTTGCGGCGCGAATCCGATGTACCGATTATCATGCTGACGGCCAGGGAGACACATGCCGAACGGATCAAGGGCTTGGAAAGCGGGGCGGATGATTATATCGTCAAGCCCTTCAACCCGGATGAAGTTGTTGCCCGCGCCAAAGCCGTATTACGCCGGGTAGAGGGCGAAGTTCAGCACGTGTTGACCTGCGGAAACATCAGCCTCAATATTACGACCCGAAGCTTGACGATCGACGAGCAACCGGTCTCGTTGAGCCAGACGCAGTTTGCCTTGCTGGTTGCTTTCATGCGTCATCCGAATCAGATCCTCACAAGAGAACAACTCATTTCCCTGGCTTTGGACAATGATTTTGATGGCTTTGATCGGGCGATAGACAATCATATCCTTCGCCTGCGCAAGCAACTGGCAAGCGGCGGTCACCAACCGATTCAAACCGTCTATGGCACCGGCTATCGATTTGTCGTGGAGGAGGGATAATGACATTGCGCTGGCGCATTTTGCGCGTGTTAATCATCGTTATTGCCGTAACGGTCGCATGGAATCTGGCAGCCAGCTATTACACCATCCAGCGGCAATTTGATGCTTTCGTAAGCGGGCTGGGTCGGGCGGAAGCGGGCACACTGGCGCGACAACTTAGCCGGGCTTACACGGCGGAGAGTGGCTGGGATGCGGTCGATACGGCATTGTTGGCCCTGGGCTACCTATACGAATATGAAACCGAGAGCCGCGAAGGGCATGAAGGCGAATCCATCGGCGAAGGCGACGAGGGATTTCACATCGAGAGGATCCGCGTCGTCATCGTTGATTCTGCCGGACGGATCATCCGCGATAATTTCTCTCAACTTGAAATCGGCGAGATGAGTCCGACCTTGTCGGGCCAGCCCAGGGAGATTCTGGATTTGCAGACCGGTCAAGCTGTTGGTTCTGTATACTTGGATGTCAATCAGAACTTTCTGGAAACGGAATCGATCAGCTTTCTGCGGGAATTGCTGCTCAATTTCATCGCAAGCGGCATATTTATCTTGATCATTGCCTTGTCGCTAGCGACTTCTCTGTCGAGACGAATTATCGCGCCGATCTCCGCTTTGACAAGAGCGACTCGAGCGATCGCCCAGCGCGATGACGCGACTTTGCTGCCGGTCACGTCAAATGATGAATTAGGCCAGATGAGCGCCACCTTCAATCAAATGACGAGCGCCCTGCAAAGACAGCGCGAATTGCGAAAACGTTTGATCAATGACGTCTCCCACGAACTCAACACGCCCTTAACCGTAATTCAATTGGAGGCACAGGCGCTGCTGGATGACCTGCAAGAGCCGGACCAGGCGGCGCGGCACATTGTTCAGGAAGTGGATATGCTTCGCAATCTGGTGAATGACTTGAATTGGCTGGCGGAGACTGACTCCGGCGAGTTGCAACTCCGTGTTGAACCATGCGCTATTGGCGACTTGTTGACTAGCGAAGTGGAACGATGGCAACCACAGGCTCAAGCGCAGCAAGTCAGTTTGTCATTACAGCCGCTGCCAAAATTGCCAACACTTGAACTTGACTCGGCACGAATGCGTCAAGCCTTGGGAAACATCGTACACAATGCGCTTCAACACACGGAAGATGGGCAGGTGACAGTCGCGGCAACATTGGAACAGGACAAATGCCTCCGCATATCGGTGCAAGATGATGGTGTGGGAATTGATCCGGCTGATTTGCAGCATATTTTCGAGCGATTTTACCGGACAGACCAATCCCGCAGTCGCGGAAGGGGATTGGGGCTGGATATCGCTCGCACGATTATTGAAGCGCATGGCGGCGCTATTGGCGTCAAGAGCGAGGGACTTGGGCGCGGGACGACTGCAGAATTCAGCTTGCCCTTGCCGGGGGACAAGCCGCTGCCATAGAGCTGGCGCTAGTTGAGGTTCTGGAAGATGCCTGCCGCGCCCATGCCGCCGCCAATGCACATGGTTACCATGCCATAGTCGCTGCCGCGCCGTTTCATCTCGTTGATTAGCTGCACCGTCAGCTTGGCGCCGGTACATCCCAGTGGATGACCGAGAGCGATCGCCCCGCCATTGACGTTGACGATTTCCGGATTCAGTTCCAGTTCGCGCAAGACCGCCAACGACTGCGAAGCAAATGCTTCGTTAAGCTCGATGACATCGATATCGTCCAGCGTCATGCCACAGCGTTCCAGCGCCTTCGGCACCGCTTTGATGGGACCAACGCCCATGATCTCCGGCCGGACGCCAGCGACCGAGAACCCGACAAATCGAGCCAGGGGCGTCAAACCCTGTTTTTCAGCCTTTTCCCTGTCCATGACGACTACCGCGGCCGCGCCGTCGCTCAAGGGGCTGGAATTGCCGGCGGTCACCGATCCCTTGGCTTTGAAGACCGGCTTGAGCCCGGCGAGCGCTTCCATGGTGGTTTCCCGGCGCAAGTGTTCGTCATGGTCGAGGACTTTTGTTAGCTTGGCGGGCATGCCATCGGCGCCGACGACGGTCTCTTGCCAGGCGAAGGGCACAATTTCCTCCGCGAAAAATCCGGCGTCGGTAGCGGCGGCTGCCTTGCGATGACTTTCGTATGCGAATCGGTCCATGTCATCGCGATCAATGCCGAATTCGCTGACCACTCGCTCGGCGGTCAGCCCCATGCTCATATAGACATTGGGATCGTTTTCCGCCATGTGAGGATTCGGGCTCAAATGGTGCCCGGTCATCGGCACGGAGGACATCGATTCGGCGCCGCCCGCGATGACGACATCGGCCTGGTCGGCGATGACGCTGTTGGCAGCCAGGGCGATGGTCTGCAAGCCGCTGGAGCAGAAGCGATTGACCGTTTGCCCGGGCGTATCCACCGGCAACCCGGCGCGCAAGGCGATCACGCGCGCGAAGTTCATGCCCTGCGATCCCTCGGGCATGGCGCAGCCAATGATCACGTCGTCGATTTCGGCCGGATCGAGCACGCCGTCGGTCTTGGCGAGCAGATCGGCGATGACCGTCGCCGCCATATCGTCCGAGCGGGCGTTTTTGGTGCTGCCGCGCAGGGCTTTACCGACCGCCGTGCGTGAAGTTGCGACTATGACTGCTTCGCGCATGTTGTTTTCCTTTCGAGTGAAGCGTAGCCTTATGTTAGCAAATTTCGGCGAGGGGTCAATGCGGCGCGCAGTATATGGTAACATGGACTGTGCCAGGCAATGGAGGTATTGAGATGGCAAAGAAGCTGCCGCTGAAATCATTTCGGCTGAAAAACTTCAAGGCGATTCGGGACAGTGGTGTCGTTAAGTTCACGCCGCTGACGGTGTTGATTGGCGACAATGGCTCGGGCAAGAGCAGTCTTGTCGAAGGGTTGCAGGCGTATCAGCGCATCGTGACTGCTGGGCTGGACGAGGCGATGAACGAATGGCGCGGATTTGAATTTATTCGACATGGAGCTTTGCCTCATTTAGACAACAGGGATGTTGAGCAAAATAAGTACCAAGCCCGTCAGATGGAATTTCGTGTAGGTCACCATGTTAGTTCGTCTAATTCCTCTCAAAAGGACAGGGCATCACGCTTGCTTTCTCACCTACTATCGGTGTCTTCCAACTCCGACGAGAGCGAAGTTTTTATTTCTGAAGAGTTATTGAAAATAGGTGGAAAGAGAACTGCATCGAGAAA
Organism: Chloroflexota bacterium; assembly: GCA_026713245.1. Taxonomy (GTDB): domain Bacteria; phylum Chloroflexota; class Anaerolineae; order Aggregatilineales; family Phototrophicaceae; genus UBA6055. The sequence goes on from JAPOOU010000294.1 coordinate 47,273, forward strand.
CAACAAGGGTGAGGTTTCGGATAACCAAGGGAACCGTATCGAGGGAACTTTCTCTTTACAGCTTACCTTACCAGGCATAGTTGATCCCAAACGAATTCCTCGAGGAGAGTCCTTCATTCGAGACCTTGCACTCAATTATCATTCTAGCGAATGGGTTGCGGGTTGGCAGTTCCTAGCCCTCAATCCGTATTCCATGCGGTTTCCTCGGTCACAGAGGAGTAGTCGTCGAGACTTGCGTTTGAAAATCGACGGTTCCAATATTGCCGAATACCTAAACGACCTCCTTAAGCGGTATCCTGTCGTTTTCGACGGCATTTTGGAAACCCTGCATTATGTCTTGCCCTACATGCGCGACCTGAAACCTGTTTTGACGGGCATACTGGGGCGGCAGATGCATCTGGAAATGACTGAGGCCGATTTCAAGGTCAAGGGTTGGTTGCTGTCAACTGGTACACTTCGGATACTTGCCCTGATGGCGCTCTTTCGCCATCCAAAGCCACCGCCGCTCATCGTAATTGAAGAAATCGAGAACGGTCTTGACCCGCGTTCAGTACAACTAATTGTTGAAGAGATACGTCGGGTCACCGAAAGCGGGCGCTCGCAGATCATATTAACCTCCCATTCTCCATACTTGCTTGATCTGTTCGACCTTTCGCATATTGTGCTGGTCGAGCGTCGGGACGGAGCGCCCACTTTCACTCGACCTGATGAATGCCGGAAGCTGGACAGCTGGAAGGAACGCTTTGGACCCGGCCGTCTTCTGAGTTCGGGAAGGCTGCGCAATCGGGAATTGGCATGAAGGTCGGCATGATTTTCGAATGCGCGGATGAGGGCCCAGACATCAAGGTATGCGCGCATTTAGCAAAGCGGATCAGACCAGATATTACTGTTGTGCCGGATGCGCTCGGCAACAAGCGGTATATGCTCGTCGAATGTGGTGAATCCGCTGCAGCGCTCCTCGCGGATGGATGCGAGAAAGTACTGATCATCTGGGACCTGTACCCCAGCTTCAAGCGCAACGAAGACCCATGTCTACACAGAGACCGGGATTTGATTTTCGAGTCGCTTGCCGAGGCGGACGTTGATTTGGGTCGTGTGGAACTGATTTGTATTGAAGCCGAACTGGAGACATGGCTGGTCGCTGAATACAGAGCCGTCCGCGATGTCATCCGAAAATGGTCGCCCAAAGCCAACATCGGTAGGTTAAAGAAAATGACTCAGGCGAATGATCCAAAGGTTCAATTGGAACGGCTCTTCGAGAATCATATCGGAAGACCATATCTTCCGTATCGCGACGCGGAACTGATCGTCCAAGCCATACCCGATTTGAGACGATTGCGGCGCGTGCCCTCGTTCCGACGTTTCGAAACTAAGCTGACCACCTAATTCCGCAAGGGCTTGTTCGTCTGCAGCATGTGCATGATGCGCTCCTGTGTCTTCGTCTCCATAATCAGACTCAAAAACGCTTCGCGTTCCAAATTCAACAGATACCCTTGATCGACCCACTGCGGCTCGGCCAAAGCCCCGCCGGTGAGAATGTAGGCCAGCTTGCGCGCGATCAAGGCATCGTGTTCGCTGGCATAACCGGCTTCCTGGAATCCCGCCACACCCAGCAAGAGCGCCGCGTAGGCGTCGCGTCCCGCGGCGTAGACTGCCTCCGGCTTGCGCTGCTGATAAGTCTCGCTTAATGCCAGCGCCAGCGCCTTTGCTTCGCCCAGCAAATGCGATCGATTCATAACAATCTTGTCTGATGCTGCCAGGAAGCCGAGCGATTGCGCTTCTTTGGCGCTGCCGCTGACCTTGGCGGTGGCGATGGTCTCGAATGCCCGCTGCAAGCCGGCAATCTTGTCGTCCGAGCCGGCGCTGGCCAGCGGATTCACCAGGCGCCGGACCAGCTCCTTGCAGCCGCCGGCCGCCGGCACCAAGCCGACGCCGACCTCGACCAGCCCCATGTAAAGCTCGGCATGCGCCACAACTGCGCAGCCGGACATCACCAGTTCCGCACCACCGCCCAGCGCCATGTTATGCGCCGCCACAACGACCGGCTTTGGCGCATAACGAAGGGCATTCGTCAATTCCTGCAAGGAAACCAGCGCCTTTTCGATGCCTTCAAGGCCAGCCATAAGCGCGGAGGGATCAAGATTGGCGCCGATGGAAAAGCGCTCGCCGTCATTGCCAATGATCAAGGCGCGGTATTGGGGCGAATCCAGCAGATCCAGCGCCTTCCAGCCCGATTCGACCAGGCCGGTGGTGATGCTGTTCTGCTTGGTGTTGAATTCCCAGAGCAAAACCCCTTCGCCCATTTCGTAGATCTTGCCGTCGCCGTTGCTATAAACTTCGGCGCCGGACGCGCGCAAGTCGGCAACGGTGATCTCCCGCGGATCTTTGAGCAGTGGCTGATACCCGCGATCCTGCGGACTGTAATAGCCGACAGTTTTTCCGCCGTCGTCTCGTTGATAAAAGCTGTCGTGGCCGGCGGCGAGCATGTCCCGGACCCAATCCGCCACCGGATAGCCGTCGGCCTCGAAGCGATCGACGGTTGCAGCGACGCCGATGGCGTCCCAGATTTCGAAGGGGCCCATTTGGTGCGCGAAGCCCCATTTCTGCGCATTGTCAATGTTGACAATGGTGTCAGTGATTTCCGGCACGCGCTGCGAGGCATAAGCCAGCAAGAAGGCGTGCAAATGATAAAGGTATTCGCCCGCGCGATCATCGGCGTTGATCAGCAGCCGTATGCGTTCGCCCAGCGGCTCCACTTTGCGGTACTGCCCGACGCTATCGAATCGCGGTTTGCTTGGCGGCTCGTAGTCCAGTGTATCCAGGTTGAGCGCCCACAGTTCCTTTTTGCCGCCGTCGCGCCGCATGTGATAAAAGCCTTTGCCAGTCTTGCGTCCCAGCCATCCGCGTTCCAGCAGCTTGTCCGAAAGTTCGGCATTTTTTCGGTGCGTCAATATCTCGCGCGCCGGATCATCGGGAATGGCTTCATAAAGATTGCGCGCCACGCCGACCGCGATGTCAAAGCCCACCAGATCATTCAGGTTGAAGGTGGCGGTCTTTGGGCGGCCGATCAGCGGACCGGTCAAGGCATCTACCTCTTCCACGGTATAGCCGTGATCCAGCGCGTAATTGGTCGCTTGCATGCCCGAAAGCGACATGAAACGATTGCCGATGAAGTTGGGCGTATCCTTGCAGCGGACCGTGCCCTTGCCCAAAACATCAGCGCCGAAGCGCATCATGAAGTCGACGATGGCGGGATCGGTACCGGCGTGCGGGATGATTTCCAACAGCCGCAGGTAACGCGGCGGGTTGAAGAAATGCGTTCCCAGGAAGCGCCGCGTGAAGTCCTCCGGCAATCCGGCGACGATTTGCTGAATGGGAATGCCGGAGGTATTGCTGCTAACGACCGCATCGTCCTTGACACAGTCGACCAGACTCGCCATCAGCGCGCGTTTGGTGTCGAGACGTTCGACGATCGCTTCGATCACCCAGTCGGCGTCGGCTACCTCTTCCAGATCATCGTCGATATTGCCGGCGCGGATATTCGCCAGATCGTCGGGGCTGTAGAGTTGCGCCGGGCGCATTTTCTGTAACGATTTCAGATTTCCGTTGACAATCGAGTTTCGGACCCCTGCGCCGTCCTCGGGCGAGCTGTCTTTTGGAGGAATATCCAACAGCAGCGTTTCGATGCCGACGCCGGCGAGAAGCGCTGCAATGCCGCCGCCCATGGTGCCGGAACCGATCACCGCCGCCTTTTTGATTTGCCGTCCCATTTACGCAATCGCCTTTCGATCTCAATTCCCGATCTCGCTTGGGAGCGGCAACGCTCACCAAGGCAGCTCGCTGCCGTCGTACTGAAAGAACTTGCCGCTGTCGCCCGGCGTCAATCGCTTGAACAGGGCGCGCAAGGCGCTCGCCGACTCTTCCGGCTTGAGCGCGGCGTTTGGCCCGCCCATGTCAGTTTGAACCCAACCCGGATTGACGGTCGCCGTCGTGACGCCGTCCATCGCCTCATCAAATGCCAGGACTCTTGCCGCCATGTTCATCGCCGCCTTGCTCATGCGATAGGCGTAGGAACCGCCGACCTCGCGCTGCAGTGAACCCAGGCCGGACGAGATCATTACGACGCGCGGGTTCAATCCACGCTTCAACAAACCACGAAAGGACTGCGTGACAATCAGCGGACTCACGGCATTGGTCGCGATAACTCTGCCAACCTCGGATGCCGTCAGTTGCCCCATGATTCGAGCGTGGTCGTCGCCGCCGATGCCGGCGTTATTGATGAGCAGGTCCAGTCCCTCGACTCTTGCCGCGACTGCCTGAACGGCGGCCGCGATAGAGTCTTCATCGTTGATCTCCAACTGCACGACGCGGATCAGACCGTCATAAACATGGGCCAATTCTTGCAGTTGCTGCGCCTGCTCCGGGTTTCGGCAGGTCGCAAACAAGTCGACATCGCCGTCACCCAGGTATTGGCGAACTAATTCGAGGCCGATGCCCCGATTCGAGCCGGTGATGAGGATTCTTTGCATTGTACCCCCTAGCTATCCGGTGACTGTGGCAGAGATAATGCGTCGCTTTCGGAATCCGATTCAAACTGAATCAAGTCCTCTTTGTCGAATTCCAGAATTCTGATTTCTCGTCGGCGCATGCCGATGTTATGTTCGATTAACAGCGAGATCAATCTTTCACCGTCGATTAATGTGATAGGGGCTTGACCTTTTGCGAACGCTTCGCCTTGCGCTCCTTTGGAAAATCCACTTGTGGTGATGATTGTTCCGCGTACAGCGTCGAATCGATAGAGGGAGCCACGCAGGCTGTCGAGTATGCCACGTCCTACATTCGATTGCTGACGTTTGACCTGAATAACCTCTCGCACACGGCTGATGCCAAGCTCGATTTCCCCGATGACATCGACGCCTTTATCGTTTGTCGCAGCGGTGACCTCAACATTCTCGTAGCCCATCTCTTCGAGAAGACGTTTGATGAGGTGCTCAAATGAATATGGATTCATATTTTTCAGGTATTCGGTCAGTTCTTGGTGTGCCATCGCGTTTTTTTCGCTGACCAAAACTTCTATGGCAGGTGAGGATTGTGTGTCATTGCCACGAATTCGCTGAAGATATGTCAAGCCAGCATCGGTAATCTGGTAGGTGTGGCCGGTTCTTTCGATGAGTTGGCGCTGACGAAGGTTTCTGAAATCATAAGCGTGCACCATATCAATGGAAGAGTTAGCGCGCAAAGTTGTATAACCGTGACAGAAAGCCATGAATGTTTCCATCAAGTCACGGCGCTTTCCTGGACCCTTTTCCGCGATTTCCCGCAGTAACAAAAGCAAGCCTTCATATTCGTCGATACTTTCAAGAACCCCTCCATCATTCTCGACAAATCTCGCGCCACGTTCAGTGATATGCATAACTCCGTCTCGAATAGAAAAAAGCTCATGAATCTTGCAAAGATACATGGGTTCAAATGTGTAACGCGGGTTGACGAGATGACCCGATCCGCGCCATATTTTCAGCGCTAATTCGCGATCTTTCCCAGTTAGTCTTTGCGGAATCCATGCCTCCGGGTCTTTCCAATTGACGGGATTCTGCGGATTCTGGATATGTTCATAGATTGCTTTTTCCATGGATTTATAGTGTGAAACTGGGACACCATCTATGATTTGCAGGAAGCGCTGCCCAGTTTCGAAGGTTGGCAAACCCGGAGTGAGTTGACGCCTTTCCATCCGTTCTCCCCTACCCTCAAGCCTGCAGCGCCGACATAAAAAAGTCCACCATCACAGCCGCCACTTCGTCGCCCGTGAGCCGCCCGCCCTCGCGGTACCAGACGCCGATCCAGTTGTGCGCGCCCAAGATGGTCTTGGTCACGATCGCGGCATCGACCGGCCGAAACTCCCCCGCTTCAATACCGGCAACCAGCGTATCGCGAAACAAACTCTCAAAATAGTCGCGGCGCTCGAAGAAATGGTTGCGCCGCTGGACATACTCTTCATGTAATCTGCGTTTGCCATTTCTGCTGCCTTGATTCACATTGAGCAGCGCCCGTATCTCAAAGACCATTGCCGCGCTAACGGCGACGTTTTCGGTGATGCTGACGATATGCGAGCGAACCATGGCAGCGAACTTTTCGCCATACGACATATCCGAGTCGACAATGCGCTCCAGCCTTGCCGTCGCCAATTCATGGCCGACCTCCAACACACTCAAGAGCAAGAAATCTTTGTTCTTGAAATGATGGTATAAGCTGGCGGCGGTTAAATTCACCTGGGCGGCTATATCCTTCATGGTCGTGGCATCATAACCCTTGCGCCGCAGCACCTCGGCCGCCGCCCAAAGGATATCCTCACGATCAACGGATTGGTCCGCTGGTTTCCGCGCCAAGAGCTGGCTCCTTCTTCCGCACTTTGGATACAGAGACGCCCAGAACTAGCGCTCGATTATAGGACAGGCAGGGGCGGTATTCAAGCGGGGTTACAGCGCCTTTAGATCCGGATAGCTGACATTGCTTCAGTCTATCAGCCGGAGCAAGATACCTGCAGAGCAATCGCACCACAATTTTCCGTAACCACCGAGGACTCCGAGAACACCGAGACTTAACTCGTTTTCCGGCAAAAAGCAGGCAATGTAAGGCTTGTCCGCTACTTGTGATGAACAGAAACCTAGGCGAGCCCTCCCCCAGATTTTTCGAGGACCCCTGGGCGCAAAGGGCGTCTCCCGCTGCCAAATCCCAATTCACTCGCGCGACCATATAGTCGCCCTTTTCTCCCGCCTTGTGATATCCTTTCCTTGCGCCGCCATC
>JAPOOU010000295.1 GCA_026713245.1 Chloroflexota bacterium
CGCTGAAACGCCCGAAAACAGTTAGTTATGGAACGGGCGGCACAGCGTGCCGCCCCTACAGCACCCGCATTTTTTGCACGACTTACTCGGAGTTACTCAGAAGTAGTCCAAGAATGTAATGCGAGTTTCGCTAAAGCAACGATCGGTAGGGGCGACATAGGATGTCGCCCGAAAACACAAGTCGCAGCGGCAGCGGGCGACCAGATTGGCGCCCCTACAAGGCTCATTTTTTTGCGCGACTTACATGCGCTTGCTGCTGTGTCTCTGTGGTGAAACTAGAACAGGCTCATTTGAGTTTCAAGCAACTTGGATAAACTAACACTGTAAGAGGAAAATATGACCTGCAAAGCGACGGAAATCGTTCTCGGCAAAACCTTGACGGCCCTGGAAATTGAGAACGACCTGTTATCGACAACCGTGGTGGTAGACAAGGGCGCCGATATCTACCGTCTCGCCTACAAGCCGAAGGGCGTGGATGTGCTGTGGAAATCGCCCTGGGGGATAAAGGAGCAAGAACGCGGCTTCGATTCCGCCTTTGATTCCGCCACGGCCTGGCTGGAAGCTTACGCGGGGGGCTGGCAGGTGATCTTCCCCAACGGGGGCGACGCCACAGTCTACAAGGGCGCGTCTTTGGGCTTCCATGGCGAAGCGTCGATGAATGCATGGGACTATGAGGTCGTCAGCGAGGGCGACAGCGCGCTGGAAGTGAAAATGGCGTCTCGGCTGTCGCGCAGTCCCTACACCATCGAACGCTGGATGCGCGTCGAAGCGGGCAGCCCAGTCCTGCATATCCGCGAGCGCATCAGCAATCACGCCGGCGAAGAAATGGACTGCATGTGGAGCCATCATCCGGCTTATGGCGCGCCCTTCCTGAGCAAACACTGCGTCATTGATGTCGGCACGTCCCGCTTCGTCGCTGATGATCGATACGCCGGATTCGCCAATCCCTTGACCCTCAGCCAGGGTTATCAATGGCCGATGGCGGGAGAGGTAGATATGTCCAAAGTGCCCGGTCCCGACGAAGAGCGTGATATTCTGGCCTATTTTCAAGATTTTGAATCGGGATGGTATGCCATAACCAACCGGGACATGGGCTTTGGCGTCGGCCTGGTCTGGGACGAGAGCGTCTTCCCGTATGCCTGGTTCTGGCAAGAGTTGAAGTCCTCGCCGGGTTTCCCGTTTTACAAGCGCTCCTATGTGATGGCGATAGAACCGGCGTCGTCGATCCCGGCGCAAGGCTTGACAACCGTGATGGAAACGACCGGCGCGCATTTGACACTGGAGCCGGGCGAATCAAAAGAAGTCGAAATGAAAGCGGTGTTCTATGAATCGGACAAAGGCGTGCATAAGATTGACGCCGATGGCGCGGTTCATCTTAAGTAGCTAGCGGAGCCGCTCGGCGGCAGCGAACAGGTCACAGGAATGTCGCGCTCACGCAAAATAGTGAGCCTTCTCGTGGCATGAGCGGCGCGGTTTACATAAACAGGAGCAAAACATGTCTGAACCTGCGTTTAGTCTGGGGCAATTCACGATACTGGTTGACGGATTGGATCATCCCGAGGGCGTGGCCTGGGGCGCGGACGGCAACTGGTACGCCGGCGGAGAAGCCGGGCAGATCTATCGCATCGCCAGCGACGGCGGCTTCACGCAAGTGGCCTCAACCGGGGGCTTTGTATTGGGCCTGGCTTTGGATGCCCATCACAATATCTACGCCTGCGACCTGTTCCAGAACAAGGTATTCAAGGTAAGCGGCGCCGGCGATGTCAGCGTCTATTCCGAGGGCAGCGCCGATCGCAAATTTGTCGCGCCCAATTATCCGGTGTTCACTGACAACGGCGATCTTTATGTGTCGAGTTCGGGCGGTTTCGACGAGAAGAACGGCTGCGTATTTATGATACGGCCGGATGGCGAAACGATCGTGGCCAGCGAAGCGATTGATCACTTCCCCAACGGTATGGCGCTGTCGGGAGACGGCCGCGAACTGTACATCATACTGTCCAACATGCCCGGTATTGTGAAAGCCGCGATACGCTCCGATGGAACGCTGGGCGAGCCGCAACTGGTTGTCGAGTTGCCGGGAACCGTGCCCGATGGCTTGGCCATTGACGCCGAAGGCAACTTGTATATCGCCTGCTATGCGCCCAACAAGGTCTTGCGCTTCACTGCCGCGGGCGTCCTGGAGCTGGCCGCTGAAGATTGGCAGAGCGTCGTATTGTCGGCGCCGACCAATATCGCCTTCGGCGGTCCGGATATGAAATACGCAGTCTTCGGCAGCTTGGGGCGCTGGCATTTGTCGATGATTGAGATGCCGGTCCCCGGCGCGCGACTGCGCTATCCAGACTTGGGTTGAGCTATAGCCGCTCGGCGGCAGCGAAAAGGTCCCAGGAATGTCGCGCTCACGCAAAATCGAAGGCCTTCTCGTCGCATGAGCGACGCGGTTTGTGTAAACAGGACGAGGTGGAGGATATGGGTAAACGATTTGAAGGCAAAGTAGCCATCGTAACCGGCGGGGGTAAAGGGATTGGACGCGCTTGCGCGCTGGCATTCGCCGCTGAAGGCGCGGCCGTGACAATCGCCGATATTGACCGCGCTGCCGGCGAAGAAACGCGACAACTGATCGCGGACGAGGGCGGTCGCGCGCTCTTCGTCGAAGGCGATATCGCGCAGGAATCATATGTCAAGCGGGTTGTGGCGGAAACAGTCGCCGAGTTTGGCGGGATTGATGTGCTGCACAATAACGCCGGCGTCGTGCGTTATGGCACGGTGGTGGATCAACCGGTCGAAGACTGGGATTACCAGATTAATATCAACTTGCGCGCGACGTTCCTCACTTGCAAATACTGCATACCCGAGATGCGCAAACGCGGCGGAGGCGCCATCGTTAATACCTCCTCGGTCCAGGCAGTGGCTTCGCAGCAGACAGTCGCGGCTTATTCGGCTTCCAAGGGCGCGGTCACCAGCTTCACCACCACCGTCGCGCTCGATCATGCCCGGGAGAATATCCGCTGCAATTGCATCGCGCCGGGCTCCATTCATACGCCCATGCTGGATATGGCCGCGGAGCTCTTCGGCCCGGACAATCCGTCGGGGATGATCCAAGATTGGGGAGATTTGCATCCCATCGGGCGGGTCGGTCAACCGGAAGAGGTGGCCAAGCTGGTGCTGTTCCTGGCCAGCGATGAGGCGTCGTTCATGACCGGCGGCTACTATCGCGTCGACGGCGGCTTGCTTTCGAGCTTGTTGTGAGCGGGGGCGACCTGCTAGAGGCTGTTGAGATTCTACCCCTCATGCCGCGGCCCCGGCGCCCCCTCGGTCCCCCCGCTAAACGGGCTGAGGAGCGGACACCTTTACATCAGGCGTGATATCGTCGCAAAACTTGAGATTATTTCGGTGATTTTCGGGCGACCTGATAGGTCGCGTAGGTCGCGTAGACACTGACCGCCGACACTGACCGCCGGTCGCCCCTACAATTTTCGCCACAAATGAACCTTGTAGGGGTCAGCTAGTAGCTGACCCGTCGCTGTCATACCGCGTTTCGTCAAACATGTCGGCTCGTCAGCGTAGCAACGGGGAGGGGGAGCGTCTCTCCCAAGCAAAGCCTAGGCCTTAGGTCTGATTTCCAGCAAATGAGACGGCTACAAATATCATCATTTCCGCTATATTTGGCAGGGCCAATCCGCGGTAGATTTGACAAGGTTGTTCCATGCGCTTATAATTTTCACATACTTATTTGACACGCGAAGGTTTATTTAGCAAGAGATCTCCCATGTTTGACTGGCGCTTTCTCAAGAAGTTTCAGCCTCACGAAAAGCACATGGCCTTTTCAATCGCGCATTATCCTTCCATGAAGTTGCTGCTCAACAGTTCTATGGAAAGCAAGTTTTTGACTGTTTGTCCCCTCACATAGGTCGCGCGCTTGCGGCCAGGCGCCTCTGCGCTTTCAACAGACAATCTGCGCATTTCAATTCACTTGATGAGGATTTGGGATCAACACTGATTCGATCAGTGCTATTCATCGAGCGTCCATAGGCGATGCTCGGCAATTCAATCGTAAATCAGAGTTTTTCGAAAGGCATAAGCATGAAGAGCTTTAGTTTTGTGTTCGCAATTGTTGCGTTGTTCTTGCTGTCGCTGACGGCAAGCGCGCAAGATGGAGTGACCTTAACGGTCTTGGTTGAACAGGGTGGCTTGTGGTTGCAAGAGGCGGCCGCCAAGCAGTTTGAAGAAGAAACGGGCCATACGGTCGAGTTTGTCAACGTGCCCTACGGCAGTGTATTCGATCGACTATCCGCAGAAATGGCGACGGGCGGCGCCGCATTCGATGTCGCGACGATTGATGTCGTTTGGATGTCGCACTTCGCGCCCTTTGCCGAGCCGCTTGACGAGCTATTCACGGACGAGGTCATTGACGACTTGTTCGCCTCTTTGGTGGCCGATGCCCAGATTGACGGGACCTTTGTCGGCATGCCGACCTGGGCAAACACCGAGATCATCTTTTACCGCAAGGACTTGTGGGAAGATCCGGACGAGCAAGCTGCCTTTGAGGCCGAATTCGGTTATGCGCTGGCGCCGCCAGCGACCTGGCAGGAGTTCACCGATATGGCGATGTTCTTCACCCGCGATAACGACGGCGATGGCGATATCGACATGTACGGCACCGATGTCAAAGGCGGCGTGGCCGACTTTGAATGGATGATCGCCGTCCTGCAAGCCGGTTCACCGGGCGTCGTACTCGATGCCGATCACAATATCATAATCGACAATGCCGAGCATGTCGCCGGGCTCGAGTATTACATCAGCCACCATTGTGATATGGATGTCGCGCCGCCAAACGTCAACGAAGTCGATTGGGGCGTCGCGGAAAACCTCTTCTATCAAAGTCAAACAGCGATGTTCCGCTTCTGGGGGCACGCTTATCGGCTGACGCGGGGAGATTCGCCGATTGCCGATTTGGTTGGCGCGGCGCCCATGATCGCAGGTCCGGGCGGCGTAGGGGCAATCCCGGGACCTTGGTTCAACATCGTGCCCAAGACATCGGAGAATAAGGAGCTCGCTCTGGAACTGGTACAGTACCTCTACGACAACAATGCCATGGGTATTGAAGCGCCGCTGGGCTTGGCCGCGCGCAAATCCGCCTACGCCTCTTACGCCGATGTCGAAGGCTTCGAGAATCTGAAGCCCTTGCTGGAGACCCTGGACAGCCCGCAGACCATTGGTCGGCCCGCCGTCGCCGACTGGCAGCAAATCGCCGACGAGATCCTTGGACCCATTGGTTCCGACGCATTGACCTGCGAGCAGGATCCGGCTGAACTCTTGGCATGGGGCCGCGCAGAACTGGAAGCGATGGGCTACGAGTAGCCTGTTTGAGTCGGGGCCGCTGATGAGGGCGGTCCCGACATAGATTTGAGCCAATGCGGGTATGCCGATGAAGTTGACGGAACGGACCTTCGTTCTTTTGCTGCTGTTGCCGGCGACCTTGTTTCTGGCCGCGTTTGTGGCATACCCGCTGTTCCTGCTGATTCGCGACAGCTTCTTCGAAGTGAGCATCTATGCGCCGGAGGAGCGGGTTTTTGTCGGCGCCGACAATTACCTGCACGCGCTCAACTCTTCTCGTGTGAGGGAATCCGCGCTAAGAACGCTCAACTATACATTGATCGCCCTGACGGCGGAGTTCATCCTGGGTTTCGCGGCCGCCTTGCTATTCAATGCCATGGGCAGACGCTCGGAAATACTGCGCACAATCTTTGCTTTCCCCTTGATGATACCGCCAATCGTCGCCGGTTTACTCTGGCGTTTTATGCTTATTGACAATATCGGCATCGTCAATCACGCGCTGGAGCATCTTGGCATAATTGCCGACTCGAGCGATATATCCTGGCTGGGCGACCGCGATCTGGTCCTGTTTTCCGTCGCGCTACCCAACATTTGGCTCACGACATCATTTGTGGCGCTGGTGCTGTATACCGGGTTGCAGAATATCCCTTCGGAATTGATTGAGGCGGCCAAGATTGACGGGGCGGGCGCGCTGCAGCTCTTTCGCCGCGTGACGGTTCCGCTGCTTCGGCCCGTGATAGCGGTGGTCTTGATTCTCCGCGGTATTGACGCCGCCCGCGCATTTGACATGATCTGGATTCAAACTGAGGGCGGACCACGCTTCGCCTCGGAAATCCTCAGCATTCATATTTATCGGAACATGATTCGATACGGGAATGTCGGTGAAGCATCGGCAATTGCCACGCTATTCATGATCGCCATGGTCGTTATCAGTTCAATCGCCTTCTTCACGATCTGGGGAAAGGGGGCATCACAGTCGTGACTCCCGGAGGGCCAAGCCATTGACTCGATCATCAACTGAGCGGGCGACAGGGCTGGCGCTGCTGGCGCTAATCGTCCTGGTTTATGTTTTTCCCTACGCTTTTCTCGTTTCAACATCGGTGAAGCCGCCGAGCGAGGCGCTTTCCATCCCGCCGACCCTGTTGCCGCAGCGTATCAGTTTCGAGAACTACACGATCATCGGCGAATACCCCGTTGTACAGCGATCATTCGGGAACAGCGCGATCATCGCTCTGCTCAGTACCGTGATCTCCATCGGTCTCGCCATTCCAGCGGCGTATGCCATTGCCCGCTTCGCCACCTGGGCCGGCAGACTGTTTCTGATTGCCGCGCTTGTCACTCGACTGATTCCACCGGTTTCCGTGGGCATCCCGCTATTCGCAATCATGCGCTCTCTTGGACTGATCGACACCCATCTGGGCCTCGCCCTGGCGCATTCGACCATCAGCGTGCCGCTGGCTATCTGGTTGTTGGCAAGTTTCATGGAAAGTATCCCGAGCGCTTTGGAAGAAGCCGCGCGGGTCGATGGCTGCTCGCGTTTTGGCGCCTTGTTCCGGATAATTATTCCGGTCGCTGCGGGCGGGATAGCTGTAACGGCGATTTTTGTCTTCCTGGCATCCTGGAACGAATTCCTCTTTTCGCTCCTTTTGTCATCCACCGGCGTGAAGACGGCGCCGATCGCGATCGCTGAATTCAAGTCGCAATACGGGATTCAATGGGGTACGATGACCTCACTGTCGGTACTCTATTCCTTCCCGGTTATCATATTTTCAATCTTGATGCAAAAGCGAATTCTGGCTGGTATGACCATGGGAGCGGTGAAAGGATAGAACCAGGCGCAGGCGCGCAGTTTTTTCGGATGACAATTAAGGAGCAAATGCGATATGAACGTATGGCAACCGAATAGCCCGCTGGGTGGATTACCCTTCATTAAACATGCTCGTTCCCTGCGCTCGTCCAGTTACGACAGGTCCGGTGGCAACCGCGATTTCAAGGTCGTACCGGCGGGCGGGACGCAGGTAATGGCCGATATTGAAGGCAGCGGCATGATCAAACATATCTGGATGACCACCCGCTGCTATGCGCCGCAATACATGCGCAAGTTGGTCATTGAGATGTATTGGGATGGTGAAGAGAATCCCAGCGTGCGCGCGCCATATGGCGATTTCTTCGGTATCGGGCACGCCACCGGCCGGCACTTTGTCTCCTTGCCGGTTAGCATGACTTTCGGCGAGCGCCGAGGGCCGAAGGGTCCTTTTTCGCCGGCGATGAACTGGTATTTCCCGATGCCATTTGCTGAACGCGCCAAGATTCAGATCATAAACGAAAGTGAAGAGCCGATCGCCAATCTCTTTTATTATGTGGATTATGAGTTGTACAACGAAGCGCCGCCGGAGGATCTTGCATACTTCCACGCTACCTGGAACATGGAAAACCCGACAGAAGCGGTAGAGCATCCATCCGATCTTGAAGACCCGGCGCCTTGGGATTTGCCCGGCGTCAACCGGACCGGCGACGAAAACTATGTCATTCTCGACGCGGTCGGCGCCGGGCACTATGTCGGCTGCGTTTTGAATATAGATAACTTCAACGCAAGCAATCAGGTCTTTACCTGGCCGGGCGAAGGCGATGACATGTTCTTCGTCGATGGCGAGGCTTGGCCGCCGTCTTTGCATGGCACCGGTACGGAAGACTATTTTGGCTGCGCTTGGGGTTTCCCCAGCGGCGAGTATGACGGCCCCTACCACGGCATCTCTCTGGGAAGCGATGTACAGGAGCATTTTGGCAAGTGGAGCTTGTATCGCTGGCATATCGAAGACCCGATTCGCTTCACCAAATCCCTGCGTTTCTCGATCGAGCATGGGCATGCCAACGACCAAAGCAACGAATACTCCAGTGTTGCCTACTGGTACCAACTGGAACCGCATCGGGCGCTTCCCCCGCTGCCCCCGGTCGAAGCGCGCTTGCCACGGCGCTGGCCCGAGCACGGCTTGTGGGATCGATAGCCGCTCGACGCGCAACCGGCGAAAAGGTCCCGGGAATGTCGCGCTCACGCAAAACAGTAAGCCCTCTCGTCGCATGAGCGACGCGGTTTACATAAACATGGGCGCCTCGCCGAGGCGCTCCTGTATAATGACCTTCACTCTCAGTAGAACCAATTAAGTAATGCAATTCCAATATATGTATGGATTTGTAGGGGCGAGCCCGTGGCTCGCCCAATGTTAATTGAATTCTACAGATCGGGCGACTCAGCGAGTCGCCCCTACCGTTTTAATTATTTAGTTGCGCTCACTTCTATTTGGCAGTCAAGAGATTATGGCTCGGCGGTCTCGGTTCCTCTGCGGTGTACAGATAATTTGATGCGCTTGCTCTGGCGAAAACAGGGATGTGAGCGCGAGGCTGACAGGACTGAGTATAGTCTTGTCACGATAATATCCCGCTACGACAAAGAAAAATTTGCACAACGGACTATAGATGATGTAAAACTCCTTTGTCAGGAGATAAAGTTTTCAGAGGAGATCCATACAATGGACAAAAACCGAATTGCTACGCAAATGCGAAGGCTGACGCTGATTGGGCTGTGCGCGCTTCTGCTGGGCATACTCAGCCTGGGTTCTGTTGTCGTCGCGCAAGACGCGACCGACGTACTCGTATGGTCGATGGGCTATAGTGGTACATACGACGACATCCTGGTCGAGCGTTTTAATGAAGCGCATGATGACGTGAACATCGTCTATGAAGACGTCTTGACCGGCGACTTCACGGAGAACAACCAGAAGGTGCGCGTGGCGATGGAAAATGCGGCGGGTCCCGACGTGCTCGGCGGCGTCGATACCGGCGCTAACTTGCAAGCCCTGGTTGCGACCGGGCAGGTTAGAGACTTGACCGAGTATTACCGCGAATCCGGCTTGATTGATCGGATACCGGATAACCTGCTCGCGCAAGTAACCGTTGAGGGGCGCATTTACGCTATCCCGCAAAACATGGAATCTGTCGGCATCTTCTATAACAAAGACGCCTTCGCCGAATTGGAGCTGGAAGTACCCACATCATTCGAGGAATACATTGCTGTTTTGGAGGCGGTCAAAGACGCGGGTCACTACGGGTACACCATGGGTCTGGCCGGTGGCTGGCCCTCGGCGCTGATGGCCTCCATGTTTATGTACAGCAGCGCCGGTTCGGAATACATTGACGTGCTCAGCGGCACGCAGCCCTGGACGGAATGCGACAACTGCCTGGACGGTTTGAACGCCTTCTACGGCATGGTCGCCAACGGTTACGCCAATCCGGAACCCTTGGGCATTGACTACAATCAGTCGCTTGACCTCTTCTACCAAGGCATTAATCTCATGGTGCTCAACGGTCCCTGGTTCATCGATGATGCGAACGCGGCAAATCCCGATTTCGAGATTGGCTTCTTTTACCTGCCGGCGGTCAATGCCAATACCGATATCAAGACTTTGGGCGGCATTGGCGGCTCGCTGATCGTCGCCGAGTACGCCGACGTGGATGCGGCATTCAAGCTGGTGGACTGGCTGACCACGGAAGAGCTAGCCGTGCAGACGCTGCGCGATGTCGCCGTTCTGCCGGCCTTCTCCATCACTGTGCCGGAGGATATACCGCCGCTCTATTACCAGATCGCCTCGGAAACAGCCGCCAACGTCGACAAGATCGGTTTCTGGCCCGTTACCTATCTGCCGCCCAAGGTCTTCGGCGATATGAACCAGATCGTACAGGGCATGATCGGCGGGATGCTCAGTCCCGAGGAGCTGCTCAGCGAGATGCAGAAGACACACAGCACCTACCTGGCGGAGAACTAGTCTGGGCTGAAACGCTACGAATTGCGGACGTGAAGCACAGCCCCCCCATACCCTGGCCCCTTCCTTCATTAGGAGGGAAGGGGAGTCTTCCAAGCAGGTTCGAAGAGTTGAAGCCCCTCCTTCGTCTTGGGGGAGGGCTTTGGGATGGGGGAAACGCGGGCGCGCATATCGTGACCCGAAAGGACGCAGAAGCATGACGCAAACGCTCGCCGGTTCGGGCGCGGCGCCGGTACGCAAAGCGGGTCCTCTCTTTCGATTGGATCTGATGCCGTACCTGTTCATCCTGCCCGCCGTCATCATCTACGTGGTGTTTAACCTGGGCCCGGTTCTGGCGTCTTTCTTTTTCAGCTTCTTCCGGTGGGATTTGCTCGCGCCTACGACCGAATTCATTGGCTTTGATCACTACGACTTCATCCTCAATGACGAGCGCTTTTGGGACGCGCTCAGCCACAACTTCATTTTCTTGGGCCTGGCGGTGATCATTCCGGTTTCCATGGGATTGTTTCTGGCCGTATTCATCTATGAAATCCGCAGGGGGCGCGTGTTTTTCCGCGCCGCGCTGTTCCTGCCCGCCATTTTCTCCGGCGTTGTGATCGCATATGTCTGGAAGTGGATCTATCATCCCTTCGCCGGCGTGTTGAATCCGACGCTGGAGGCGATTGGTCTTGGCGCTTTCACACAGTCCTGGTTAGGCGATCACAGGGTCGCGCTTTATTCGACGTTTATCGCTTACACCTGGGCGAGCTTCGGCTACTCGATGGTGATTTTCTTGGCGGGTTTGCAGGATATCCCGACTGACATCTTTGACGCGGCGCGGGTCGATGGCGCCAACTTCCGTCAAAAGCTGTTTCGGATCACAATCCCGTGCTTGTATGACGTATTCACATTCGTCATCACCCTGCGCATATTTACGGCGATGGGTGTCTTTGGCGTCATCTACATTCTCACAGGCGGCGGACCCTTCTACTCGTCGGATGTCATCGACATTTACGTCTTTCGAATGATCGGCAATTTTGAGATGGGCTGGGCAACTGCGGCCGCGGCGGTCAACGCGATCATTGTCGTCTGCCTGACTACCGGGTTTATAAAGTGGCGGGAATGGCGCTCATGGAGTTCCTAAGCGGAAACGTTCAGCGCCGGCTGCGCGGCGCGCCTTTCTACCTCGTGCTCATATTTACGACGGCAATCACCTTGGTTCCCATCATCTGGGTATTCGCCAGCGCGCTCAAATCGAACAAGGAAATCCGCGAGAATGCCCTGGCGCTGCCCCAGGAATGGCGCTTTCAGAATTATCTCGACGCCTGGTTCGGCGCCAGCTTCGATCAATACTTTTTCAACAGCATCTTTATCACTGTGACGAGCGTAGCCATCGTGCTGTTTCTGAGTTCGCTGGCCGCCTATGCCTTCGCGAAGATGCGCTTTCCCGGCAACCAGGTCATCTTCTTTATCTTTTTGATCGGGATGGCATTCCCG
>JAPOOU010000297.1 GCA_026713245.1 Chloroflexota bacterium
AATATGCCCCAGCCGAAGAGGTCCATATAGAATTGCTTGGCCGCTGCCGAGTCGGTGGAGCTGGTATCAGCCCAGTTAAATGTGCCGTGCGGGTACTTTGTGACTGTGTACATTTTCCCTCCCTTTCATCTGCGCGCGCTATGTCTGCGCGCGTCTTTTATCTGAGTAGGTCTGTGTTCGCCACGCGACGTGCGGTCCGATGGAAACGGGCGACCAGGTTGGGCGCGTAGGTCGCGTAGACACTGACCTTCGACACTGACCTTCGACACAGCCCGCCGGTCGCCCCTACGGACTTCCGTTGTTGTGCGGGCGCGGTCTATTCTTCCCAGGGCTCAGCCTGGATCAACTGAATGATGTAGAAATGAGCGCCGGCGGGATCGGACATGTAGGCGAAATGACCGGCGCCGGGGGCCTCGGTCTTGGGAATGATGATGTTCGCGCCCAATTCCCCGGCTCTAGCAATTGAAGCGTCGATGTCGGCGACGGTGAAGTAGGGCTGCCAGACCGACGGCATCTCGCCGAAGCTCTCGTCCATCTGCATCATAGCGCCGTTATTGCGCCCGCGATTCTGAATCAAGATGTAGCCGTTCTCGTCGACGATGTATTCCCAACCGAACAAGGCGCTGTAAAAGGCTTTGGCGGCGTCGGCGTCTTTGGTGAGCAGTTCGTTCCAGCACATGGCGCCGACGGTGTTGACGATGCCGGCGCCGATGTGATTCTTGGCTTGCCAGAGACCAAGTTGAGCGCCGGTTGGATCCTGAAATTGAATCATGCGGCCGCTGTCAAATATATCCATGGGACCGAAGAGGATTGTCCCGCCGTTTTCGGTGATGACGGGCAGCAGCGCATCGACGTCGTCCACTGCCACGTAGTTGGTCCAGTGCGATGGAATGCCGGCCGCTTGCATATCCGGCATCATGGCTGCGAAGCCGGCCGCGTGTTCGCCCTGGTTCTGGAACATGGTGTAGTTCATGTCGTCGCTGATGGGGATATCGATATTGCCCCAGCCGAAGAGTTCCATGTAAAAGGCCTTGGCTGCCTCCGCATTGGTAGAGGTATTGTCGGTCCAGGAAAATGTGCCGTGCGGGTATTTTGTGACTTTGTACATCGTTGTTCTCCGTGTGCTATGATTGTTCGTCGACTAGAAAATCTGTTCAGGGCGTATATCTTAGCGAGCGTATTTACGGTTGTCAATAGGTGTGAAAAGGCAAACGCCGAAGCGCGTCACTCGACTTGAAGAGGCTCTGGCAACTGGAGCGAATCGTCTTCGCCAATGGCGACCCGCTCACCGGAAGCGGGATCATACCAACCGACGCGCAGGCGGTATTGTCCGGCGGGCAAGTCGAAACGATGATTTGTGCTGACGTACTCGCCGGGCAGCCAACCGGTGGTGGGGCGGGTCCAGTCGACGGGTACGCCATCCCACTGCGCGGCGATTTTGCCGCCCTCATCAAGCGCGTGGACAAACAGACGGAGGCTATTTGGCAGGGGCCGCGTGGTTCCCCAGACCAGGCTCAGGTCGCGCGCCTCGGCAGAAAATCGATAGCCATGCAAGACCAGGCCGTTGTCCCAAATTGCGCCAAGGGCGGCGTCGAATTGGGGCGGGTTGAATTGCCGGGCGGGAACCGATACATCCATCGCGGCGTCGAGAATGATGAATGCGGCAGCCGGGTTGCCGTCAGCGTCAAGCAGTTGCGCGCCCAGGGCATAAGATCCGGGCGGCAGGTCCGGCGGAACGGTCAGGTGATGATGACCACGGAAGACCTCGCCGGGACGCCATTGGGCGATGTCAAATCCAATTACCAGGGGCAGGGTCCGCGACACATGAGTCGCGTTTGTGTCCTCATCCAGCCAGAGAAGTCGCGCCGCAAGGCCGGTCGCGCCTTCGTCGGCTTTCTGCCAGGACCAACTGAATCGCAGTTCGTCGCCGACCCTGGCCGCGAGCGGCAATAGCGGCGCCTCGACCAGCAGGGCCGGTCCCGCGCCTCGATCAAGCCCGGGCATATTATCCAGCGCAGCTTGTCTATCAGCGGGGCGGAATCGGAGCGAAGCGAGCGGGTATTTGACATCGAGCGGATTGCCGGCCGGGTTGATCAGGCTCAAGGGCCTCAACGTATCAACATCGAATAGCGCCACTTCCAGGCTGTAAGCCTCGGCGAGCGGCGGCGTGTCTACCGGTATTTCCAGGCTGATCACGTCCTCAATGTAGGCATTTGTCAGCCAATTGGATGTCGCCAAGCCACCGGGCGCGTAGGCGCTTGCCTCGGCGATGACGGCGCCGCCGGGATCGCGCATGCGAAGGATGCTGGCATAGTCGCGGTCGAGGGCCCCGCCATGCAGACGCCAGTATAAGACGACATCGAAACGGCGGCGATCATTTGATCCCGACGGCGCGTCAGCCGCAAGCAGGTCGATTCGATTACCGAAATTCGCCAGGGCGGGCCGGTCGACGCTCTTGCCAAATCGATATGACTGAAAGGGCGACTCAAGCGCGTCCAGCGCCGAGGTCTTGACAAGAATCAATGCGACGCCGAGCCCGGCGAAACCGGCTAGAAGACGCAAATCGATGCAGATTGGCGGATCTTCGAGCGCGGCTGCATCCGGCAGAAGTCGCCAGGCCAGCAGGAGCGCTGCTAAGCCGATCAATCCCAAGGCGCTTAGAAGCTGCGCCGCCGCCTGCGTCATCGTCGCATCCAGGGCAATGCGCAGGTCGAACTCGCCGGCCGGCGCGTCCAGGGCGACCAGCCCGGCCGGCGCGGCGGGACGGAGCTCAGCCGCCCGTCCGTCAATGTCCGCGCGCCAGCCGGGCAGGTACAACCAGTCGAAGACAAGGGTCTGCTCTGCGGCGGATACCAGACGCAAGCTCGCCCCGGCGCCGGTCCATTGCGCTGAGAGGATCTCAAGCGTTTCTGACGGCAGCAAGCGCGGGATGGCGTCGGCCCCTGAGAATCGCTCCGCCAGGCGCTGAGGATCCAGTTGGCCCGCATCGGCGCTGACGGGCAAATACTCGGCATAAGAGGACAGCGCCAATTGACCGCCGTCGCGCTCGAACTGATGTACGTCGCGAATGTTAGCGACCGGCAATTCGTCATGATAGGAGCGATAGGTCCAGGGCAGGGCGTAAAGCGGCAAGATCACGGCTATCGACGCGATCGCGATCGCCCGGCTTTTACCCGGGGGCAAAGTCGATGCGATCATGAAGGCGCCGATGCCCGATGCCAGGGCCAGCAGCAAGCTGGCCAAGCCCAGCAAGCGCCAGGGAAACTGCGTGAAACTTATCAACGGGATGGCATCCCACAAGGGCGCGGCCTGCGGCGTGTTCATGAAGACCAGGAATAGCACGCTGATCCATACCATCAGCATCAGCGGGCGCAAGGAGCGAAACGACAGGCGACAGCTCAGGAGCAGTCCGATGGCGGACAAGATCATTTGTGGCCAGCCCAGGCTGATGGGAATCGCCTGGTTCTGCTGTGTGGGGTCGGCGGTATGCGGCAATGCCAGTATCTCGGTCAGAGGGCGTAGATGCTGTTTTACGTCTATATGGCCCAGTTGCTCGCTGATCAAACTGAGTTTGATGGCATCCGCTTCCAGCAGCGCCGGCAGCCAGTAGAAGGCCGTTAAGGCCAGCCCCAGCAGACCGGCCAGCGTCAGGCGAAGGAAGCGGGCGCGCCGGTCGCCGCCGCGCCAGACCAGGAAGAGGCAATAGAGGGCCAGCAGCGCGGTACCGTGCAAGGTGATCAAGGTGTGCAGGGGAATGAAAAGCGCGAATGTCGCGACGGACAGGACGAGGTCGCGGCGGCGCCCGTACCAGGCCAGCCGCGTGAATCCGAGCATGACAAGGGGCAGAACCGCTAAGGCGGCTAGCTCCGCAGTCGCGCCCCGCGTTAGGCTGTCGAAGAGCAAGAATGGCGCGTAGGTGTACGCCAGCGCCGCCATCCAGCCTGCCAGGTCTGAGCGTGTCCATAAACGCGCGAGGGAGAAGATGCCCAGGGCCGCCAGCAGTGTGTAAATGACCATCGACAGCAGCCAGCCCCTCACGAAGCTGAAGCCAATGCCGTGCAGCCAAGTCGCCGGATAGTACGATAGCGGCGGGAAATAATTGAAGAGCGGCGCGCCGTAGCCGTAGACCAGTCCCGATGAGTAGCGCGGCCAGAGCGGGTTATCGACGTGCAGCGAATGGTCCAGCGCCAGGACCCGGTACATCTGCAACAGTCCATCGTCCGTCCTTGGCATGCGGTCCAGCATGAAAGGCTGTACCGCCACCAGGCAGACAGAGACGATGCCCAAGAGACACAGCAGAATTTGTGGGGGGCGTCTCGATAACAGGGATGCCATAGATGAAGCGCATCAGGAAATTCCAGCGGATTGCGCTTTGCCTAACCTTTCAATGCGCCGACGGTCACTCCCTTTTGAATCTGATTTTGGAAGATAATATATACTACCAACGTCGGAACCATAATGATTGTGAGAGCCGCGAACAAGGCTGACCAGTCACTCTTGTAGTATTGCTGGTGGAGCATGAAGGACAAACCCTGCGGCAGCACATAATTTTCGCGTTCAGTCATCAGTACCAGAGGCAGGATATATTGATTCCACATCCCCAGAAAATTGAAGATCGCCATGGTAACCAACCCGGGTTGCGCCAGGGGCAGCATCACCCGGAAGAATACCTGATATTCATTCGCTCCGTCAATCAGCGCGGCTTCGTGCAACTCGGAGGGAAGGGTCTTGAAAAACCCGGTTAGAAAAAAGATGGTGAATGGCAGCGAATAGGCGGTATAGACCAAGGTTAATCCGAGGAAAGTATTTAGTAGTTGCAGGTCCTTCGCCAGAAAAAAGAGCGGGACTAGCGCCATGAAGATCGGGAAAAGCATCCCCGCCATGAACATATAAAAGAGCGCGCGATTGCCGGGAAACTGAAAACGAGCCAGGATGTAGGCTGTCATCGACGATAAAGCCAACGTCAAGACCAGACTGGGGATGACGACCCGCATGCTGTTAATAAAATACTGCCCGACGTGCACAGTGACCCAGGCGCGTTCGAAATTGTCCCATTTCAGCGCTTGCGGCGGCGCCCAAGGCTGGAAAAATATCTCCTGATCGGTTTTGAAGGAACTATACACCAGCCATATCATCGGCAGGATAACAAGGGCTGCCCAGAATATGAGGCTGATATTGACGAATGACTGGGTCGCCAATCTGCCCGAGCGAAGTCCCAACTTTGCCTCAGCCATCGTCAATACTCCAAAGTTTCGCGCCGGGTTGCCCACATGGTAAGGGCAGACAAGACAAAAGCCAAAAGGAACATGGCGACGGCAACGGCGGTGGCATAACCGAATTTCCCGCTCAGAAACGCGCGTTCATAGACATAGGTTGAAAGAACATCCGTCGAGCGATTTGGTCCACCCAGGGTCATCGTTTGGGTTATGGCAAACATGTTGGTCGCTCCGATTGCCAGGAAGACCAAGGCGGTGCGAATGGTATCCCAGAGCAGCGGCAAGGTGATTTTCCAGAACAGATCCCAGCGGGTGGCGCCGTCGATGGTGGCGGCTTCATAAAAGGAGACCGGAATGGAATCCATGCCAGCCATAAAAAGCACCACATAAAAGCCCACCGCCTGCCAAATGACCACGGCGCCCACGGCCCCCAGCGCCACATCGGGATTGCCCAGCCAGGCAATGGGTTCAGCCGCGCCAAAAAAACTGGTGATGCTGCTCAGGATGCCGATGGTCGGGTGGTAGATAAAGCTCCATAGCACGCCGATAGCGACCAGCGACATAACTTGAGGGAAGAAGAAAGCGATGCGATAGAATTTGCGGAAGCGCGCCTTGCCGTGGGTAAGCAGGAACGCCAGGTAGAGGGAGATGACGATGGTAATGGCCGGTATGCCGGCCAGATAGATGAGATTGTGCTTGAGCGCGTTCCAGAAGAAGGCGTCGCCGAGCAGTTTTTCAAAGTTCGCCAGCCCGATATAGGTCGGTTTCGGCGTCAAGCCGCGCCACTTCGTGAGACTGAAATACATCGCCTGCGCATAAGGATAGACGACGAAAACCAGGAAGAGCAGCAGCGAGGGCACGGTGAAGGGGATGATGATGTGGTATTTTTTCTTCTTGAATGCGGTCCACGCTGCGTTTGCGTTGTTTATCATAGTGAGTTCATCGAGGGCTGAAGCGCCAGCAAGGACAGAGGAGGCCGCCTCTCTTGTGCAGCCTCCCCTTTATCGTCGCTTTTCGCAAGAGATGACCGGCGACTGCACTAAGCGTGCGTGTATTTCGGAATGTCGCTGTCGGCTTTCACTTCATCAGCGGCGGCCTGCACTGTCTCGGCAAATTGCTCGGGGCTGATGCGATTCGTCAGCAATTCCCCGGTGGCATTCTTAACCGCTGTCCACAGGTCGCTATACCAACCTCTGGACAGATAATTGAAACCGCCATTGGCCGCTTCAGCTACTTGCAATGCCGAAGTCAGCGCCGAGCTGAGTTCAACGCCTTCGCTGCCACCGAAGACCGGCATGATGGCGCTGATTTCTTTTGCGAAGAACTGCGCGTTGGCTTTCGATAACATACAGCGCATGAACTCCATGCCACCGACCACATTGGCCGCGTTGACGGGCACGATGTAGGGTTCGCCGGGCCAGGCAACAACGGACGCATAGCTGCTCTCATCTGGTCCGGGCACTGGTTTGATGACCATGTCGAAGCCCTCTGGCGTCAACTCGCGCATTTCGTTTTCCAGCCAGGTCCCGCAGGGGATGAAGGCGGCATTGCCTTGCAGCCACTCGGCTTGCGATTCGGTGTGCGTCAAGCCCTCGGTGCCGGGCAATATGTATCCGTTTGCCGCCAGTTGGTGCATCATGCTTACTGCCTGTAGCACTTCATCGCTCTTCCAGATATCGTCCACCAAATTATCAATATTCTTGATGGTCTCAATACCGCCAACTTTGTGAACCAAGTGCATCAGGCAGCCGAAGACCATGTATTGCGGGAATTTGCCCTGATAGGTCCATGGGGCGATGCCATCACTCTTGATGGTTTCGCACAGCGCCAGCATTCCATCCCAAGTCTGCGGATAGGTCCAGCCTTTCTCCCCAAACAGACTCTCGCTGTGCCAGACGCCGCTGACGGTGTAGGCGATATTGAGATAGAGTTGCCGCCCGTCAAACACGCCATCGGCTTGCGAACTGGGGAAGAGCGTCTCGCCGAAGGTTTTGCCGGGCGCATCCAGGGCCGGCGCTTCCATCAAAGGCGCCAGGTCCGCCAGTTGATCGTCGGCGACCAGCGAATCCATAGGGATTTGGAAGGCGCCGCTGTTGTCAATGACATCGGGTGGATTGCCGCCGATGAAGCGCGGCCGCAGAATCTCGGAGACCTGTTGAATGCCTTCAACGGTCATTTCATTGTCCGGGTGCAACGCCCGGAAGATATCGGCGGCGTTATCAATATAAGTCCGCCCGAAACCGCCCTCAAAGAATACGCCCTCTACGGCCGTGCCTGCTTCCAATCCAAGCGGATTGACAGCTTCAGCCGCGACCTCAAAGGGCAAGTCGCTCTGCGCTAGGGCAATTGACGGGAGCAAATGGCCGCCTACTGCCGCGGCGGCTATGGCGGTTGACGATTTCAAAAAGTCGCGTCTGGAAAACTGCTTGCTCATCATAACCTCCCAATTGTGACCATCCGAACTAGGTTATCAACAAGCCCGACGCTGGACATTGTGTCTGGCAGCAGTGAACAGCCACAAACATACTTGATCAACCTCGGACAAGTATATTATGGCATAAAACGCTAAATAGACGCAATTACAGTTTATTGCTTGGCCATCTCGCGTTCTTGCAAGGCCTCTTGAATCTCGAATATGGAGCCGGCGTTTTCCGGCTTCGGCTCTGGGATGATGACCGGCAAGGCGTTCATCCGTGGACGCATGACCGGTTCGCCGCGCAGGATCGTGCTGACGTAGGCGTCGTAATCGGGCGATCCAAGCAAGGGCCAGGAATCGATCGAGCAGTATTGGAATAGCAACAGTCGCCGTGGATTGGCGGAATGGTTCGGCGCCGAGGCGTGCAAGGTGCGCACATGATGCAGCGAGATGCCGCCCGCGCCGACCAGGCATTTTTCCACTCGGTGCGGCGTGTAATCGGGGTCGGCCACGGCGCCGACGAAGACGCCATTCTCGTGATGGCTGATCAAGTCTGTTTTGTGCGAGCCCGGCACCATCAACATGCAGCCGTTCTCTTCGGTCATGGCGTCAATGGCTACGCCTACCGCCAGCAGGTCGTCGTTGGTATGGGGATAGAAGGCCCAATCCTGATGCCATTCCACGGCAGCGCCATGCCCGCCCGCTTTCATGTTGAGCTTGTTGCCGTTGAAGCGAACGCCCTTGCCGATCAACTGTTCGACGATATCCAGGATGCCATCGTGGCGCAGCGTCCGATCGTAGACTTGGTGATGGTTGACGGGGTCTTTGATCCGGCGCAAACGAGGGTTGTCGTAGCTGTGGTCCGGCTCGAGATCGAAAATGTCATTGTGCTCGCTGATCAAACGCGACTGTTCGATGAACTCGTCGGTCACGCGTTGCAGCGCCTCCAGTTCGTCGGCGCTGAGCACGTTCTCGACGGTCAGGTATCCATTTTCGTGATAAAAGCTGATTTCATCTTGGCTTAACATCGACTTTTGTCCCTCGTTTCAATTTGTCCCAGAGTATGGAGTATTTGCGGGTGGCTGTCAACACAAATGAGATGAACCAATCTGGAATACCAGTGCGTCAAGTTACCACATTCTTGTTATAATCGGATCACTTCAAAGCAAGACGAGCGAACAATTCTGTGGCTGACCAACTCTCGTTATTTCCAAAGGTACGTAACAAGTTTCCCAAAACCAGATATCAGGGAAGCAAGTATAAACTAACGAATTGGATTTGGGACAAGATTTCTTACTTGTCGTTTGATACTAGCCTTGACGCTTTTGGTGGTACCGGAACGATTTCATACCGCCTGAAACAAGAAAATAAGCAAGTTACATACAATGACGCGCTCAAGTTCAATTATTGGATTGGTCAGGCGCTAATTGAGAACTCCGAATCATACCTTGACGAGAGTGATGTTGAATGGATTCTTGAAACTCATGATGGGTCTTATCCCACTCTTATCGCCGATACATTCCCCGACATTTATTTTCTCGACGAAGAGAATGTCTGGCTTGACAAAGTGATCACGAACATCCACCGGCTGAGAAATAAGTACAAACGTGCGCTCGCGTTTTTCGCTTTAGCCCAGTCCTGCATCATAAAGCGACCATATAATCTGTTTCATCGAAAGAATCTTTATATCCGTACTGCCGATGTGAAACGCAATTTCGGGAATAAGACCAGTTGGGACCGGCCGTTCGAGTCGTGGTTCACACATTTCGTGAAGGAAGCGAATCAGGCGGTGTTTTCCAACGGAAAGACTAATTGCGCGATCCATCAAGACGTGCAGAGCATCGAAGGCAATTATGACCTAGTTTATTTCGACCCACCGTACATATCGGGCAAAGGTGTTGCTGTCGATTTCCGCGACTTCTACCATTTCCTTGAAGGATTAACAAACTATGATCAATGGCTAGAAATGATAGATATGTCATCAAAGCACCGACGGCTGATGCCTCAACCAAATGATTGGACTGACAAGAAGCATATATACCGAGCGTTTGAGCGAGTATTTGAACGCTTCGCCGATAGTATTCTAGTAGTATCGTATCGAAGCGACGGGATTCCGTCCGAGTCTGAGTTGATCCGTCTTTTAGCTCGATTCAAGCCTAATGTTAGAATTGAGAGGTTTCGCAATTATCAGTATGCACTTTCAAAGAACAAGACTTCAAATGAGATCCTGCTGATAGGCCAATAACAAATGATTGAGTTCGAAAGACAAATGCGCGAATACTTGCCAAGGTTCAGGTCGGCTCTAGCAAATGATATTGGAGATTGGGTCGTTAAGGGATTTATAGATACTTATCACAATATTTATACAATCTCTGCCGACACCAAAGTCATCTCAAAACTTATTGAACTCATGCTTTTTCCAATTTTTATGGAATTTGCTCGACGTTACGATTACGGACTTCATTTGGCTGAACACCAAAACCACTATCCGGACATTACATTCATCGAGCGTAATGGAGAAAAGATTGCTTTTGACTTGAAATCTACCTATCGTGACAAACCAGGACGTGTAAGCGGTTTTACTTTGGGAGCGTTCACCGGGTACTTTCGCGATCGAGAATCCACCAAAAACATTACCTTCCCATATGCTGAATACCGCCATCATTATGTTTTAGGCATTATCTACTCACGAAGTGCCGAATTGATTGATGAAAGAGCTGTTTTTAGACTTGAGGATTTACAGAACATTCAATCAGTTGCGCACGACTTTGTATTTCTACTACAAGAAAAGTGGAGGATTGCGTCAGAAAAACCGGGCAGTGGAAATACCAAAAACATTGGCTCAATTAAGAACATAGAAGATCTTGTCAACGGCAGCGGAGTCTTCGCGACGGAGGGTAAGCACATATTTGATCACTACTGGCGGAATTACCTTACTCGGGACATGGCTCGCGCAATCGACTCGGATGTAATATATAAGAATCTCAAGGAATATTGGCATTGGCGAAATGGCAATTGAGACTCTTGCCAACCAGTTGCCCTATCATATCACTGATACGCTTTGCCTCCTTTCTTCAACTTGCTGGCGCAGGCGATCCATCAGATCGACGCCCATCTGTCGGCAGAGGTCAATCACGTCGATGGGCACCCAGTTTTCAATCAGGTAGTCGCCCTCGCGCTTCCACCAGTCGAAGTCGCGCAGGGTGAGCAGCTTGCCCGTGGCCGGGATGCCGGCGTATTCGCCGTGATGGCGCGAGAATACCGTATCCCAGATGCCGCCGCAGACATATTTGCCCTCGCCGATGCGTCCCATGGTACGTCCGCTGCCTTCGCGGCTGAGATTACGATCGCCGAAGCCATGCAGCCAGGGTCGTTGATGGAAATCCTCGAACTCTTCCAGGCTGAAGCAAGCGCCGATGCCGCTGGGTCCGTACCATTTCATATCCGGATGCCAGTACTTGTCCTGTTCCATGGCCCGCATATCGTCGCCGTCGCGGCCGCGGACGTAGCGCCGCAAACCGCGCCCCATCGCTTGTACCAACTGGGCGCTCTTGCGCGATTCGAGGGGATCGTATTCAGTCAAGAGGATGCCGTCTTTGGCGACCGGTCCCGGGACCTTGCCGCCTTCAGCGCCAAATGCCGGCGGCAGCACTTGATAGCCGGCCCCTCGCATCACGGCCAGTATGTCCAATTGGATGTAACTCTCGGCGATTTTGCCCTCGCGCATGACGTAAAAGAGACCGAACCAGATATTGGTCTTTCGCTTGGTAGCGGGAATGCCGAGCCAGTCCTTGACGAAACTGCCGGTTAAGTAGCCGCAGCCGGATACCCATTGCTCGCCGGCTTTGGTCGCGTAGAGTTTGGAGCCGGGGTCAATGCCACCCATGAAGACGTAAGGCCGGTGCTTGAGATCGGGGAAGGCGCGCAGCAGCGGCATCCAGAACTCCGTGATCGAGGCTTCGACGCCGACGATGCGGTCGATGGGCGCGGAGACATTCCAATCGACGTCGTCGTGAACGGCGGCGCGAACCACATCCGGCAGCTTCTCGGGGCCGACATGATTGAGTTTCTGCCAGAAGTCCCAAACGACTTCCTTGTTGATTTGATTCTGTTGATTTGACATTTTTTCCTCGATTCGATCTATTGTCGCTTTGCCGTCACTCCGAAGAAGCTGGCGCGGCAGTTTGGTCGGCGAGGGCAGCCATACCGGCTTCCAGGGCGGCGATGATCTTGTCGACGTCGTAGACGCAGCCGGCCCAGACGCCGCCGCTGGCCGCCTGCAATGCCGCCCACAGGCGCGTATCGGCGGGCAGATCCGGATGCGGCGCCAGGGCGGGATGGGGCTGGCGCTCTTTCAGGAGTTCGGCCGCCGCATCCGGCGACAGCGCGCCATCGGGCGCGCCCACCAGATTTACCGCGCCGCTCAAGGTTTCCCGGTCGATCTCGATCTCGATCAAGTCGCCGTCGCGCAGCTTGCCGATGGCGCCGCCCGCCAGCGCCTCGGGACCGACATGGCCGATGCAGGCGCCGGTCGAGACGCCGGAAAAACGGGCGTCGGTCACGATCGGCACCTGCTTGCCCCAGGGGATGAACTTCAGCGCCGAGGTTAGCTGATAGGTTTCTTCCATGCCGGTGCCGGCGGGACCCGCGCCGATCAAGACCAGCACGTCGCCGGCGCGGACTGGATGCTCGCTCAAGCCCTTGACCGCGCGAATAGCGTCGCGCTCCGATGTAAAGACACGCGCCGGCCCGCGATGGCGGTAGACGCCGTCGTCACCGATGACGCCGGGGTCGATGGCGGTGGCTTTGATGACCGAACCTTGCGGGGCGATGTTCCCGACCGGAAAGACCACTGTGCTCGTCAGTCCGCGCTGCCGCGCTTGATCCGCCGACATGATCACGTCGTCCGGATCGATATTGTCGCTGACCCGCAAGCGCTCGCGAGCGAAGCGCCTCCGATCCCCGTCGCGCCACCAGTCGAGCGCCGCATCGAGCGTATCGCCGGTGACGGTCAGCGCGTCCCGGTTCAACAAACCCATTTCGCGCAGGCGCAGCATCACTTCGGGCACGGCGCCGGCCATGTAAACCTGCACCGTCGGATGATTGCGCGGGCCATTGGGCAAGGCGTCGACCAAACGCGGCGTGCTGCGGTTGATGCGGATCCAATCCTCGACGCTCGGCGGCTTCAAGCCGGCCGCGTGCGCGATAGCCGGGATATGCAAGAGCAGATTGGTCGAGCCGCCGAATGCCGAATGCAGCAGCATGGCATTTTCCAGGGCGGCGGGACTAAGGATGTCAGACAGTGTACGGCTCTCCGCCTTTAACCGGAGCAGCGCCAATGCCGAACGACGCGCGATATCGAGCCAGACCGGCTCGCCCGATGGCGCCAGGGCGCTATGCGGCAAGCACAGGCCAAGGGCCTCGGCCACCACTTGCGCCGTGGCGGCCGTGCCCAGGAACTGACAGCCGCCGCCAGAGGACCCGCAGGCTTTGCAGCCCATCTCGGCGGCATAATCGACATCAATCAGACCGTGGGCGAAGCGCGCGCCGATGGTCTGCACCGTGCCAGCATCTTCCGCGTCTTCGGCGGGCAAGGTCACGCCGCCGGGCACGATGATCCCGGGCAGTTCGCCGCAGCCGGCCAGGGCGATTAATGCGGCCGGCAGGCCCTTGTCGCAGGTGGCGATGCCCATGACGCCGTCTCGTGTGGGCAGGGAGCGGATCAAGCGGCGCATGACTATGGCGGCGTCGTTGCGATAGGGCAGGCTGTCCATCATGCCGCTGGTGCCCTGGGAGCGTCCGTCGCAGGGATCGGAACAATAGACCGCGAAGGGAATGGCGTTCTTGCCCCGGATTGTCTCGGCGGCTGCGCGCGCCAGCAAGCCAATCTCCCAATGCCCGGTGTGATAGCCGAGCGCGACCGGCGCGCCGTCCTCGGCCCGCAGACCGCCTTGTGTGCTGACGATCACGTATTGCTCGCGATTGACCTCTTCCGGGTGCCAGCCCATGGCCACATTCTGCGTCATGGCGAAGAGGTTGCCGCTGGCTTCTTCAAGCAACATATCGGCATCCAGCGGCAATTTGCCGTCTCTGCCTTGCCCGCGCGTGCGTGTCGTCTTCAGCAGCTCCGCGCCGCCGTAGATATCAGCTTGCATATTTGCCCCCCAAATTCGTGAAAACCCTCGGTGGTCTCAGTAGTACCAAGTTAGTCTTGCGAAGAAGCGATCTGTCCACTACAACCTTATCCCCCCGGCACCCTCTCCATCGTAATGGATAGGGGGAGCGCTTTTGCCGGGATTTGGATTGGATCCAGAACGCTCGCTACAAATGTGGTTGTTTCTCATTATTTTCTTGGTACTACTTCTGTGTTCTCGGTGGGTAAAATACCTGTATCATAGCTATCAGTTAGGGCAGATTATGGCACAGAAGCGATTTTCAAATCAAACCGTCATCGTCACCGGCGCCGGAGAAGGCATCGGTTATGAAGTGGCTCGGCAGTTCTGTCAAGAGGGCGCTGCCGCGCTGCTCAACGATATCTTGCCCGAGCGGGCGCGTGCCGCCGCCGAGAGCATCAGCGCGGAAACGGGCGCGCCCTGCGTCGCCGCAGCCGGCGATGTCGCCGACATTGACTTCGTTCGCGGTCTGGTCGACAGGGCTGTCGACACCTTCGGGGGATTGAGCGTCTGCGTCTGCAATGCCGGGCTGACTTCCTGGGGCGACTTTTTTGAGTATCAGCCGGCCGATTTCGAGCGCGTGGTTGGTGTCAACCTGCGCGGGAGCTACTTTCTGGCGCAAGCCGCCGCGCGTCAATTCCGCCGGCAGGGCAATGGCGGGCGCATCGTGCTAATGTCTTCGGTGACCGGGCACCGGGCCGTGCCTTATCTCAGCGCTTATGGCATGACCAAAGCCGCGCTGGAAATGCTGGCGCGGAACCTGGTGCTGGAATTGAGCGGGCACGGCATCACCATTAATTGCGTGGCGCCCGGCGCCGTCCTCACGCCGCGGAACCTCAGCGACGATCCAGATTATGAAGAGCGTTGGGCGAACCTGATCCCGGTCGGGCAAGCCATCCAAAGCGAAGACATCGCCAATGCCGTACTGTTTCTCGCGTCACCGGCGGCAAGCAAAATCACGGGACAGGCGATTGTTGTGGACGGTGGCTGGACCAGCACCAGCCCCATTCCGGACATGGATTACGGGAAGGACTATCGGAACCGCCCGTAACGTCCCCACTATGATATAAGTTGGCAAGGTATAAAAATGTCTAAAAACAAATCACGAAAAAACAAAACAATTGAACTAAGTGAGACTGACATCGTTCGATTGGAAGGCAAGCTGATATCACTTGATTGTCAATGCAACGCGGAACAACTGCTCAATAGAACAATCCTTGGAGATGCGCTTGATGCCCTTGATTATCTCCCGTTTCATTTCGTTGACCTGCTTTTCGTCGACCCGCCTTTCAACATGAACAAAGTTTTTGGTAAAGCCACTTTCAAGAAAATGGGCAGCGACAACTACGAAGACTGGGTGCGATCCTGGTTGAGTAAGATTGTTGACAGATTGAAGCCCACGGCATCCATTTATGTATGTGGCGACTGGCGCTCATCATCGGCTCTGTATAGGGCGCTGTCGGATCACTTCAAGATTCGAAACAGAATCACATGGGAAAGAGAAAAAGGGCGAGGCGCAAAATCGAATTGGAAAAACGCATCAGAAGACATCTGGTTCGCCACCGTGAGCGAAGACTACTGTTTTAATGTTGAAGCCGTGAAACTCAAGAAAAAGGTGATCGCTCCATACAGAGATGAGACCGGAAAACCAAAAGATTGGTCGGAAGAGGAGAATGGAAACTTCCGGCTTACACATCCTTCCAATCTTTGGACAGATATTACTGTGCCCTTTTGGTCAATGCCGGAAAACACCGGTCATCCTACGCAGAAACCGGAAAAACTTGTCGCTAAAGCAATCCTAGCAAGTTCGAAAGAGGGTGATGTCATTTTCGACCCTTTCTTGGGCTCCGGC
The DNA here is from genome assembly GCA_026713245.1 of Chloroflexota bacterium. Lineage (GTDB taxonomy): Bacteria > Chloroflexota > Anaerolineae > Aggregatilineales > Phototrophicaceae > UBA6055. The sequence goes on from JAPOOU010000297.1 coordinate 15,658, forward strand.
ACGACCTCGGTGGTGGCAAAAAAACTGGGGAGACGATACGTAGGCATTGAAATCGACAAATACTATGCTTGTTTGGCAGAAAAACGACTGGAGATGGCTGAAAGCGATAAACGAATACAGGGCTATACGGATGGCGTATTCTGGGAAAGAAACATGAATCCAGAATCCAACCCAATCTTAAACTATGTAAATCAGCCAAGGTTGCTTTTATGAATAGAGCAGTCTATTTGTTGATTGACTACATTCGATCACGCGACGGTATCGCAGACAAAGCAGCTTTGACCATGAGCGTTCAAGGGAATTTCGGACTCACGAAAGACAGATCGGTTTACTACTCTGAGTACTTTGCCATTAGATTCAGTTCCTCTCGATCCCGCAGTTTTTCCAACACAGTAATAGCGCTCTCTACACTGCAAAAGTATGACATGTTGCCGTTCCTTGTATGTCAGGTCACGCCATCTGAAAATATTCTCTACCTGGCAAACACAACTTTCTTGAGCAAGGTAAGCCACTCATCGCAGGAACCACGTGTCAACAATATTAGAGGCAGCGTAAATGGTTCAGACATTATCAAAGTGTTCAATGGCTTGGTCAACATACCCGAGAACTTCGAGGCGCTATTCAATATTCACGCAGCAGTCGGTTTCAATGAGAACCTGCCCAGGCTGGTGGAAGCTACGAATGACATTACACCACATGGAAGCAAGTTTGTCGTATCCGATATGAGTCTCGGCACGATTCTGGAAGCGCCCGACAGAGCAATTGAGTTTGTCGTGTCGTCGGAGTATCTGCAGTTGAAGTCGGATCTTGATGCGAGAGTGAGCCAAGTAACTGACGCAATATTGGTCGCTGGATATATCGAAAATGTCAATATTCGCGGCCGGGTGATTGAATACATGATTACGGGTGAAGATGACGAACGAAGGAGGCAACTTGTCGACGCTATAGTACAAAGTAATGGAGAGTTTCCCAAGTTCAAAACCACTAATGATCTGGGTGACTACACGCAGGTATTCGACCAATACGAAACTACTACAGATGTCAAAACAAAGATAATGATATTAAATTCCAATCCTAAAGCGTACAATATTGACAAGCTCTTGGAATACTTGTCAAAAGAGAAAACCGTGTTCATGTTTTATTTTATTGGGATTGAACCACAGAATATTGTCAATCAAGTTCTAGTATCAATGTTTCAAACTGAGTTGCTCGAATCTACGATCGTTTTGAAGCATTGGGCAGGGCGTAATTCTAGAGGAGTAACACAATTCCAAGGTTCGGTGTTGAACAAGCTAATTCTGACTCCAGACAATGGTATTGATAGAAAGGCGAGTAGGGATTTTTTGCAGAAATTAATTGCCTTGTAATCATGACATGTTGACAAGACCTAAATGTAATTAACTCCAAAACAAGAAACTCTAACCTTTTTAGCTAGGTGCGGTAGTATCTGAGCTTCCCGTAACATCTGCGAATGCTGTCGCGGCCTTGCGCCGGCGTCCGCGCAGAATATCGCCCAGGAACCAGCCCAAGCCGATCAAAGCCAGGCCCGCGCCGCCGACAATCATCATGTTGCGCTGGTCAGCCAGCATACGGCGCCGCTCGAGATCCGAGGCCATCAAACCATGCGCCTGGCTCTTGCTCTCGATGGCGACTTCTCCGCCCTCTTCGTGGATCTGCGCCGCTTGATTGCTCGACAGTTGATTCGCCAGATCGAAATAACGCCAGCCGGCCACAGCCGCCATCAGGATGCCCAGTACAATCGCCGTGAAGAGCAGGCGGTCGACGATTCCGGTGAAGATTAAGTCTCGCATTCGTTCGTCTCGCAAAGCCCTTGTTGCCGAACCGCCCCCGAAAAACTACAATAGGCAGTCGATCCAATCAGGGACATTGTACGAAAGATGCCTATGACAAGCAACACGCTAAATATCGGGATGGTCGGCACCAGTTGGTGGGCGGATGCCATGCACCTGCCCGCGCTCGATAGCCACCCCGGGGCCCGGACGCTGGCGATCTGTGGGCGCAACCGGGAAAACGCGCAGAAGATGGCGGAGATTTGGAAGATACCGGGTGTTTATACCGATTACCGGGACATGATTGACAATGCCGATCTGGATGCCATCGTTATCTCGACGCCCAACGATTCGCACTATCCCATAACGATGGCTGCATTTGACGCGGGCTTGCACGTGCTCTGTGAAAAGCCCATCGCCATGACCTATAGCCAGGCGCGGGAAATGGCCGACCAGGCGCAGAGGAAGGCGCTCAAAACCCTGGTGCCCTTCACCTACAGTTTCATGCCGACTGCGCGTTACCTCAAAGAGTTGATCGATAGTGGCTATCTGGGCGCGCCCTATCATCTCAACATGCGTTATTACAGCGGTTATGCTCGGGATGGCGACTATATCTGGCGCCTCGACCGCAAGATCGCCGGCAGCGGGGTCGTCGGGGATTTGGGATCGCATTTCATGTATCTGGCGGAGTGGTTCTACGGCGAGATCAGGGCTATCACCTGCCGCCTGACAAGCATCGTCCCGCGCCCGGCTGTGGATCCGCAGGGCGAGCCTTACGATATCCTGGACGACAGTTGCTTGCTCACGGTCGAGTTCGCCAGCGGCGCCGTTGGCATGATCCACTGTACAGCCCTCTGTTACGAGGGCAGTCCCTTCGGGCAAACGCACCATATGGACTTTCACGGTTCGGACGGTACGCTTTACAGCTACACGGACTGGGACAGGATCCAGCAAGTCAAAGGCGCGCGCTCCGGCGAGGGCATGCCGGTTGAACTGCCGATTCCCGACCATATTTGGGGGGAGGCTCGCCGTGATACCGTGCATAATACCTATCGCGATATGTTCCGCCGCGAAGATTTCATGATTCGCGGATTTATCAACGGCATCCTCGACGGCGGCGAATTGACGCCGAATTTCCAGCAGGGCGCGCGTATCCAGCGCCTTATCAGCGCGGCGGTCAAGAGTCACGAGACGGGTTCGCGGGTCGAGGTTGAGTCGATCAAGGAGTGACGGCCGTGAAATGCCTGAACCTGTTTACGTAAACCGCGTCGCTTATACGACGAGACGGCTTACGATTTTGCGTTAGCGCGGCAGACCTTTTCGCTGTCGCCGAGCGGCTAAAAGTATATGGAGGTCATAATGAACAGAGCGCCACTGTTAGTCCGTTATTTCCAGCCCGAAAGCGGCGCGCGGGTCGGCTTGTCCGTTGACGGCGCGATCCACGATGTGAGTCACCGCTATCCGTCGCTGGCTGCCTGGTTCCGGGAATCGTGCGGCAAGGTCGACGGCGCCATCGCCGATCTACAGTCCGCGGCGGCTGAGTCGGAGACCAGCTTTCCTGACAGCGCGCTGGACAACGCGCCGGCGCCGCATAAGGCGCACTGGCTGCCGCCCGTCGACGAGCAGGAAGTCTGGGCGGCGGGCGTGACTTATCTGGACAGCCGCAAAGCGCGGCAGGAAGAAGCCGTCGATGGCGGCGATGTTTACGCCCGCGTTTATGCGGCCGAGCGCCCGGAAATCTTTTACAAGGCTTCGCTGAAAAACACCGTCGGGCCCTTCGGCAAGGTTGGCATCCGCCGCGATTCAAGCTGGAATGTACCCGAACCCGAGCTTGGTCTGGTCGTCAATCCCGCTATGGAGATAGTCGGCTTCACCATCGGCAACGACATGAGCAGCCGCGATATTGAAGGCGCCAATCCCTTGTATTTGCCCCAGGCCAAAGTCTACACGGCATCTTGCGCGCTCGGTCCCGGCATCTTGCTAGCGCCGTCGGAGCAATGGCTCGATACCACCATCCGCTTGTCGATCGGCCGCGCCGACGCCGAAGTCTTCGGCGGTTCCATTTCCACCGATCAGATCAAGCGCAGCATTCCCGAACTGATCGATTATCTGGGACGCAGCAATAGCTATCCGGCCGGGGCGATCCTGTTGACCGGGACCGCCATCGTGCCGCCGGCTGAATTCACTTTGCAGCCGGATGATGTCGTCAGCATCAGCATTGACGGCATCGGCAGGCTGGAGAATCGGGTGATCGAGGTGTAGGAGCAGCAACCCGTCCGCCCTTTGCCCTCGCAACAGCGCGGGGAACAGAATCAGTTCTTTTCCCCACGCTCACTCAAGGAGGCATACTCTGCAGGGCGGTCCTATCCATGGCCTTGGATCTAATCTGCAGCGTGTAAGGAGCAGCCGTGCGGTACAAAAGAATTCTGATCACAGCGCTACCATTTCTGCTTGTAACACTTATTGCTTTTGGATATCGACTCATCATAATGGAGGAAAGAGCCTCCGCGCCCAACCAAATATCCGCTTGGGATCCGCTGCCAATTGGAACGGATCAGAATACTTACATCGCGCAGATGCACGAGTTGTTTCGCGGAGAGTTTCCTCCCAAAGCATTCTTCTATCAGCCTGGAATCGTCTATTTCCTTGCTGCTGTCGCCAAAGTTATTCAAAGCACGGAGTTGTATTCGCTGCGCCTGGCTTTAGTCGCGCTGGCGTCGCTGAATTGCGGTCTTATGGCAATGATTGCCGCGTGGGCAACCGGGCGACGGCGCGCCGGCTTGCTTGCGGGCTTGCTTTTGGCATTCTATCCGGTCAGCGCTTACTACGATACCGATTTTATCATCACCTCGCAGGCAGTGATTCTCGCGACATTGATGCTCGGGTTTGCATGGTGGGCTATTCGCCGTCCGCGCAATCTGCTTGCTTCCTTTGCGTTGGGGATTCTGCTTGGGGCGGGAATCGTTACTCGATTTCAGTTGATTGCGCCGGGATTCATTTGCGTCATTTGGGCCGTGGCCAGTCGGGGTTGGGTACGCGCCGCAACAAAAGTTTCGCTCGCGCTTATTGGCCTGCTTCTTCTTACCCTGCCGGTCATCTTGCACAATCGCGCAGGCGGAGCGAATCACCTGATTGTTCCAATTGGTCCACGAGTGTTTTATTACGGTAACGCTAGAGACGCCGAAGGCATCGCCAGCCGATCCAACGCCGAACGATCCACAAAGCTGGATTATTTTCATTATTTTCTGCAGGATGTCGCGCTGGAACCAAGGCGATTCATCGAGCTATCGTTGCACAAGGTGGGCGTATTCCTCAGCAGTTTTGTCACGGGCCAGAACCTCGATTATCAAGAGTTTCGCGACGACTCTTCTGGCGCGCTGGCGCTAAATCCCTTGAATTTTACGCTACTGTTCGCGCTGTCGCTGGTGGGCTGGCGAATGCTTTGGCAGCAAAGGGAGACAAGGTCCTTGTCACTCCTGCTTGTCACCGGGTTTTGCGCTTATTTGCTTGCCGTCATGGGCGTTTATGTTGAAACTCGCTTCAGGACACCTGTGGTCGCATGGATGCTGCCAGCGGCTGGCTTGGCTCTCGATCGGTTATTTCAGGCCCTCCGCAGCGAGCGTTTGACTGCACTAATACGGCGCTACTATAAACAGGGGCTTGCCATATCCGGCTTGCTGCTCGCGGTTCAGTTCGCGTTGGATAGCCTGCCCCAGGATGTCATCGTCCCCGAACTTCCGTCTTCAGCGACGGCCACCGGCCTGCGCTATGATGACACATTGGAATTGCTTGGCTGGCAGGTGCGCCCGCAGTACAGCGCGAGGCATACGATCAAACCCTTTCATCCATGGGTGGTCAGCTTGTATTGGCGTCTTCTGCAGCCTACAGAGCAAAATTACGCTTTTTCGCTCAAGTACTTTATTGGGGATAAAGCCATTATTGAATATGACCGTCCCATCGGGTACACCGTGTTCCCGCGCGATCGTACGAGCGAGTGGCACGTGGGCAAAATTTATGTTGAGCATATTGGCATCACTTGGCGCAGCTATGACGGACCCTTTGAAAAAACAGGCAATGTAACGGTTTTTGTCCTGCCCGAAGGCTCAACCAAAATATACTCGCCGCAGACAGCCAGCGGGGAAGTTGCCGCTCACCCGACGCTCGCCAAGCCCGCGATTCTGCACCCGCCTGGTCGCAATCGGCTGTCAACGAGCTTGGAGGTCAGTTTTGACGATCAATTGATACTGCTCGGGTATGAAATGCCGCCGGCAGGGGATGCAGGGGGGACATTGCCACTGCGCAGCGCCTGGCGAACAGGACAAAGGCAAATTGAACAAGATCTGTCAATCGGCATCTACTTCTTCCTCGATGCCGATTTCATTGCCAACGATGACAGACCGCCGAAGAATGGCGAATTGCGCAGCTTCTCGCTGCTGCCGAATTATCATTTTGACGACGAAAGGCTGCTGGACCTGCCCCCGCAATCTGGAGTCTATGAGGTTTATGTCGGTGTCTATGACGCAAGGACTATGATACGATTGCCATTGGCGGGCAGCGCAAATGAATTGTATCGCCTTGGTACTGTAGAACTTGGCTAAGACAAGATTCAACGACGGCGATTGAGGAATAGCGTCCCGTGAATTCCGACTGGAATTTCAAGCACAATTTTAATAGCGAGGCATTTTGCTCCTATAGCCATGGAAGCGCCGCATGAAAATCACGCGGATCGAAACCTTGCAATGGCAGGCATATCCGCGATTGATGACGGTGCGCGTCTATACCGACACTGGCATCGTCGGTCTTGGCGAGACGGTCGACAAGATCCCCGGCGCCAAGGCGGCCTTGCATGGCACGATCGCGCCTTTGGTACTCGGGCAAGATCCGCTTGATATCGAAGGGCTGTGGCGCTTTGTGATGGATAACATCATGTATCACGGCTATGCCGGCGCCGAGACGCGGGCGCTTTCCGCCTTCGAGATCGCGCTCTGGGATATCATGGGCAAGCATTACGACGCGCCGCTGTATCACTTGCTCGGCGGCAAGACCCGCGAGGAAATCCCCACCTACAATACTTGCTTGAGCTTTGGCGATAGTCGGGACTATCAAGCCTGGCACGAAGACGCGGGCGCATTGGCGCAGAGCTTGCTCGATGACGAAATCTATGCCATGAAGATCTGGCCCTTTGATCAGTTCAGCGAGCGCAGCTTCGGCCAGCGCATCAGCGCTGCGGAGATCGAAAAGGGCTTGACCCCGATACGACAGATCCGCGACCGGGTCGGCGATGACATGGAAATCGGCATCGAATGCCATTTCCGCTGGAATCGCGTCAGTATGGAGCGTATCGCTCGCGCCCTCGAACCGTACAACATCCTATTCCTAGAGGACGTACTGCCGGCGGTTTATCCCGATGAGATCAAGGCGCTCTCGGACCGAACGACGATTCCCATTGTCGGTTCCGAACTGTTAATGACGCGCTGGCAATTGCGCGAATGGCTAGAGAAGCACGTGTCTCAAATCGTCATGACCGATGTCGTTTGGAACGGTGGCATTGCCGAAACGCGCAAGATCGCCAACCTGGCAGAGACCTTCGGTGTGCCGCTGGTCTTGCATAACGTTGCCGGGGCGATCTGCCATGCCGCCTGCATGCAGATCGCGGCGCATATTCCCAATCTGTTTTATGTGGAATCGGTACGCGCCTTTTATAAGGAGTACTTTACGGTCCTTACGGATTTTTCTCCGGCAGTCTCCGATGGTCACCTGGATATTCCATCGGGGCCCGGCCTGGGTTTGAACCTGCTTGACTCGGCATTGGAGAGGGACGATCTCCTGCGCCAGCTGAGCGATGGTCCCGGTCTGGCCGGGGGCAGGCGCGCCATGGGCGATCACTGGGCGGTGGAAGAGATCCGCTGATCCCGGCGCGGCGCCGCCTTCTCGCGGCAGCGAATCCTTATACGGTTGAAACAAAGAACGTAAGCACCGAGAATATTTTTGCAGTATTTTGCCCTCCGCGTTCTTAGCGCATTCATTAGTGAAATTAACAACAACAACCGCCTGACAGCCGGAAGGGGCGATCCGCTAGATCGCCCGACGTATAGAAACTGAATGAGTATTGGGCGACTCAGCGCTGCGCGTAGACACGGCAGGTAAGTCGCCCCTACCAGCGTCGTTCGTTTTTGAGTTAAGGATCTCATGTCGGGGACCGGCTACGATATAATTCAACCGAAAAGGATACACTTCCCGTCATCTCGCCAACGACATTGAACTTTCGCGGTTTTGCGTTATAATGCCAGGCACTTGGCCTAGTACGCCGCTGCGGTGGTGGCTATTGGCCGCTTGAAACCGGTCTCAACAGGCGATTGGCCTGAGACAAAGTGACCATTTACGTTTATTTGGAGGAGTCTCGTTATGAGAAAGCTAGTTCGTACGATCCCGGTGCTGCTTTTGGCGCTGGGTGTCATGATTGCCGGAATCGGCGGCGTTGGCGCGCAAGACCAACTGACCTTTAGTATGGTCAGCCACGGCGGTATAGGTAATCCCTTCTGGGTCGTCGTGATCAAGGGTATGGAAGACGCTTGCAGCTTGCTGGGCGCGGACTGCGCCTGGTTGTCGGATCCGGTTGACAATATTGATGATATGGCCGGTTATTGGGACGATGCGCTGGCGCGCAACAACGACGGTATCGGCACCACGGTTCCGAATCCGGAAGTCATCCGCGACGGTGTCAACCGCGCTGCCGAAGCCGGTATTCCCGTGATCGTCTTCAACACGGCCGATCCAAACGCTGGCACGCGTGACGCGCTGCCGACCCTGTTCTACATCGGCGCCAACGAGTTCCTCGGTGGACGCTCGAACGCGAACGCTGTGCTTGACGCAGCCGACGCCGCCGGCGTCGAGATCGCCCGGGCCGTTTGCCCGATCCAGGAAGTTGGACACAGTGGTTTGGAAGCCCGTTGCGCGGGCGTTCGCTCTGTCTTTGAAGAAGCCGGCATTCCGCTGGATCAGCTGACCATCAACAATGATGTGACCGCATCCGCCGGTACGTTCGCCGACTACTTCAACGCCAACCCCAATACCAACGCTGTATTCAGCCTTGGCCCGAACCCGGCGAGCTCGCTGAACCTGTACATTCAGGAAGCTGGCGTCATGGCTGGCGATATCTTCGCCACCACGCACGATACCAGCGCCGAGATCTATGAAATGATCCAGAACGGCTACCTGATTCAGGCGATCGACCAGCAGCCTTATCTGCAAGGTTTCGAGACGATCATGTGGCTCTATTTGAACAGCCAGTTCAAGATGGCGCCGGGTGGCGATATTCTGACGGGACCGGGTGTCATCGACGGCAGCAATGTCGATGCCATCATCGAGTTGACAGCGCAAGGCTATCGCTAGGCCGAAAATGGCATTCGTAAATGGGTGGGAAGCACATTCCCACCCGTTTTTCTTAAACTTCCACAACTATAGTCATCCTTTCTACGTATCGGCCGCTTCGGGCTGATATGGACTCCCAAGAAATTCTTAGTCGAATCCGAGAAACAGCTTATGATGCAAGCATATTTGGACGGCAAACGAGAAGCCTCCAATATCGGCACACTCGTTGCAGGCTTGATATTTGGCTTTGCCATCCTGGGGTTCTTGATCGCATACGGAGTCGCTTTCGGCTGGATCCCCTTAGGCGAGCGGATCGATATTCTGCGCAGCAACCTGAATAGCGTCGAAACAATAGTCATAGTCGCCTTTTTGATTTACGCTGCCTGCTGCCTGCGCACCGGATATGGCCTCTTCCAGCGCGAACAGTCAAGCCTGCGCTGGTCACAGTGGATGTATTTCATCACTGTCATGATCGGCGGCGCTATTCTTTTAAGCGTTATCATTCCTGTTGGGTTGAAGTTTTCGCTTTTGCTGGGCCAGGATATTGACCTGCGCGCCGTAATAAACGAAGATCCAAACGTCAGCGGCCTTGCGCCCATCGCACTGTCAATCGGCGAGTCCTTGATCAGCGTTAGCCTGTTCGTGGTGGGGCTGCTCGCTTTGCTGTCGCTGCTGGTATTTTTAATTCCGCCGCTGGATTTTTTACGGCATACAGATGGCATTCGTCTGGTTGTCATGCCCCCGCGCAAATTTGTTGTCGCGATTCTAGTCGTATTGGGATTGGGTGTCGTTGGCGTACTGATCGCGGGAGCGTTCGTGGTGCCGCTCTATCCGGGAATCACAACCATACGCGATGTGGAAAATCATCGCCTGCTGGCCGGTTTTCTTTTCTTCTTGCCGGGGCTATTCGGTTATCGAGTGTCGCGCCGGGTTGAAGAGCAGTCGGACGAATTGCGCCGGGCGATCGCATTGACCCCGGGCAAGTACATTCGCGCCAACCTGGCCAAGTCGCCGAGCGCCGGCGCGATCATCGGCTTTGTCGCCATCCTTATGGGATTTACGATGGCGACGGATCTCTTCCTCGAGCCGAGTTCGGTGGCATCGTTTCTCAGCAACATCGCGACCAAAGGCGTCATCGCTATCGGCGTAACCTATCTGATGATATCCGGCGAATTCGATTTGTCCGTCGGTTCAATTCTGGGTGTCACGGCGTTGTCGTTCATGAACTTCATGACACATGGCGCGCCCGTATTCGGTGTGATGGAGCCGGTCCCGGCGGCCTTGCTGGCCATCTTCGTGGCTTTGATTCTAGGCGCCATCAACGGCGTTCTGCTCATCACCACTCGAATACCGTCCTTTATCGTTACACTGGGGACGATGCTGGCTTTCCGGGCGATCACGCTGGTCGCGATCGCGGGCGGGCGCATTCTGCGCTATAGCGACCATCATGAATCGCTGCCGGTGATTGGCATCAGCAATATCGTCTTTTTGGCGCTGGTCATAGTCGGCCTGGCGCTGGTGGCATTTACCGCCTACCGCGTCTTGCCTGTGCTATACCGCGGTGCAGCGCAAGCCTGGTCGGTCCGGGAGGACAATGGTGATTTCGGCACTAGCGGCGCGATCGTGCGAACGGTTGCGGGCTTGCTGGTCCTTTTCATCCTGGTGGTGGCGGTCGTTTGGCTGGTTGCGGTCTTCTCCTATCACGCTAACTCGGGTGGCGGAGACGTGGTGGAAGTGGGCTATTTTGATCTTTTCAACGGGCGCGTTCTGGCAATTGGCGAGGAAGGCGATTTCTTCCACATGCAGATCCCGCGCAACGCCAACGTACGCCTGGCAATCGTCTGGTGGTTCATTTTTGTGGCGATCTTCCATGTCATCCTCACCAATACGACATTTGGCAATAGTATATTCGCCACCGGCGGCAACGAGGGCGCCGCGCGCGCTCAAGGTGTCAACGTCGACCGGGTGAAGGTTCAGAATTTCGTCATTGTCGCCTTGTTGACAGGTATAGCCGCGATTTATGAGACGTCGCGAAACCCGGGCGTGGACCCGAACAAAGGCACCGGCTGGGAGTTGGAGGTCATCGCCATGACTGTGATCGGCGGCGCATTGCTGACCGGCGGTTACGGCAGCGTGGTTGGCTCGTTGCTGGGGGCGCTGATCTTCGGCATGCTGCAAACCGGGCTGGTCTTGGTCGGTATCGAGTCGCGGCTCTTCTCCGGCACCATCGGCGTGATCATCATCGCTGCCGTTGTATTGAATACCTTCGTGCGCGGCGGACAGCGAAGTTAGGGAGCATGAATCATGCAGTATTCGCAGAAAAACGATAATGCGCTTGTGGATATGATCGATATCCACAAGCACTTTGGCAGTGTGCAAGTATTGCGCGGCATCGACTTCCATGTGGATCGTCAGGAAATTGTCGGCTTGCTGGGGGATAACGGCGCCGGCAAATCGACGCTGATCAAAGTGCTGACGGGGTTCCACAGTTTGACGCGCGGCCAAATCTTCTTCGATGATGAAGCCGTGAACATTGAATCGCCTCACGACGCGCGTGAATTGGGCATCGAGACGGTACACCAGGATCTGGCGCTGGTGCCATTGATGAGCATCGCCCGCAATTTCTGGCTGGGTCAAGAGCCCACTTTCGAGATTGGTCCCTTCAAGTTCCTGGACAAAAAGACGATGGCGCGCGAGTCGATACAAGCGTTGGCTGATGTCGGCATCCATATCCGCGATTCGGAGGAAACGGTGGGCACCATGTCCGGTGGCGAACGGCAGTCGATCGCGATCGGCCGCGCCGTCTACTTCGGCAAGAAGCTATTGATCCTGGACGAGCCGACCTCGGCGCTGTCCGTTGGCGAGACGCAGAAGGTACTCGACTATACCATCGCCGCCAAGGAAAAAGGCATGAGCGTCATCTTCATCACTCACAATATCCGTCACGTATACGAGGTGGCGGACCGCTTTACCATCATTGAGCGCGGACACAAGCTAGGCGACTTCCACAAGAGCGAAGTTTCTGAAAACGAAGTGGCTGATATGATCGTCACGGGTCAGATTCCCGAGCGCCTGCGCCTGTATGAAGAAGAAGAGGGCGGGGATTAGCCATGAGACCCAATCCGCACCACCAGTTTCGATTACTAGCGCTGGCGTTGATCACTATGCTGGTATTCGCCGCCTGCCGTCCGGTGGACACGCTTGATATTACGCCGTCGCCGACGCCGACGTCGGAACCGACCGCTACGCCCTCGCCGACACCGCGGCCGGCCGACTTTATTGATCCGTACGAGGTCAATCTGGGCACCATGGAACGCCTGATTGAATTGTTGCCCGATCCTCTGCCTGCGGGTGAAGAAGAATGGAAGCGGAACTTTGAAATCGGCAACGAGGGTGTGAAGAACATCCGCGGCATCCGCAGACCCGCTGTCGGCAGAGAGATCTATTATTACACCCAGCAAGGCAGCAAAATGAGCTTGAACTTCGCTGTTTTTCCGGACGCGGAAGGGGCTATCACGGAGTTCAACCGCAAGCAGGATCTCCGATCTTCACTGGTAAACCTCAAAGAGGACGATGCATTTCCGAAACCCAACTTCATCGGCGCCGGATTGTACGGTTCATTTGGGCTCTTCCAAATCGACAATTATTTCATTGAAGTCTTTGTCGAGATTTTCACCACCTCGTCCAGCCCCATGGGGCAGCTCTCACAACAGACCGTCCGCTTTTTTGAAGAAAATCGCAGCGGCTTTGAAGCAGCTGCCAGCAAGACCTCGTTGGACGCCGGCTCTGTCGACGTCCTCGAGGCGGTTCTTAATAACATGCCAAATGAGATTATTACCACGACGCAATGGAAACGCGATTTTTCCCGCTTTGACGATGGCGTGGATACGCCGCGCAATATACAGAATGGCCGCGCCGTACGCGTCGCTTATGTGGACCAGATGGCGAACAACTTTCAAATGACATTCGGTCAATTCGACAGCGCCGACGACGCCATGGCGCATTACGAGAAGATCAAGGGCATCCGCGAAGGCATCGAAGAGGAAAACTCGATAGAAGATTTCCCCAAGCCGCATGTCCTGGGCCGCGGGCTCTATGGGTCGGTCGCGCTCTTCGCCATAGACGAATTCTTCCTCGAGGTCTTGATGGAACGCGCGCCCGGCACCAGCGCCAACCCCACCGAAGCGATCGCCCGCAAAGCGCTGGCTATTCTCGACGCGGCGCGCGGGCAATAACGTTCGTAGCACCTAACCTGGATTGCAAAAGCCGACGGCTGTGTCGTCAGATTCACGGCGGCCGTCGGCTGTGCTATAATCCGCCCCAAACCATGCAAAGGAGCGGTCCATGCAAGCGCTTTCCAGATACCGTCGCTGGCAGCTGTGGGCGATGGAGAAGAACCCGGTAAACATTGAACAAGTCGTCACGAGCATCAGCGACCCCGGCGCCTTCGACCGGCGCGATGGCGGCGACGGCTGGACGATTTCCGAAGTCCTGGGCCATCTGGCCGATGTCGATTCCTACTTCATGCGACGGGCGAGCGCCCTGGCCGAGGGAAGCGAACTTCCGCAGTCCTCCGGCAAGAGTCCTGACGAAATGGTCATCGAAGCCGCTTACGCCGAGCAGGACGCGCTGGATCTATTGGAAAAGTGGAAGCAAGGCCGGGCGCCATATCACGCGCTTATGGCGTCCCTGCCGGAAGACGACGAGGCGCTCTGGGAGCGCCCGGGGCGCGACGCCGACGGCGGCGGCTTCACGCTCAACGACCAGCTCGTTCTGACCGCCTACCACGACTGCGATCACCTGCATCAGATCGTGAAGATTATCCGGGGTTGATCCTTTTGAGCAAGGTCTTGCACGATTTCCCGCAGCTTTCGCTGGCGCCCCCGCTGGTTTGTCTCACCGCAAAATCAACCGCGACAAATGGGGTTGATTCCGGGCTCCTGTCATGCGAACGAGGGCGCGATTGACATGCGCCAGCCTCCCGCGCCCCTGCCCGAACGCATCCGCCCGCGCGATCTCTCCGGTTTCATCGGCCAGGGGCACCTGGTCGGCGTCGACAAACCGCTTTTCCACGTCTTGCAGGGGCGGACCATCCCCAGCATGATCTTCTGGGGTCCGCCGGGCGTGGGCAAGACCACCCTCGCTCGCATGATCGCCGCTGTCGCGGACAAGCCATTTTACAACCTGTCCGCGGTCTCGGCCGGAAAAGCGGAACTGCGTCAGATCGTTGAAACGGTCAAGTCTCCCGGCAAGAACGCTAAAGCGCAGATGGCGCTCTTTGACGCGCCCGACCAAGACGAACCGCCCGAGGGCGTCATCCTCTTCCTCGACGAGATCCACCGCTTCAACAAAGCCCAGCAAGATTTCCTGCTGCCCTATGTCGAAGACGGGACCATCATCCTCATCGGCGCCACCACCGAGAATCCCAGCTTTGAGGTTATATCGGCGTTGCTGTCGCGGATGCAGATCTTCACGCTCAATCCGCTTACTCAGGAAGAGATCGCGCGGATCATCGCCCGGGGGACCGCCGCGCTGGACGTGGAAATTGAGGGGGACGCCAGCCACTTTCTGGCCAATTACGCCAATGGCGATGCCCGCGCCGCGCTGAATCTGTTGGAGAATGCCGCGCGGCTATACAGCGAAAGGCGCATCGGCGTCGAGCAACTGCGCGAGACCTTGCAATCGAAGCACTTGCGTTACGACAAAACCGGCGAGGAACACTACAACACCATTAGCGCCTTCATCAAGAGCATGCGCGCGAGCGCTGTCGACGCGGCGCTTTATTACATGGCGCGCATGGTCGACAGCGGCGAAGACCCCAAGTTCATCGCCCGCCGTATGGTCATCTTCGCCAGCGAAGATATCGGCATGGCCGATTCCTCGGCGCTGACCGTGGCCAATGAGGTCTTCCGCGCTGTCGAAACGATCGGCTTGCCGGAGTGCCAATTCAATCTGGCGCATGGGGTCGTCTATCTGGCTTGCGCGAGCAAGAACCGCGCAGCCGGGGATGCTTATTTCAGCGCCCTCGACGATGTCAAGGAACGCGGAAACTTGCCGATTCCGCTGCATATCCGCAACGCGCCTACGCAGTTGATGAAGGAACTGGGTTACGGTGACGGCTACCGGGCTTATAGCGACGAGAGCATGTTGCCGGAAGCGATCCAGGGAAAACGGTATTACCGACAATAGCGTTGACAGCGTTTTTTGGCCGCCAGAGACGAACAAAGGATCATGCCGAGAATGAACATACTCCTGATCACCTCCGACCAGCAGCATTGGCGCACGCTGGGACAGAACAATCCGGAGATTCAGACGCCGGCGCTGGACAAACTCGCCGCGCAGGGCGCTACTTTCACGCGGGCTTATTGTCCCAACCCCACTTGCACGCCGACCCGCAGCAGCATGATTACCGGCAAATACCCATCCCAGCACGGCGCCTACTCGCTGGGCACAAAACTGCCCGAAAGTGAAGCGACCCTGGGCGAGCATCTCCAGGCGGCTGGATATCGGACGGCGCTGATCGGCAAGGCGCATTTCCAGCCGCTGCAGTCGACGGAGGCCTATCCGTCGCTAGAATCCTATCCCATCTTGCAAGATCTCGACTTCTGGCAGGACTTCCAAGGTCCATTTTATGGCTTCGACCATGTCGAGCTGGCGCGCAACCACACCGACGAAGCCCATGTCGGCCAGCATTACGCGCTTTGGATGGAAGAAAAGGGCTTGCTCAACTGGCGCGATTATTATTTGCAGCCGACGGGTCATGTCGTCGAACAGCGGCGCAAATGGCTCATCCCGGAACGATTTCACTATAACGCCTGGATCGCCGAACGAAGCAAGGCTCTGATCTCGGACTACCGCGATCAGGATCGACCGTTCTTCTTGTGGGCGAGCTTTTTCGATCCGCATCCGAAATACCTGGCGCCCGAACCCTGGGATACGATGATCGATCCGACGGAAATTACCGTGCCCGGGCCAAGCCCGGGCGAACACGACAATAACCCGCCGCAGCTTCAATTGACGCAGACGGCGGATCCCGACTTTTCGGACTGGCAAGAAGCCAATGGCAGCGGCTGCCACGGTTTTCATTCCCACCTGCACGACCGGGGGGAGCTGGCGGAGGACATCGCTTGCTACTACGGGATGATCAGTTGCATGGACAAATACATCGGACAGATCATCGACCACCTCGATCAACTTGGATTAGCCGAAGACACCTTGGTCGTCTTCACAAGCGATCACGGGCACTACTTCGGCCAGCACGGGCTGATCGCCAAAGGCGCATTTCATTATGACGACGGCATCCGCGTGCCCATGATCGCGCGCCTGCCCGGCCAGATACCGGCAGGACATATCAGCCACAGCTTGCAGTCGCTGGTTGATTATGCCCCCACCTTCCTCGGCTTTTGCGGCATCGACATTCCGGAGGAGATGACCGGCGTCGATCAAGGGGCTGTCTGGCGCGGCGACGAATCCGAGGCCAGGGACCACCTCATCGTGGAGAATCGCCATCAGCCGACGACGCTGCACTTGAAGACCTATATCGACGATCGCTACAAGCTCACGCTGTATTTTAATCGCGACTATGGCGAAATTTACGACCTGCGCGATGACCCCGGCGAAGTCCGTAACCGCTACGCCGAGGGAGACTTGCGCGTCCGCTTGACGGAAGCGATGCTGCGGGCGGAAATGCTCAAGGAGGAGCCGCTGAGCGACGAGGGTTTGCGCCTGCCCAACAAGTCGGCGGCCATGTACGTCAAGAGCGCGAACAAGGGCGGATATGGGATCAACTTTGATCCGGCGATTGATCGCTACGAGTTATTTGACCTGGCGGACGATCCCAGCCGAAGCAAGAATCTATGGACCAATGGGGCCTATAGCGATACGCGGGCGGATATGATCCGGGCGCTGTTATTCAACCGCTGGGGCATGGAGCCGTTGTGGATGCCGCGGGTATCGGGGGCCTGAGGCTTTGGCGAGGCGCTCGGGCAATCGCTTAAAGAAAGTGTGCACATGAACGGCGTAAATCAAGGCAATAATTGAACACAGAGGACACAGAAGTAGAAGCCATAAAGTAATGCAACTTTCGCTAAAGCAACGATCTGTAGGGACGACATACCATGTCGCCCGCAACCGCAAGTCGCAGCGGCAGCGGGCGACCAGATTGGACGCCCCTACAGCACAGGCAATTTTTTGCACGACAAACTTGCACTTATTGAGTGCGCAGAGCAAAAGACTGTTTGGATAGGATTTTGAGAAGCTTTGCCCGATAGAATCTTTAACTCAATGTCCTCGGCGCCTCTGTGGCTAAAAAGAGATTGTCGCAATTGCGCGGGGGTGACATAGCCAAAGATTTGGAGTCTTGTACCTGTCTTTGTTATACGGTCCAGGGAAGGAGCCTTTATGCCATGTCTCGCATCTAACGTTCCGGCAATATGAATCGATAAGGAGATCTCGTGATGTTCGCAAAAGATACGCAATCAAAAGGGCTATTCACCGTCGCCCTACTCATCATCATTGCGCTGCTGGCGCTGCCCGCTGCCGCGCAAGACAACGTAGAGCTGACGCTTTCCATCGGCGCGCGCGGTTTTGGCGATGCCGCGCCCATTCTCATTGAAGCCTGCGAAAACGAAGTCGGGGGCATCAGCGTGGAGTGGGAGCGCATATCCGATGTGCCTAACGAATCGCGCAGCATTTATGTCACCAATTTCACGGCGCGCAATTCCAAGCCGGATATCATCGCCGTTGATGTGATTTGGCCCGGCGACTTTGCCGCCCGCGGTTGGGTCGCGCCGATTGAGGACCATTTCAGCGAAGACGAGCTTGCGGAATACATCCCGGGCTTCCTGGCGGCGGCGCAAGTCGGCGGCAGCACCTACGCGATCCCGCTCTACATTGACGGTATACACCTTTTCTATCGCGCCGACCTGCTGGAGAAATACGGCTTTGACGCGCCGACCACCTGGGAAGCGCTGATCGCGCAAGCGGAAGCCATCGTCGAAGGCGAAGCCAACCCCGACCTGGCTGGTTTCATCAGCATGTGGGCGAAGATCGAAGGCTTGTTCATGAATTGGCTGGCCTTCTTTCAGGGCGCGGGCGGCAGCTTCTTTGACGCCGATGGCAACTTGACGATCAACAACGAAGCCGGTGTCAAATCGCTCTCGACTATGGTCGGCATGTTGGAATCCGGCGTCGCGCCGGAAAGTATCTTGACCTTCCGTCCCAATGACGCGCGCTTGCTCTTCCAGCAGGAACGCGCCGTCTTCTTGATGGTGCAGGACTTCGTCCTGGCGACGCTGACCGCGGAGGACTCGCCGGTGAAGGACGCCGTGCAATTCACCCGCGTGCCCTACTTCGAGGGCAATGACATGAGCAACACCACCGTCATTGGCGGCTTCCTGCTGGCGGTCAACAAGCATTCGGAGAATGTCGAAGCTGCGGCCGATTTTGTCAAGTGCTTCACCAGCTACGAATCGCAGGTGCAAGCCAGCCTGATCCAGGGCAAGGTGCCGACGCGCCCCGCCGTCTACGACGATGATCGCATCATCACAGAAGCCCCTGGCGTTGCTGCCCTGTGCGCCAATTTCGTCTACGCTTTTGCGCGTCCTTCGGCCCAGACCGGCACCGCCTATCCGGAAATCTCGGAGATTATGCAGACGGAGATCTCCGCCGCTCTGCTGGGCGAGAAGACGCCGGAACAAGCGCTGGCCGATGCCGAGGCGCAAATCCTTGCGATAATGCCCTAGTTGAATCAAGAAACGGGGCGCCGCCAATAACAGCCGCGCCCCGTCCCGGTAGTAGACCAACGCGATGAAACATGCCAATCGGGCCGGCCCCGTATTTCTTGTACCCGCTCTGTTGATCATTGCGTTTGTCTTGCTCTTCCCGATATTTCAGACGATTGTCCTCAGTGTCGGTCGCAACAGCACCAGCATCTTCACCGGTTACGAATACGCCGGGCTGGCCAATTACCAGCGGCTGCTGAATACGCCGCGCTTCATCACCTCGCTGAACAATACCATCCTCTTCACAGCCGTGACCGTGCCTATCGAGTTGGCGGTCGGCATCGGATTGGCGCTGGTCCTCGACCGCAACTTCCGCGGCAAAGGGCTGGTGCGCATGGCGGTGCTCTTTCCCTGGGCATTGCCCACGGCGCTTAACGCCCTGATGTGGCGCTGGATGTTCAATACCGAATTCGGCTTGTTCAACTCGATGCTATCGGACATGGGGCTGATCGGCGAGCGCATCAACTGGCTGGGTGCGATCCCCAGCGCCATGCACGTGATGATGTTCGTTTCGATCTGGAAGACCAGTTCATTTATGGCGCTTCTGTTGCTGGCGGGGCTGCAAACCATACCCGACGATCTCTATGAGGCCGGCAGCGTGGACGGGACAACGCGACTGTCGGAATTTCGCTTTATTACCTTGCCGCTGCTGAAACCGGCGATCCTGGTTTCGGTATTGCTGCGCACGATGGATGCCATGCGCGCCTTCGAGCTGCCGTTTAATCTGACCGACGGCGGTCCTTTGACCTCCACCGAAACGCTGTCGCTCTATGCCTATCGCGCCATCTTTCAGTACGTCAACTTCAACCTCGGTTCGAGCGCGATCTTGATTCAATTCATCATCATCATGACCATCAGCGTATTTTATATCTTGATGATACGGCGAGGCGACCTGTGACGCTATTTGGCGGATCCGCCCGCGAACGGGCCACGGATCAACGGACGGCGCGCTCGAGCCGACGGAAGCCGGTCTCGCTCAGCTTCTACATCGTGGCGGCGATCACTGTCATCGTGTCCTTCTTCCCGACGGCCTGGATCTTCCTCACGTCCATCAAGAGTGAAGCGGACATTTATGCCTGGCCCGTGCAATATCTGCCCGATCCGGCGACGCTGGAAAACTACCTCAACATTCTTAACGAGACGCCGGAACTGCTGGGCTATATCCTCAACAGCTTCATCGTGGCGACGAGCACGACATTCGTGATTCTGGCATGCGGCGGGCTGGCGGCCTATTCGCTGGGCCGTTTGACCTATCGCGGACGCAACTTCATTCTGATCTTGATCCTGGCGGTCTCCATGTTCCCGCCGCTGGCGCTGCTTCCCTCGCTTTTCAACATGTTCCTCGAATTAGGCATGATCAATAGCTATTCCGGCCTGATCATCGGACATGCCGGGCTCTATACGCCGATCGCCGTCTGGATACTGACCAATTTTTTCAAGACGGTGCCGCATGAAATCGAAGACGCCGCCAGAGTGGACGGCGCGGGCAGCCTGCGCATCTTCTGGAGTATCATCCTGCCGCTTTCCGCGCCGGGCTTGATCTCGACCGGGCTGATCGTATTCATATTCTCCTGGAACGAATTTCCGCTCTCGCTGGTGCTGATGAGCGACAATTTCATGCGCACGGCGCCGGTGGGCATCTCGCTATTTCCGGGCGAATACTCCTTCCCGTGGGAGATCATCACCGCGGCGACGATGCTGACGATCTTGCCTATTTTGGTGATTTCGGGCGTCTTTCAGGACCGGCTCATCGGGGGATTGACCGCCGGTTCGGGGAAGTAATCTCGCTGCCCCTCAACCGTAGTGCATCACAAAGAAGCCAATCAGAAACGAGAGCAGCGTTGCCAATTCTATAGGACGCGTCCCATTGGCTGTTTCAGCCGCTGTTTGCGGCTCCAGGAAGCGCAGCCAGAGCAAGTGAATCCCGATCAGGATGACGACGCTGATGAAGACGCGGTCGAAGGCATTAGTGTGAAAGGGCAGGAAGCCGCCGCTCTCTTTCTTCTCCTGCTGATCTTGTCGCTCGCTCATTGCCCTATTCCTTTACAGCGCCAAAGGTCAAACCCATGACGATATAGCGCTGCGCGAGGATGACGATGATCGCCGACGGTATCAAGGTCAGCATCGACATCGCCGCCAGTTCGCCCCAGTTAGTGCCGGTCACTGTTACGAATTCCGCCAGGCCGGTGGTGATCGCGCGCGCCTCTACTCTGTTCAGGTCGGCCGCGAAGACCCAACTTAAAATGCCGGTGACAAGGTCTGGAACGATTGCGGCAGCAACTTGCTCAAACGCGATCCTCTTGATATGCGCGCTTTAATTCTGGAATGTGCCGGGGCGATCCGGCGCCCAGCCCGCCTCGCTTTGGTCGGATGGCGTCTACAGCTGGGCGAAGGTCC
>JAPOOU010000154.1 GCA_026713245.1 Chloroflexota bacterium
CTCAAAGGAACATCGTGGTCATTCGTGGCAGGGGATCCCCGTCGTCGTCGTCGTCGTCGTCGTCGGCATGGAGCTTATATTGGATTTTGCGACTAAAACCGCCAGGGAAATGGACAAATTTAGGTAACTTCCCAACCACCATCAGATTAGCTAAATACATAGCGTGCATTTCTGGTTGGCAGTCAAGCGCGGATGCTGTGAACCAAGGGGCTTCTATCATTACCCACATCCCAAGCGGTCGATCCCACCGGTCAGGTTGATAATTCGTTCGCAGGACTATATGACCCAGTGGCGTCGAGGTTAGCCATTCAAGCTCGCGTAGCTCTTTCAGATAATAAAAGACAGTCCGTTTGCACTTGCCGATGACTTCGCCCATCTTTTCTCGAGACATGACACACGTTCCATATTGGACGGACTGTTGCAAAATGAGCCGCGCCAGCTTGCGCAAATGCTTTGGAAGCTCAACACTGATGTAGACCAACTCCCGTTGGCTGCGCCGCCGGCTTATCCTGCGCCCAACCTTCGCCTGCATCCGCCGCTTACTCCGGTTCGGGGTTGTAGCCTCGTCAGTCACCGACACGTTCAGCAGCGCCGCCGCTTGACGCTGCGTCCAGTATTCCTCGCATCGATGACAATACAGCGAGCCATCCGCCTTGACAGAGCAAGACGGCTTATGATCGTGCTGCGTGTGGCGATCTGAATGCGGGCATTCTATGTTCTTGGTGAACCAGCCCTTGGCCAAGCGCCCAAGATTGCCTTTGCGCGTCCGCAACGCAGCTGCTTGACGCAATGCCATGCTTAGTTTATTATCCATTCATCGTTTCCTTTCAGGTTAGTTAAGGGGTAGCCGACAGGGAAGGACACGATAGGCTGTGTCAGACCAGCCGAGAACGCGCAGAGGGAAGTCTGCGCGTTTTCTTTTGCCGGCGTGCAGCTGTAAGATGTCTAAGTTGAATAGCTTACGACAATAATAGTCCGTAAAAGAAAAGAGCCACCTGAGTAGGTGGCTCTTTGAGTTCGGTCCGCGCTTTCCAATCATCGCTCGCCTTGCAACACCAAGTCCCACTTCACAATCAACGGATTATTGCCCTTCAACCTCCAAGACACGCCTAATATCGTGCAGTAATGGTCGATGTCGCCGGCTGTCACCGCGACGCGCTCGCCCGCCACTCGCCGAACCACATCATGCTCATGGTGAGAAATCGGCAGCCATGAAGAAGTAGCAAGCTCCGGTCGCCAATCATCCCAGGCGTCAATCAAGTCCTGCATTCTCAACAGATTCGCGGCTTCTGCAAATACCACAAACTCCGCCACGCTGATAAATCGTTCTTTGCGCGCCGTTTTGCTGTTGGCAAGATACCGTTGCGGCGTCTCGGCAGTGCTGATCTGTGAAATGATCTCCACATCCACATCAAACCTGAAACTGCTCGAGATGACCGTGTTTCTCTGATCTGTGGACCACTCTATGACCGTATTCGAGTGAAAATACCGGGTGATCAAATTGGGCGGCGGCGAGACTATGTTGGTAAGGCGATGAGAATCGACAACATAATTTCGCGGCGACTTCTGGTCCACCAACGGGTTTCCGCTAAGGTCTCTCCACTTTCTATCTGTAACTTGCAGCCTCGCTTTCCAGCGCCGTAAACTGCCTTCTAATTGGCCGTCGCTTCCGGTAATGCGCACTGGACGAGTACGGTCCCTGCTCACGTCGCCTCGAAAAGAATCGAATAATAGCTCGTCCGCCCTCCAGCTTGGCGCCGTTTTGTGCCTCAGGCCTCTCCTAAGCGGGATCGCGTTTGCCTTGGAGTAATGCCGGTTCACCACCGAGCGCGTATCCGATGTGCTGGTAATCGGCATCGGAAGCAGACGCCAGCACGGCGGATCGCAATTTATATCCTCGATTGCAACGCATAACCCCGTTCCTTCAAAATAATTCACCAGCCGCCCGATTGTCGTCGTGATATCCCCGATCACTCCCGTCGCCTTGGGCGTGCTGAACTGTACCGGGCGGATGCGTGCAGCGGCATCCTCTCTGATTCTGATGCCGTCGACATTCAAGTTAGGTATTGTCGCCTTGCCGCCCGGCACGCTGTACGAGCCAAACTCGTCCTTTATTCGCGCGCCAAGCGTCTCCAGCCGCAGCGCCGTGCTGCCATTCAACCGGTCAACCTGTAACGACCGAACTGCCAAGAGGAAATACCTGTGCCTCATCGAAGCCGCATTCTCTTCTATCAGCAATTCATGCGCGACAGCCGCATCCGTTTTCGATAGCGCGATGCCCAGATTCAACTCCCCATAGCCATAGAATGCCGTCGGCGGGCTGAACTCCCCCGTCCGCGCGCCATATTGGAAGCTGAACTCAAGAATGTCCTGCGCCCTGATCGGGATAACCCGCTGCCGGCTCTCATTCGTCCTGAGCGACCATCGAAAATCCTTGCCTCGAAGCGCATCGTCAGAAGGCGATATCACAACAGGCGGGTCAGGCGTCGGCAGTACCGCCATCACATTTGCCACAGCCACAGCGGCGTAAGCTCCCGCGCCCGCGCTTGTCACCGCCCTGACCCGATACCAGTATCGCCGGTTGTTCTCCACCGTCTCATCCAGATAATTCGCCGCGGACGTGCTGACGAGCAGACTGAAACCGGCTGTGCCAGATGTAGACGAACGCTCCAACTGATACGTCACCGCCAGCGAACTCGTAACCGCGCCCCAGACCAACGAAACCTCTACGACCGTATCGCTGGGAGTGGCCGACAGGAACGCCGGCGCGCCAGGCGGCATTGGGGCCGGCGGGTCAGGCATCGCTTCCATGGGCGTAACCCCGATCGCCGCCGTATAACCGCTCGCCCCAGCGCTCGTCCTCGCCCGCATCCGATACCAGTACTGCCGCCCATCCGTCACCGTCGTGTCTCGGAACGGGCTGCGCGCCACTGTCACCAGCCGGGCGAAACCCGCGCTCGCTGACGTCGTCGACCTCTCAAGCTCGTAACTCCCAGTCTGCGCGCTCCTAACCGGCGTCCAACTCACATCGACCAACGATTCCCCCGCGACTGCAGTGAAGTCCGCTGGAATCCCAGGCGGGACCGGAGCCGGCGGCGCCACTCCCGGCACAACCGCTTGCAGTTCCGCCGTGTACGGGCTGCCCCCCCAAGCGTGACCCGCTCTGACGCGATATTGATAAGTCTTGCCCGCCTCAACAGTCGTATCAGAAAACGATGTGCCGGTCAGTCCTGTCCCCACAGCCGCGAATGACGGGCTGCCGCCGCTCAGCGCCCTCTCCACCCTGTACGTGATGCCGCTCGTCGCCGCGCTGTCAGTAACCGCGTTCCAGCTAAGCGACACATTGCTAGAAGACGCGCTCGCCACCTGAAAACCAGTCGGCGTCGCCAATGCGAATGTCGCCGTCGCCGTCCGCGTGTGAATTCCTGCGTTGAAACTTCTACTGATTGCCCTAATCGTCTGTACCGAGCCTGTCCCTTCTAGTAGGATGGCAATCAAGCCTCCCCCGCTCATAGTCAAGCCAAGGTTTGCCCTGGTGATGCCAAACATTCGACCAGGTTGGATATTCTCAGGTCTTGAAATGAAATGCGCCGATGTCGTCGGATTCTCTCTACTCCATGCAGACCAAGCATTGTTTGACCAAGTACGAGTGTGGCAATTTATGGAAGTACTTCTTCGCTCCTCGGCGGAAATAGCAAGCTGTATATTGACATTTGCAGCCAAGAAGTTGGCGCGCGTACCGCCCATAGAGGTTGCAAGATTGCCGTTGATGGGGATATTTCTACTTCTATGAGAAAAGATAGACCAGTTGAACGGGTCGAAATTGGTGAAATTGTTGAGGTTGGGTGCGGGTGAAGAGTTTAGCA
>JAPOOU010000298.1 GCA_026713245.1 Chloroflexota bacterium
CCCGCTTTCCTGCCGACAGCCTGCCGCTGTCAAACAGGCATGTCCGATCCGGGCAGGGGGTACCCCCCCTCGCATATACATACTGTATCTATACTGTTACTCAAAAAGGGGGCAAAATCAGGGCATTTTCCCAGCATTTGAGGACAAATTGCGCGCCAAACTTCTAGTACCGGACAAGCCTTACAAGTCGCTAGATTTATGTGACATTTGACAAATGCTGGTTGTGGTGCGATTGCTCTGAGATACCTGGCATAGCGCTGTTCATATTCCGGATCTCGCAGCTATAATAATGGCGTTTTGTTCCAGGACCAGAAAGTAGAACATGCCCGACGTCGCTTGGCCAAGCTACGACTTGATTTTCTTCGACTGCGACAGCACCTTGTCGTGTATCGAGGGCATTGACGAGTTGGCTCGCTTCAAGGGCAAGCAGGACCGCGTCGGTTTGCTGACCAACAAGGCAATGGACGGCGAGCTTGATCTCGCCGAAGTCTACGGCAAACGCTTGCGCGCCATCCGTCCCACGCGCGCCCAGCTCAAGGCAATTGAGGAACGCTACTGGGAAACCATGGTCGAGGACGCGGCCGAAGTTATCGCGGCGCTCCATTTCCTGGGCAAGCAGGTTTTCATCATCAGCGGCGGATTGATTGACGCCGTGAAGGGTTTCGGCCGGCGGCTGGGGGTGGATGCCTCGCGTATCCGCGCTGTCGAATTGGAGTACAACCAACTATCCGGGCAATGGTGGCGCTATCACGAGCCACAGGCCCAACATGCGCAGACCTATCTGGACTTCGATGAAGGACCGCTGACGGTATCAAAAGGCAAATCGCAGATTATCAGCGAGCTGGCGGGCGATCTGCCCGGGCGGCGCCTCATGATCGGAGACGGCGCGAGCGATCTGGCGACCAAAGATATGGTCGATCTCTTCATCGGTTATGGCGGCGTGTTGGCGCGGGACAAGGTGAAAGCGGAGTCCGAGGTCTTTGTGAGCGATAATTCCCTGGCGCCGATTCTGCCAATTGCAGCTGGACGGGCCGGCTGGCAAACTGTGGCCGGGGGCGCATTTGAATCGCTCTTTCTGAAGGGCATCGGTCTGGCGCGGGACCCGGAATCAGTCAACTTCCAGGCAGGTAAGCGACTTGACCAGTTTATTCAGGCATTTGAAGGTATACATACGACATGAGTTTCGACGCGATAGTCTTCGATATGGACGGGCTGCTGGTCGATTCGGAACCGCTGTGGCACGAGGCGGAGATCGAAATGATCGCAGGCGCCGGCTATACATATGCCGAAGATGTGCGCGAGCAAACGATCGGCGTCCGCGTGGACGAGTTCGCGCGCATCATACACCGCCATTATCCCAAGGTGGGCGATACGCCCGAGGCCATCATTGAAGAGATTACGGCGCGCATTTTGGGCATGCCGCTGGAGAAGATTCAGCCCCGCCCGGGCGCGGAAGCAATCATCCGATTTGCCGCCGAGCGCGAGATCCCGCGGGCAATCGCGTCAAGTTCCTGGGACTGCGTTATCGACCATTTTGTGAATTTGCTTGGTTGGGACAAGCTGATCCCGCAGCGCTATTCGGCGCAGCATATGGCGCTAGGCAAGCCGGCGCCCGATATTTATCTTTACGCAGCCGAGCAGCTGGGCTACCCGCCCGCGCGCTGCCTGGCGCTGGAGGATAGCCCGGCCGGGACGCAGTCGGCACTGGCGGCGGGCATGACTTGCTATACCGTGCCCGACCTGTCGCATTCCACGTTTGATGACTTCGCCGGAATCAACGAACGCGTTTACGATAGCCTGTACGATATATTGGCGGAATTCGAAAGAAAGGGTTTATTCGCGTGAGCCAGCCGCTCGGCGGCAGCGACCAGAACTGCCGCGCCTCGACACGAGATCAAGCCGCCGCGACCCCGGCAGTTGTCGCTGTGAAACATATGCGGCGGATATTGGTCGCGACCGACCTCACAGCCGAGAGTATCGCCCTGCTGGAGGCGGCCGACGATGTCGTGGTAAACATGGTCCCGCCGAAGACCTCGAATGTGCGGGCGGCCCTGGGCGACGCCACAGCCATCATCACGCGTTCCGACTTCAAACTGGATGCGCCGCTGCTGGAACACGCGCCAAAGCTGAAACTGATCGCGCGTATGTCCGCCGGCTTGACCGGCATCGATGTCGACTATGCCACAGAACGCGGCATCCTGGTGATGAATATCCCCGGCGTCAGCGCCATCGCCGCCGCCGAACATACGCTGACCTTGATGTTGGCGCTGAATCGCAATTTGCCCGATATCCATGACAGCCTGCGCGAAGGCTGGTGGCTCTTTGACCGGGGACCGCAAGTCGGCAAACAACTGCACGGCAAAACGGTCGGCATCATCGGTTTAGGTCGGGTCGGGCAACGTGTCGCGCGTCTCTGCCTGGCCTTCGGCATGCGCGTTCTGGCTAACGATCCCTACATCCGTGAAGAGCAGGTCAACGACAAACGCATTCAATTGGTCGGTCAAGGCGAATTGCTGGGGGCAGCGGACTATGTCAGCCTGCATGTGCCGGCGACGGACGAGACCGTCGACTTCTTTACGGCGGACATGCTGGGCCAGATGAAACCCGGCGCCTGCTTCATAAATACCGCCCACGGCGGCGTCATTAAGGAAGCGCTGTTGGCTGACGCGCTAAAAGACGGGCGCCTGGGCGGCGTCGCCCTGGACGTCTGGAACGAAGAGCCGCCCTTCAACAGCCCCTTGATCGGTTTGGACAAGGTGATTCACACGCCGCATATCGGCGACAATACCGCGGAAGCCCGGCAAGACCTGTCCATTCAGATCGTCAAGCAAGTGATCGACGCGCTGGACGACCGCGACTATCGCAATGTCGTCAATATGCCGCTGCTGCCGGGCCTGAATTACAGCGACGCCCGTCCCTATATGCAATTGTCGGAAAGCATCGGCAGCTTGCAGCACATTTTGGCTCGCGCTCCCATTCGGCGTATCGCCATCGAGATCATCGGCGAGGACATGAACGGGCTGATAAAGCCGATGACGGTAGGCATTCTGAAGGGGCTGCTAGCGCCGATACACGGCGATAAGGTGAGCTATGTCAACGCGCCAGTATTGGCGGCCGAGCATGGCTGGCGGATCACACAGGCCAAAGGCATCAAGATCAGCGAATACAGCAATGTCATCACTTGCCAGATTACGCTGGATGACAACGAGGAGATCAGCATCGCCGGGACGCTGCTGGACCGGCAGAAGCCCTATATCCTGCAGATCAACAGCTACCGCATCCACTTCGAACCGCGCGGACATCTGCTCATCATGGGCAGTTATGACCAGCCCGGCGTGATCGGCCGCGTCGGCACGCTGATGGCGGAAAACGGCATCAACATCGCCAGTTGGCACACCGGGCGCGCCCAACCGGGCGGCAATACCCTGACCGTGCTCAACTTTGACGAAGCGCTTCCCGAGTCCCTGATGGAGATTCTGCGGGGGCAGGATTTCATCCGCCACGTCCATCAGCTGCATATATAGGCGAGAATCACGTTATACTGTATACAGAGTTAAAGAGAGGCGCGCCATGAGTCTCGAAACGGCGACGGGGTTGCCCCTGGACGCCATTCGCAAATACTGCGCAAGACAGCCGATTCGGCGCTTGTCCGTATTTGGTTCGGCGCTTCATGGGGATTTGCGCTCCGACAGCGACATAGACTTGCTGGTTGAGTATGTGGCCGGAGCCCAGGTGGGTATGGCGTTTTTCCAACACATGGTTGACTTAAGCCGCATTATTGGCCGAGACGTTGATTTGCGAACTCCGGAGGATTTGAGTCGCTATTTCCGACAAACGGTATGTGAGGAAGCAAGACCGATCTTTGAAATCCAGACGGGAGAATGACCGCGCAAGGCTGTGCCACGCGCTTGAAGCCGCGCAAAAGGCTCAGCGATTCGCAAAGGGACACAGTCGAGTGTCGCTTTCGAAGGACGAAGGCTTGCAGCTAATCTTGGCCAGTTGCTAGAGATTCTGGGAGAAGCCGTCGGCGCCGTGTCACCTGAGTGTCGAGCCAGATATCCCGACCTACCTTGGTCAAGCATCAAGGCCATGCGCAATTGGTTGGCTCACGCTTATTTCGATATTAATCTCGACACGCTCTGGAATGTTGTACAGAACCATATAAGTCCGCTGATCGCCCAACTGGAAGCCATTCTTGCAGCCGAACACATTGATTGCTCTGCGCAGGAATGACTGTAATGTTCAATCCAGGTGACTCTTGATCGCCAGAGCGACTTCCTTGTTGATGCCATTGACCTCCGCGAGTTCGGTGATGCTGGCGCTTCTGATGGCGTCAATCGAGTTTTCGAAGTGTTTGAGCAAGACCTTGCGGCGCTTGGGTCCCACACCCGGTATCGTCTCCAGGCGGCTGGCCAGGCTCATCTTGCGCCGGCGCTTGCGATGGCTGGTAATGGCGAAGCGATGCGCTTCGTCGCGCACGCGCTGTATGAGATAAAGCGCTTCGCTGCGGCGGGGCAGCAGCACTGAACTCGATTGTTCGGGCAGGAAGACTTCTTCAATGCGCTTCGCCAAAGCCGCGACCGGCACTCGATCCCGCAAGCCGAATTCGTCCAGTACGCTCCAGGCGACATTGAGCTGTCCCTTGCCGCCGTCAATCAAGAGCAAATCCGGCAGCAGGCGCCAGGTTTCGGCCTTGTCCACTCCATCCGGCGTCAGCGAGAGCCCCGACTCAACCGCGTCCTTCCAACGCAGAAAGCGCCGTGTCAAAGCCTCGCGCATTGATTGGTAATCGTCCGATCCGCCGTGGGAAATCGAGCGAATATTGAAGCGGCGGTATTCGCTCTTGCGGGCCACGCCACGGGCAAAGACCACCCGGCTGGCGACGATCGCG
>JAPOOU010000299.1 GCA_026713245.1 Chloroflexota bacterium
GACCGCCGCCACCCCGGGCGCGGCGGATCGTGCCCGGGCACAGGGCCACGGCCGCCGCCGACGACGTGCGGATGACCGGCGCGACATCGCCCGAGCCGGCCGCTTTGATGATGTGATAAAACAATTCCGCTTCTGCCGCCGCCACCGCCGCGTTTTCCCGGTCGATGCCGGCGCTGCCAAAGGACAAATGCAAGGGACGGCCCGCTTCTATCGCCTCCCCCGTCCAGGCGGACAAGCGCGCCAAGCCGGGCGCCGCCCGCTGTGACAAATGGCGCGAGCGCCGCGCGGAAAAAAAGCGCGAGCTATAAACCAGCACGATCGTGATCATCACAAACAAGATCACATAAACTTGCAGCGTGCTGTCGTCCACGCGCCAAACTCCTAGTCGTCCGCCAGCCGCCGCCGCAGCCCCTCGATGCCCTCAGGCGCTTCCAGCAGCAACGCCAGGTCGCGGATATCGTCCCGGCCATGCCACAAGCCCGCCAGGGGCTGCGCCATCCACAAGCCCTGCGCCAAGACCGGCGCCAGCGGCTCGATCACGTCCAGCGCCAGCAAGGCGTAAGGCGCGCCGCCGCGGACTTTCAGCTTGTCGATCCAGGCCGGGAATCGGTAGGGATTCTCCATAGAGGGCAGTATAGCATGGGGCCGCATTTCGGGATACTTGGGCGGGGCGCTATTTGCGGGGCTGCCCATGCCCGGCGCGGATGGTAGAATGCGCCTCATTCAGGAAGGGTGAAATCGACAGCATGACGCCACAAGAATTTGTCAATAAATGGGCAAACAGCGAGTTGGGCGAGAAGCAGATCGCCCAAGCCCATTTCCTCGATGTCTGCCGACTGGGCGGCGTCGAGATGCCCGGCGGCGACGGTCGAACCGACGCGGGCGAGATCTTCGTCTTTGAACAATCGCTGAAAAAAGTCAGCGGCCAGGGCTTCGCCGATGTCTACTACGAAGGTCATTTCGCTATCGAATACAAGTCGCCGGACAAATACAAAGACTTGAATGCCGCCTATCAACAGCTGCTGCAATACCGCGAAAATTTGAATAATCCCCCGCTCCTGGTCGTGACTGATATTAACCACTGGGAAATCCATACCAATTTCCCCAATACCCAAAAGCGCGTCTATGACTTCAGGCACGACGAAATCGCCAAGGATCCGGAGAAACAAGCTTGGTTGCGCGCGCTGTTTCACGCGCCGGAGCGCCTTCATCCCCGACGCAATACCGAGCAAGTCACCAAAGAAGCGGCGCAAGTCTTTCGGCTGATAGCCGACAACATGCGCGATTGGGAAGCCGATTCCCAGCGTATCGCCTACTTCTTGACCAAGCTGGTCTTCTGCCTATTCGCCGAGGACGTCGGTTTGCTGCCGACCGCTGTCAATAGTCCACAAGGCATCTTCACTCACATTATCGAGCAATCCCGTTCCAAGCCCAGCGTTTTCGCACGATATGTCCGGAATCTATTTGTCGCCATGAACGAAGGCGGCAATATCCTTATGCGCGATATTCCCTACTTCAACGGCACGCTCTTCAAAGTCGTAACCGTCGAAGAGCTTCAACAGGAAGCCCTGGATGAATTGGCGAAAGCGGCGAAGCTGAATTGGGAAGCGATTGAGCCGTCCATCTTCGGCACGCTCTTCGAGCGCAGCCTGGACCCCGACAAACGCGCGCAGTTGGGCGCGCACTACACCTCCCGCGACGACATCCTGCTCATCGTCGAACCCGTCCTCATGGGGCCGCTTCGCTACGCCTGGGACACAGTCCAACTCGAAGCCGCGACCATTCGCGAGCGTTACGACAGCGCCAAAACCGGACGCGCCAGATCCAATGCCCGCAACCAATTGCTGGACTTGCGCGAGCGCATCTTGAAGCGCATCCGCGCGACCACCGTCCTCGACCCCGCATGCGGCAGCGGCAACTTTCTTTATGTATCGCTGCAACTGTTGATGGATCTGGAAAAAGAGGTCATCCAGCATCCGCTCTGGGCGGGCTTGCAATTGCCGACGCCGGAAGTTCACCCGCGCCAGATGTACGGCATCGAAATCGACCCCATCGCCCAGGCCCTGGCCAGCATCGTCGTCTGGATCGGTTACATCCAGTGGCGGCAAAACAACGGCTACGGTCAGTCTTTCAAAGAGCCGATCCTGGAAGAACTGGAAGACAACATCGTCTGCAAGGACGCGATATTGGCTTGCGACGAGGATGACGAGCCGATTGAGCCGGAATGGCCCCGAGTCGATGTCATCGTCGGCAATCCGCCTTTCTTGGGCGGCAGCAAATTGCGCGGCGAACTCGGTGGCGAATACTACGAGCGGCTGACAGATTATTACGCCGGACGTGTGCCGGGCTTTGCCGACCTGGTCTGTTACTGGTTCGAAAAAGCGCGAGAGCAAATCGAAAACGGAAAGGCAAAACGCGCAGGACTACTAGCTACAAACTCGATACGCGGGGGCGCGAATCGCGAAGTGCTAAAGCGCATCAAAGAATCTGGCGACATTTTCATGGCTTGGTCAAATCGGCCGCGGGTTCTTGAAGGTGCTGCTGTCCGCGTTTCGATGGTGGGCTTTGACAAGGCAGAGCAAGAAAACAAGGTATTGGACGGATTGCCTGTTCAAAATGTAAATCCTGACTTAACCGCGAGTGTAGATATTACTCAGGCGAAACGATTGTCGGCGAATAGCAGCTTTTGCATGTGGCCGGACAAGAAGGGCGGTCCTTTTGATATTCCGGGCGAGCTTGCCAGAGATATGATAAACGCGACAAACCGGAGCGGACTCTCAAACAGAGATGTCCTGTATTTGAGCGTTAATGGAATAGATATAACTCGACGACCGCGAGATGTTTGGATTATTGATTTTGGGGTAAATCCAACAATAGAAGAAGCGCAACGTTACGAATTGCCATTTCAATACGTCGAGCATCATGTCAAACCTGCTAGAGCTAACAATCGTATTGATAGACTCCGTGAATACTGGTGGATTCATCGCGAGCCCGGTGCTGAAATGCGAAAGGCGATACGTAAGAACTCGCGGTTTATTGCCACCGTTAATACCGCCAAACATCGGCTCTTTGTTTGGCTTCCATTGTCCGTTTTGCCTAGCAACAGTCTTTATGTATTTCCAAGAGACGACGACTACTTCTTCGGCGTCCTGCACTCTA
Organism: Chloroflexota bacterium; assembly: GCA_026713245.1. GTDB lineage: Bacteria > Chloroflexota > Anaerolineae > Aggregatilineales > Phototrophicaceae > UBA6055. The sequence goes on from JAPOOU010000299.1 coordinate 3,160, forward strand.
AGCTGCACGAAGTCTGGTCGCTGCGCATGGGCACATCGCTCGAAGACCGCCCCCGCTACACGCCAACCACCACATTCGAGACCTTCCCCTTCCCCTGGCCGCCCGGGCACGAGGACAGATCCCATCCCGCCCACGCCGCCATCAGCCGCGCCGCCGCGCAATTGCACGAGGAACGCGACTACTGGCTCAATCCCGCAGGCATGAGCGAAAAGCAACTCAAAGACCGCACCCTGACCAACCTCTACAACGCCCTGCAAGTCTATCGCGGACTTGACAACATCAAGACCAAGCCCGCCGCCGGCGACTTCGCGCCCAGACTGGACGAACTGCACCGGGCGCTGGACGAAGCCGTCTGCGACGCCTACGGCTGGGACTATGCCGTGCTGGATGATGAGGAAGAGATATTAAGGCGGCTGCTGGCGCTGAATTTGGCGCGGGCTGAGTGAGGATGAGGTGGGGGTTGTGGAGGGTGGGTGAAGCGACGGCTACCAACCATCACTTCTGACTTTTTCTACCGCCGATTCTACCCATCCTTGCTTCAAATCATAAAACTTAAACTTCTCATACAAGGGATGAAGAAAGTCGTGCAGAACCTCAACCCAATTGTCGTCGATTTGTTGAGGAGTTAAGCGTCGCGGCTTTGAAGTCACGGGCTCGATGGAACAGAGCCAATCGCCAGCGAGACGAGGCCACCAATTTTGGCTCCCGCGAAGGTATCGTCCCTTCACCCCGTTCCACTCCGAGCAGATGACTATCTCCGCCTCTTCTCCGACTGACCTGGCGATACGCGCGGCCAATTTCAACATCATCGCATGCAGTTGAATGGAAATATCAATATAAAGTCTGGTGCCGGGTTCAGCGCGCTCAGGTTGGCTGTCCTCAAGGAACCCTTCCAAATGATAGAATTCCCCACCCAAAGTAGCGCGCCAAAAGGAACATCCGTATGGGTCGCGGTAGGGATCTTCCGCGGGATGGCCCGTCCAGGCTTCAATCGCCCCTTCCGCCGGGTATGGAGAACTATAACTTCGGGTTGTATCTGCGAACAGACGATGGCGTAAGCCTGCTGGTCGCGCTTCATCCAGCGCACGCCGCAAGTCGCTCAGTGTTGGCCAAGGGTTTACGCCGACAATTGAAAAGGCGAATGCCCAATATCCGTGACGCAAACGGGCAATATCGTCTTCCTCAACCTCGTCCAGTCGTTCCCGCCAACGCGCTTTCGAGGCCGCCATAAACTCGCGAAGTTGCTGTTCGTTTGATTGAGTAGGAGATGTGTCCACAGGTCTACCGTTAATGATCGTCCTAATGCTATCAAGCAAGCCGTCGCGGTTCGCCCTCACACACCTATTCAGCAAGTCACGCCATTCTTGCGCGGTATGTGGCTCCTCGCTTTTTGGGCCTGGCTTGCGTATGTAGCAGGTGAGTTTGTTGATTACACCATCGAAAGACTTTTTTGCGAAAACGGGTTGCTGGATTCCGCCCGCGATTTCCACAAACGCATGCTCATCACCAGTATTAGGATGGTTCTCAAATTCAAGATTGAAGTGAATATCTGGCTCGGCATATTTGTTTATCGCCGAACCTATCGCATCGCTTGTATAGCGCGGCAATCCCGCAGGTTTGGGTTCGCATGTCAATCTACCGTCAGCAGCATTGTCCTCAGATACACCAAATACTATCGTTCCGCCATCTGAATTCGCCAGCGCTATTGCCGCTTTGGCGATGACTGCTTTATGGCGGTTTTCGTTCAAATCAAGCCATGTCTTGCACTCGATTTTCGGTGTCTCGGTTGGATTGGCGAGTATGGCCAGTCGCCGTTCCTGCCTGATATCCGTCACCTGTTTCTCCTTAACATTCTCCGCGGATTATACCAGACAGTCATCCCTTCCCCTTCTCTACACTGAAAAAATCTCTGTGCCCTCCCCGCCTCTGTGGTGAATCCCAGCCCCAAACTCATTCCTTGACGAATCCCGCCGGCGACTTGGGCGGCACGTCCAAATGCGTCATGAGCCTGTCCATCTTCTCATTGAGATCCGCGATTTGTCGCTGGTTCTCCGCGACTACTCCTTCCACGCGTCCCAGCCGCTCTCGATTCTCCGCGACCATCTCCGTCAAGCCCAAGAGCGCTGCTTCGTAAGTATCCACCTTGTCGAATAACTCGTCTTGCGCGTCTTGCAAAGTCCGGTATTCGCCTTGCACCCGCTTGAAACGAATGTCAGTCGTCGCCATGCTTTGTCTCCCTTGTCTTCTGCTGAATAAACCCGGCGCTCACTCCTTGACGAATCCCGCCGGCGGCTTGTAAGGCACTTCCAGATGCTCCATGATGGCTTGCAGCATCGCATTGCATTCAAGCAGCGTCTCGTGCGTTTCTTCCAGGATACGCAATATGTTATCGACACCCTCATCGAATGTTTGCGGATTGTCCGTGATGCCAGTCCGGGAACGGCATTCGTTATGCTGTCTCATTTGCTGGGCAGCCCCAAACTCATTCCTTGATGAAGCCCGCAGGCGGCTTGTAAGGCACTTCCAGATGCTTGATGATTGCGTCTATCTTATCATCAAGCACGTTTATGCGCCGCTCAACAGCGTCTATCCGCTCACCGTTCCGTCCGACCGCCTCGGTCAATCCCAGCAGCCCCGCTTCGTATGTGTCAATCCTGTCCATCAACGCGTCTTGCGCGTCCCGCAAACCCACGTACTCCTGCTTGACCCGTTCCAAACGAATACCAGTCGTCGCCATGCCGTCTCTCCGTTAGCTTCGGTGTGCCGCGTCTCGTTCACGTCATATTCTACACCGAAACCCGCGCCATCGTCAAAACCATCTACATACGCGCGAACGCCGCCCTCAGAATTGCAAACCTCTGCGCCTCTGTGGCGAAAAAAGTCTCCCCCCAAAGCTTTGGGGGGAGATTTAGAGGGGGGTTGAAAACCGCGACCAAATAGTCGCCCTTTTCTCCCCGCCTTGCTGTATCCTTCGCTTGGCGCCACACCCAGCCGCCCGACCCAAACCCAGCGACATTGTCCAAAAGAGGCTCTAATGTCCGAAAAAAGTTTTTCTTTGTCCGCAAATGGACAAAGACGGACAATCTTCAAACCGCAATATACGCCGATGGTTCTGATTCTTCATGACGAAAAACCGGAGCGGCTGTCCTCAGCTGCCGATCCGGGCAGGGGGGTACCCCCCCCCCCCCATACATACGGTATGTATACTGTTACCCAAAAAGAGGGCAAAATCAGGGCATTTTCCCAGCATTTGAGGACGACTTGCACTTCATAAAGCGCGGCATGCCTTGCGCCTTTTCGCCGCTTGCGCGCCGCCCGGCTGTGGCGAATCCCCAGCCCTGCTAAAATGAAACCATCCGCCAATCAGGGAGAACAGATCATGTTCCAGGGACTCCGCAACCAAGCCCAAACCGTAACAGCCGAATTCAAGACCTTCGTCATGCGCGGCAATGTCGTCGATCTCGCCGTCGGCATCATCATCGGCAGCGCCTTCAAAGGCATCACCACCTCGCTCGTCAAAGACGTCGTCACGCCGCCCATCGGTCAACTC
>JAPOOU010000064.1 GCA_026713245.1 Chloroflexota bacterium
TCTCGGCTTCAATACCTTCGCCAAGCACACGCATCCTTCGATACCTTCCCGTCTGTATCGCGAGCAAATCTACTACGTCGCTTCATTCAATACCGCACCTCTTAGCAGTTGGCAGGCGGCGAAGGGCGAGGCTGCCATGCCCGATGTATTCTCCCCGGACTTCGAGCGCTATCTCGGCAACAAAGTACGGACAATTTGCAGCGAACACCGTGAAAGCCGAAATCTACTCGGTTATCTCTACGTGGACATTCCGCAATGGGAGACCAACCAGGGACCCGGTTCGAAAGAGAACGACGCCATGATTCATCCCTGGGTCAACGCCATCGTTCGATCAGGCGAGCACACGCCGGGCAAACGCGCCTGGATCGCCCATCTTCAAAGCGCCTTCAGCAGCGCCGCCGAGGCCGCCCGCGCCTGGGGCATTCCGGTCAGCCGAAGCTACGGCATCTCCTGGGACTACCTGGCGCGTTTGGATACCTGGTTCAATCCAGTAGATCGCTTGCGCGCGCGAGAGATAGCCGCCGCCTTTATGCGCAAAATCGCCGAGCGCTGGTACAAACTGCATCATGACGAAATCCGCAAAGCGGACCCTGATCATTTGATCCTGGGCGACAAGACGCTTGTCGGCATGTTCCGCGACTGGCTGCTGCCAATACTCGCTGAATACGTGGATGTCGTGCTCATTCAAAGCTACAATCCGTTTGACCAAGATCGCGACATACTCGATTGGATACATCGCGAGACCGGCAAGCCCCTGTTGAATGGAGACGGTAGTTTCGGCTACGTCAATCCACACCAGCAAAAGTTCAAGGTGAAAGGCGCCCATACCAACTCAAGGAATGTCGCCGATGTCGCGCAGAAGTATCGACATTACCTGGAAGCGACCGCCGCCCGACCCTATATGCTCGGCTGGCACCACTGCGGCTACCTGGAACAATGGGATAGCGCCGAGCGCGGTGACGTTAACTCGAATGAGAACGGATTCCTCGATCCTTTCGAGAACGAATACCAGGTTTGGACAGATGTGATTCGCGCAGCCAACCGGCGAGCGCGCGCTCAACACTTAAGTCAAGGGTAAGGTCTTGAACATGAAAATCACCGACGTCAAAGTCTATCTGGCAAAAGAATGGCGCACATTCTGCTTCGTCGTCATCGACACCGATGAAGGCATCAGCGGCATCGGCGAATCCGGGATGACGGGGCGCGAACTGGCCGTACAGGGCTCCGTCGAGCATTTCAAGTCCCTGCTCATCGGGCAAGATCCTTTCCGCAGCGAGCACATCTGGCAGCTGCTCTTCCGCGGCGGCTTCTTCCCGGCGCAGCGCATTCTGACCGCCGCCATCGCCGCCATTGATATCGCCCTCTGGGACATCAAGGGCAAGGCGCTGGGCGTGCCGGTTTACGATTTGCTGGGCGGTCGCGTCCGTGACCGCGTGCTCACCTACAATCACAATACCGGCGATACCGTCGAAGAACTGGTCGACTGCTGCCAGCGTTCGGTGGCCGAGGGCTGGAAAGTGCTGCGTTGGGGATTGGCCGAGCTGCCGGGCGAAATCCTGGAACCGCGACCGGCTGTGCTGCGAACCATTCAAGAATGCGAAGCGATACGGGCGGCCGTCGGCGACGAGGTCGAGATCGCGCTCGACGTGCATACGCGCATTAACCCCGCCGACGCCATCTGGCTCTGCCAGGAACTCGAGCAATACCGCCCTTTCTTTGTCGAAGATCCGCTGCGCGTCGAGAACGCGGGATCCTACCGCCACCTGCGGGGCCGCACGGCCGTGCCCCTGGCCGCCGGCGAACAGTACAGCTCCAAGTGGGAATTCCGCCAGGTTATCGAAGAAGAACTGATCGACTACGCGCGCATTGATCCCTGTATCTGTGGCGGGATCACAGAAGCCAAAAAGATCGCCGCCGCCTGCGAAACGCACTATATCGACCTGGCCGTGCATAACCCGATCGGTCCCGTCGCCACCTCAGCCTTCCTGCATCTATGCCTGTCCGTGCCCAATTGCGCCGTGCAGGAACTGCCCCGGCGACCGGGCGAAAGCCTGCCCGATCTGATTGTCAACCAGCCCGAATGGCAAGACGGCTACCTGTTGCCGCCGGCCGCGCCGGGCTTGGGCATAGAATTCAATCGCGAAGCCCTCGCCAAATACCCCTTCGAGATGAGCGAACTGAAACACCTGCGGCGGGCTGACGGCAGCGTCACGAACTGGTAAACTAGCCGGACGAAGCGAGCAGTGCCACGCTCCGTGGATGTCAAACCATCCTAAATATGCAGTAGCAACAGAATAAAGCGTCGCGGTTTCATGTTTGGCGAAAGTTCTGGATCGAATTCAAATCCCGGCAATAGCGCTCCACGTAAGCAAGGCTGTGTCGGCGGTCAGCGTCTACGCGACCCGGGCGCCCGCGGTGGTTAAAATGAACCTCCAGCGATTCCAGCGAGGCATGAAGGCAAAATGAAAATATCGGACGTCAAAGTCTATCTGGCGCGGGACAGGCGCACCTACTGCTTCGTCTTAGTTGAAACGGACGAGGGCATCAGCGGCTTGGGCACAGCCGGCATCAGCGGGCGCGAACTGGCTGTAAAGGGCGCCATCGAGCACTTCAAGCCCCTGCTCATCGGGCAAGACCCCTTCCGCGCTGAGCACATCTGGCAGCTGCTTTTCCGCGGCGGGTTCTACCCGGCGCAGCGCATTTTGACCGCCGCCATCGCCGCCATCGATATCGCCCTCTGGGATATCAAGGGCAAGGCTCTGGGCGTGCCGGTATATGAGCTGCTGGGCGGGCGCGCGCGTGACCGCGTGCTCACCTACAATCACAATCATGGCGAGACGGTCGAGGAGCTGGTCGCCTGCTGCCAGCGTTCCGTGGACGAGGGCTGGAAGGCCCTGCGTTGGAAACTGGCGCACAGAGCGGACGAAGTCCTCGAGCCGGACACGGCTGTTCGCGACGCCATCAAGGAATTCGCAGCATTGCGACTGGCGCTTGGCGACGAGATCAAGCTGGCTCTTGACGTGCATACGCGCCTGAACATGGCTCATTCGCTGTGGCTCTGCCAAGAGCTTGAGCAATACCGTCCCTTTTTCATCGAAGATCCGCTGCGCGTCGAGAACGCGGGATCCTACCGCCACCTGCGGGGCCGCACGGCCGTGCCACTGGCCGCCGGCGAACAGTACAGCTCCAA
>JAPOOU010000262.1 GCA_026713245.1 Chloroflexota bacterium
AGCCTTCTCGTCGCACGAGCGGCGCGGTTTTCATTAAGAGGATGCGTTGGTTCGGGCTCATCCTCGCGGCATCGTTGTCACTTTATGCCCAGCCTTTTTCAATCTTCGTTTTCCTGGCCATCGGCGTCTATCACCTGATATTCGTTCCCAAAACGGTGCGCTGGATTCATACTGCTTTGGCGTTCGCGCTTGTCGGCGTATTTTATCTGCCCTGGCTTCCAGTAACGTACGTAGGGTTGACGACAAAGTTTGACGCTTGGGGTGAGATGCCCTTCGAGCAAGCGGTAGACGTCTTTCTCCAACTGCTGTCTAACGGAAACTGGTTAGTGATTCTGATCGCTTTTGTCGCGGCCGCCCTGCACCTGCGGAAGCGAGAGAACTTGAAAAAAGCCTTACCCTTTTGGGTGATCGCCTTTGTCATCCTTACGCTTTTATTGTCTGTGAATGAAGCCGTCAGGCTTATTCCTTTGCGCCGGTCTCGCTATTTCCTGGTCGTCTTTTATCCAATGGCTTTGATTGTGGGAAGCGGACTGGCTTGGCTGCGGCCGCGCGTCTTGCCGCTGATTATCCTGGCGGTTTATCTCGGGTCCGGGTTCCTATTGCGAGGTTGGGACGGCTATGTCGGGTTTCAGGGTACGATTCACGCCATCAGAAGCTACCCCCCGATTCACGACTACGTTCTGGCGTTACGGGATGTCGTATCTGAAGAGGACTTCATAGTCGGATTCTCTGACATCAATTTCATCATCCGCCGAGGCAAAGTTGGCAAGAGCACTGCGGACTACTATTTTGAGACGTTGATGGGCATAGATGGCACTTTCATTCGAACGAACCTTGATAACGCTCAACTCGAGGAGGACATACCGGACAAGCTGGAAGACCATCCCTATCTTCTTTTCACCTACAATCCCTTGAACAAACCGGCGATCTTCGACCGCACCAAGTTAATAATCGAGAGAGATTATGCGCCTTGTGAACTTGTTTTGGACGAAGCTGAACTTCGCGTAGAGCGCTTCGTCTACCGTACTCTGGACTGTGACCGAAAATACCAGCCGATTCGTTATGACAATGACATCTACATTGTTGACAAATATGCTGATTTTGTTCCCGATCGTGACGTCCTGCGCGTCGTGACCGGATGGGAAGTGGCCGACACAGCGCTCCTCTACCAATACAATATTTCGATTCAGATCCATACGGTGGATGGGCAAAAAGTCGCGCAGATCAACCCCGATCGTCACCTATACCATGATGTCCTAAAGTGGTTCGTAGTGGAGTTGTCCACGGCGGAACTGTCGGCTGGCGACTATAGGGTTGTAGTCGTGGTCTACGACCGATATCCTCCGCACGCCAAGGTCTTCGGCGCCGATATTGATTCGGGCGAGTACGGGAAGATTCTGCCCATTCAGACTTTCAGCATTCCGGAATAGGTTTCCTGCCATGAATCCAATCAAGCGTCTGCTGAGGCCGCTTTACGCGCCGCTCGTTCGCAGTTATCGCAATCACGCCAAATTGAAAGACCAGCAACGGGTTATCCGCGCGGGCGTCAAAGATTGCGCGGAATCCGGCAAGCCGCTCAATGTCATAATCGGCGCAGGAGAAACGCGGTACGAAAACTGGGTCGCGACAGATATTCCCGCATTCCACGTTCTAAAGCACGAGCATTGGGCGCTGCTCTTCCAGCCCGCGTCAATCAATAGAATGTTGGCTGAACATGTATTTGAGCACTTGACGGTGGATGAATTGAGCCAGTTTCTGCGTTTGGCGCGTCTCTACATGTCAAAGAGCGGGCGCATTCGACTGGCTGTGCCGGACGGAAACCATCCGGATGCGACTTACATTGAACATGTGCGCCCCGGCGGCATAGGCGAGGGGGCTGACGATCACAAGGTGCTCTACAACTGCGATAAAATCGCCAATGTCTTACAAGAGTCCGGCTACGAATTCCAACTCCTGGAATACTTTGACGCCTCAGGTGAATTTCACCGGCAACCCTGGCAGGCGGACGACGGATTTATCGGTCGATCGGCTGCGCATGACGAGCGAAATGTCGGCGGCATGCTGATCTATACCAGCTTGATCGTGGACTGTTGGCCTCTTCAATACATCAAGTAGAGACCAACCCCTGCCATCAGATGTTGAGAAAGTGACCTTCCAAGCCGTGCGCCACCTCTTTTATCGCTTCGCCCAAGGTGGGATGGGCGTGTACGTTGCGCGCAATCTCGGCCGCGGTCAACTCGGCGGAACGGGCCAATGTCAATTCGGGTAGCAGTTCCGTTACATCGTGACCGATCATATGGGCGCCAAGGATTTCGCCATATCGCTTGTCGCTGATCACCTTGACGAAGCCGCTGGCGTCACCCATGCCTCGCGCCTTGGCATTGGCTTGAAAGGGGAACTTGGCAACCGCCACTTCGTAACCGCGCGCTTTCGCCTGATCTTCGGTGTATCCAAAGCTGGCGACCTGTGGCTGACAATAGGTGGCGCGCGGCATCATATCGAAATCAAGCGCGATGGTTGCCGCGCCCGCGATATTCTCCGCGGCGACCACAGCCATCGCCTCGGCTACATGGGCGAGCATCAACTTGGCGGTGACATCGCCGATGGCGTAGATATGCGGGATATTGGTCCGCATCTCTTTGTTGATCTCGATGGCGCCCCCGGCGTCGAGCGAAACGCCTGTGTTTTCCAGACCGAATCCGGTTGTGCGCGCCTGGAAACCAATCGCCTGAAGAACGCGTTCGGCACGGAGTTGCGCTTGCTCGCCATCGGCCGTTGATACGTCGACAGTGACGCCGCCAGCGTCTTCAACGATGGCCTCGACCCGCGCGCCGGTCATGATTTTGATGCCCATCTTCTTGTATATCTTGCCGAGATCCTGGCTCACCTCGGGATCTTCCAGCGGCAGGATACGGTCCAGAAATTCGACCATGGTGACTTCGACGCCGTAGTTGTGCATGATATAGGCGAATTCGACGCCAATTGCGCCGGCGCCGGCGATAATCACGCTGCCCGGCAGATTGTCTTCCATAATCTGTTCTTCGTAGGTGACAACGCGCTCGCTCAGCGCTGTGCCCGGGATCAGACGCGCTGTCGCGCCGGTGGCGATTATGAGGTGCTTGAAGTTGATCGATTCTTCGGATCCGTCATTCAGTGATACGGTTACATTGTTGGCGTCTGTGAGCGTAGCCCAGCCTTCAAAGGTCGAAATCTTGTTCTTGCGCATCAGAAACCGTACGCCCTTGGTCAAGCCGTTGGCGACGCGACGACTGCGCTTAAAGGCTTTGGCATAGTCCAGGCTGAATTCGCCGCTGATGCCAAAGGTATCTGCTTCATTGTTAAGGATATATGCCAGCTCGGCATTACGCAGCAATGCCTTGGACGGAATGCAGCCGACATTCAGGCAGATGCCGCCCCAGTATTTCTTCTCGACGATCGCGGTATTTAGCCCGAGTTGGCTGGCGCGGATCGCGGCGATGTAACCGCCGGGTCCGGCGCCCAGCACAACCAGATCAAATTCCTTGGCCATGGCGTTCACACTCCCGTTCGCTGTTAAATGCGCAATTCGCTTAGTCTACCGCAGGCGCGGCGCAAATTGAAGTGGTCCCGATGAGAACGCTCTGTGCGGACAGTCCTACACGCTGTTCTGTCCGCAGAATTTCATGCTACAATGACGCCAAGCGGAGGGCAGAAAAATGACCATCGACATCCCGGAAGACGTCGCCCAGCGATTGGAACAGTTGGCGGAGAAGCACGATACCGACCTGGGCGATCTGCTGCGCGACATGATAGAGCGCTATGCCAAAGAGCGAACTGCCAATGACAAGCCCTGGGCCACCTTGGCGGACTTGGCGCGAAACGCAGAGGAAGCTGGACTGGCTTCACCGCATTCTGTGAATACCGCAGCTCGTAGCCGCGAGATACTAAACGCTGAATACGCTGACTACCTCAAGCGTCGCAGAAGCAGATGACGGTCATCGCGGATAGCAATATTCTTTATGCGCTTTATAACGCCCGTGACGACTACCATCGTGAGGCGATTGCTTTTGTGTCCCAGAATAATGAAACCCTGCTTGTGCCGAATGTTACGCTGCCCGAAGTTTGCTATCTGCTTACACGCGATATTGGTTATTTCGGTCTGCAAAGGTTTCTTGGATATTTCACGCGCCTGAATGCGCAACTTGTGTCGATTGAGCTAGATGACCTGAATAGAGTGCGCGAGATTGCCATTGCCTATGCAGATGCCGAGTTTGACATCGTAGACTGCTGCATAATGGCGATTGCGGAGCGGCTAAACGTCACGCATATCGCGACCTTCGACCGGCGCGATTTCAGCGTTTTCCGCCCCCGTCACTGCGAGTATCTTGAACTGTTGCCTTAACCTTTTGGCGTCACTTTCCAAAACCAGCGCGTGTCTTCGAGCCCTTGCTGTTCAATGTCCCGCACGGCGCTCACGGTGCACTAAGTGGGAAAGAACAAACTGGCGCGATTGCCTCGGTTGCGTCTATTCGGGGTTTGTAGAAGGATGTGGCGTCAATGTCGGGGATGATTGGCGCCATTCAGCCTCTGACGCTTTGCCTCGAAGAGAATGACGGTCGCGGCGGAAGCAACATTGAGCGATTCGGCTTCATGCGACATGGGAACGGACACGTTCGACCGGGAAATGCGCCGCGCGTCCGCACTGATGCCGTGCGCTTCGTTGCCTACAACCAGCGCCCAGGGCTGCCCCCAATCTACCTCGGTATAGATCGTCTCTCCCGCTGCGTCCGCGCTGTATACTGCCAAACCCGCGCAATAGGCGCGGATCTCCTGCCACTTCGCCTCGGCAACGGGCAGGCGAAAATGAACACCCATACCGGCGCGCAAGACTTTCGACCTGTATGGATCGACGCAACCCGGCGCCAAAATGGCGATGTCAGCGCCTGCGGCAGCGGCGCTCCGCAAGACTGTTCCCATATTGCCCGGCTCGCGGACCGCGTCCAGGATAAGCACTTGCTCAGCTCGATTCGGGATGGGCGGCTTGGGAATCTGGAAAACGCCCAGGATTCCCGGCGCCCGCATGGTATCGCTGACGTGCGACAGGACGCCCTCGCTGACGGGGAGGAGCTCGCAATTGCGATTCTGCAGTATCGCGATAAGCTCATAGTCGGCAGACTCCGGCGTATAAAGCGCAAGATCCGGCCTGCCCCCGCTATTCAAGGCATCCTTGATCAATCGGTCGCCTTCGAGGATCAGTTTTTTTTCGCTCCGTCGCAAGCGGCCCTTGGCCCCCAAGGACTTGACGTATTTGACACGCCTGTTTTGTACGCTTGTGATGATGTCCATGCTTGGTTTCACCAATTGAAAAAGGGCCGCTTTTGTGACCCTTTTGAGTGTAACAGTCGATTCAATCCGTTCGGCGGCAATCTAAAGCTCTGCCGCGCTCGCGCAAAACCCTTAGTCTTCGCATCGAATGAGCGACGCGGTTTACATAAACTGGTGTTATTACAGACTCTGTTTCGCCACAGATACGACCTTGCTGAACGTATCCGCATCATGAACTGCCAAATGCGCCAGGCTCTTGCGATCAAGCTCGACACCCGCCAGCTTCAATCCATGGATCAAATGGCTGTACTTCATGCCGTTCATACGAGCGGCTGCGTTAATGCGTTGAATCCAAAGGCGGCGCAACTGGCGGCGGCGCTGTCGTCTATCACGATAGGCGTACCACAGGCTGCGCATCATGGCCTCGTTGGCGCGCTTGAATAGCTTGCTGCGCGTGCCCCATTGTCCTTTGGTGAGCTTGAGGACTTTCTTGTGTCGTCTGCGTCTGACGAATCCCGTTTTTGTTCTTGCCATGATTCTTCTCCGTAGCTGCAACGTCCCGTGAATGAATGGGCAGGGACGACCGATCTGCGTATTCCAGCGATCCTAAGCCGGTGGATTGGCCTTGTACTTGCCCAAGTAGGGCGCCAGGCGACGGATGCGGCGCTGCAATGCGGCTTCACCGACCTCCATGCGTTTGTCCCACTGCCGCTTTACGCGCTTTGCCGAACGTCGCCGCAGATGGCTTTTGCCGCCCTTGGTACGGAGGATCTTCCCGGTACCGGTCATACGAAAGCGCTTGGCCGTCGCCTTGTGCGTTTTGAGTTTGTACTTTGTCGTCTTCTTCTTGCGTGGCACTACTAACTCTCCAGTTTCATTTGCTTTCCTTGTTTGGCGCCAAGATCATCAGCATGTCACGACCTTCCATATTCGGACGCTGTTCTACGACGCCAACCTCCTGCAAGGCAGCTTCGATTTTCGCCAGGCGATCGCGGCCGATGTGCTGATGTGTGATTTCTCTACCGCGAAACCGTACACGGAACTTGACTTTTTTCCCTTCTTGCAGCCACTGGGTTGCACGTTTGATGTCGAATTGAAGGTGATATTCGTCCGTCTTCGGTCGCAGTTGTATTTCCTTGATTGTGACTTTGACCTGGTTCTTTTTGGACTTGCGTTCCTTACGGCGTTGCTCGTATTGAAACTTACCGTAATCCATTATGCGGCAAACCGGCGGCTTGGCATTCGGCGCTACCTCGACCAAGTCAAGTCCTACATCGTCCGCGCGTTCCTGCGCATAACGAATGTTGACTACGCCAATATTGGTGTTGGTATCGTCAATAAGCCGGACTTCGCGTACACCGCGAATATCTCGATTGATTCGATGTGGTGAACTCGCTATCTCGACCATTCCCTTCGGTAAAACCGGGCGAAATAAAATATACGTAGGTCACTTCACTACGGGCGCGTAGTGTAACACAGGCGCGAACTGCTTGTCAATTATGAGTACGCGGAGAAGAATCGCCCAGGTACGCTATTTGTCATAGCTCAACTGCAAAGTTTGGAATTGGGAAAGCGACGATTCATACATTTCTATGAGTTCTTCATCGCTGCCCTTGAACCGTCGCAAGGTCTGTTGTGCGCAGGGCGTGCAACCCCTCATCGCCCTATAACTGTCCGTTTCACAATTTAGGCAACCGTTGAGTTCAATCATAACGGACATCAAGGCAATGACCTCAACACTGGTCTCGTTTTTGCGGGATAATCTGTCTATGAGATTCATCCATTTGCGGCCGCGCGTGTTGCGAAGCGCCGGAATGGCATAGTGAGGGAATAAGATTTCGTTGTCAGCGTACATATTTTCAGATCTTGCCCCTGCGATTGTAATAGGTACCACCGTACATCACACCATGATATGCGCTTTTGCGTTTGATAGCAAACCCGACATTGATGATTCGGGCACTTAATCAAGAGTCCGCGATGACTTGCTCATTTCATACGGCGGTAATAGCGCATTAAGTCCTGAAGCTGGTCATGGGGCAAGGCGTACAACGTGTTCCCGTCTCTGCCAACTGTAGTATGTGCCGCAACAAGCGCGTTGTACACGGATTCTTCGACGCACTCGACCACTGCAGTAAATAATTGATCGATGAGAAGACCGCCTGCAAACTGCGCTTCTTCGTTGATCGCGCTGGCCTCGCTCACCAGTTCTGTCGCCCCGTGAACGCGGCGGTTACAGGTTGAGAAGGCGATCACAAAGTCGCCGCTGCCGCTGTGGCAGATGGTTCCGGTGCGCCCGAGTCCGAATGCCGCCCGTTTTGCCATGCGCCCTAGTTGTCGGGCGTCAAGAGGCGCGTCGGTGGCTATGACAACCATCACCGAGCCCGGCGGCGAATCAGAGTTTTCTTCAGGAAAGTGTTGCCCGATTGGCGCCCCCAGCACTTGTAATTCATGGCGCTGGCCGAAGTTGGTCTGCAGCAGCGCGGCGACTGCCCAGGCGCTGTCGATCACGAGGCGCGAGGCTGTGCCGATGCCGCCTTTGAAGCCGTAGCAAAGTGTCCCGGCGCCCGCTCCTACGCAGCCTTCAGCTACGTGACCCGCGCTGGCGCCGTCGATGGCGCGCAACACGTCAGCCGCGCCGATATGCCGTCCTTGTCCATCGTTGAGGAAACTATCGTTGCATTCCCCAACTACCGGGCTAACATTGCTTGTTGTGATCGCAATGTCGGGATTCTCCCTGGTCGAGTAGCTGACGACCGCGTCCCAGACTTTGCCTACATTCAGCGTACTGGTCAGGCAGATGGGCGTTTCAATAACGCCGAGATCGCGGATCTGCTCAAACCCGGTCGCCTTGCCGTAGCCATTGATGGTGTGAACCGCGGCCGGCGCCTTCTCGCGAAAGACATTGCCGGGGTGGGGTAGAACGGCAGTGACGCCGGTACGTACAGGTCCCTTGCCCGGTACCAGCTTCCCTTTGCCTTCAATTCTGGTGACGTGTCCGACGCGGATGCCCGGGACGTCGGTAATCCCGTTAAGCGGTCCTGTCGGCAGGTGGTCTGTTATTGGAACAAGGTCGCGAAATCTCGTCATAAGTCGCGATCACCGCAGGGCTCGAATAAGAGACAGCGTGGCCGCAAGCGCGTGATCGCCACCCTCGAGAGTGCCGTTCCACAGGCTGAAGAGAATGCCCACTGTTTCGCGCTTGGCACGAATCTGCCGCAGCGAATCGATGCTTTCCTCCAGCGAGGGTCCGTCTGGTTCGGGATAACTCATAGCGGGCATGTCTTCACAGTCGACGACATCGGTATCGAAGTGGATGTATAGCGGCTTTTGGGGCAGCACGGCTTGATTGAGCGCGTCCAAGGTCTCGTAAATCGTCACTTGGCTTTCGCGCAGCATGATCTCTTCTTCGGGATCGAGATTGCGCGCATCGCTAACAATCACATCGGATTCGGCTATCGGCTCCAGGTCGATGCCCCGCATCAGATGTTGATTGCCGCGCCCGACCAGCGCCGCCAGAGGCATGCCGCCGAGGAAGCCGCTGGGCGTCGTTTCCGGCGTATTGAAGTCGCCATGCGAGTCATACCAGAGGACGGCAGGCGCGCGTCTTGCCAGGCCCTTGACCATGCCCAGGCAACTTGTACAGTCGTTGGCGAAGACGACCGGGACCTTGTCCGGAAAAGCCTTGATGGTATCCGCGAGCGCGCGATTGACAGCCACAACCGGGTCGTCAAACGCTTGAAAATCGGGCTGAATATCCAGCCAATCCGCGTCCAATTCATCGGCGACGCCCGCTGCGCGCAGCGTATGAACTTCAGCGCGGTCGCGCCTCATTTCGCCCAGATAGTAGGGCACGCCGATACAGATGTATTTCGACATAGCACCGCTCCTATTGAATAACCAAGACTTGCCCAACATAAATGAGGTTGGGATTTAGCAGGCCATTGGCGGCGGCAATATCCCACATGTCGCGCCCGTACAGGTTAGCGATGCTCGCCAGAGTCTCGCCCCGACGCACAACGTGACTCTGCGCGTCAGCCGGCAGGTCGCGGGGGCCTCCGCTCAAGCCCGTTGCCAGCGGGAGTACGATGATCTCGCCGGCATACAAGCGGCTTTCGCCCCGCAGGTTGTTCAAGTCCAGCAGGTCTTGTAAAGGCACGGCGTAGCGCTGCGCCAAGCCTTCGATCGTCTCGCCCGGCTGAACAACGCGTATGCGATAAAGCAGTCTGGGAACAGCCCGCGCGGGCGTCGGAACGACGGTTGGCGCTGTTGTGGGCACGGGTATCGCGGCCGCAGCCTCGGGAGTCGCCGTATTAAGGGCTTGGTCATCAAATGCAGGGACTTTAAGGACCTGACCGGCGTAAATCAGGTTCGGATTGACGAGATTGTTGACCGTTGCCAGCGTCTGCCAATCCAGTCCATAGCGCTGGGCGATCCGGTTTAGCGCTTCGCCCGGCTGAACAACGTGACTGCCCCCGAAACCGTCCAGCGCGCCTTCCGGCAGATAAAGCGTCTGTCCTGGAATGAGGTGGTTCTCTTGCTGAATATTGTTCGCTGTCATCAATTCCGCAGCGGTGACGCCAAATCGGGCAGCGATCGATCGGATACTATCGTCCGGACCAACTTGATGGCTGAGTAGTTGTATCTCTGGCGCGGGAACGCGCAGTATCTGCCCACGCGCAGGGAACGCGTCGCCGCTCAGATTGTTCCGTTCCAGCAGTGTCTCTACCGACACTTGAAAATGCGCAGCGATTGATTCGAAACTGTCGCCGGCTTGCACCGTGTACCATTCATCGCCGGCCGACGCGTTGAAAACGCTGCAAATCAGCATTGCGGTTGTTATCGCAACGTAAGAGATCATTCGCGGCAAAGCGCGCATGCCCGTATTCCCTTTCAATCGTATCCAACGGACGAGCTGAAACTTGCATTCGCCCGGTTTTGCCCGGCGTCGGCAGCTACAATATATTTGAGATTATAAACCCATGCTGCGATTTGCGTACGGACCATCCCGAGTCGGGCGGTGGTCGCATTTGCGCGTCGGGGCTAGAGACCGCTCAAATGCGTAACAGGCAAGTTAAGCGCGTCTTTAAAAACCTGCCAGTGAAATGCCAGAAACTCGCGCAGCAGCGAATGAGGATAGGAGTGCGGATGTTGAATGCGCTTCGCGGGAACGGGACTGGCGTACACTTCGACATCGTGCTGAGTAAATAGCCAGCCGGCGCGTAGCATGTGATAACTGTCGCTGACCAGCACGGTGCTCGTCCAACCGCGTTCCGCCATTAGTCGGCTGCTGAAAAGGGCGTTTTCTTCGGTGCTGCGGCTTTTGTCTTCCAACAGGATCGCGGACGGCGGCAGACCTTGATTTTGCAGGATTTCTCGGCAGGCATCGGCTTCGCTACGCGGGAAAGGTTCGGCTTGACCGCCGGCGCAGATGACAACTGGCGCGATGCCCAAATGCCAAAGCTCGGCGGCTTGCATGCTGCGGCGGGTTAGTGCCCAGCCCGGTCTACCGTCGCGGCGCAGGCCCGCGCCCAGCACGATTATGACATCAGCCGGGCGGGTATTGTCTTGTGTACCGGCGATATGAATGGCGGCCAAAAATGCCGCGAGATAGAGCATCGCGGCGAGCAGGCAAAACAGCGTAACGCGCTTGACTGTTATTCGGCGTTTGGTCTTGTGATGAGGCTTTTTTTCCATGCGCGGGTTTTTTGGTAGATTGTCACCGCGAGCCCCAAGGGACCGCTAGGGGTTAGTTGGTGAATTAGTCTTGCCGTGAGTAGCCTTCGCTGCCGATCTGCGTCGATTTGTGGCGCTCCGCATTGCCAGTCAAAGGGCAAGGCGTTGGAATATAGGCGCCTGCGAGCAGACCGCCCCCGGTCGTGGCGAGCAGCGAAAGAATAGCGGCTCAAAATCTCCCGAGTCTTTCGACGTCAATCGTCAACACTCGCTGTAACCGCAAGTGAGGCACCTGCGGCAACTCTCGGCCCGGATCAGCGACGTCGTCCCGCATTCGGGGCAGATATCCGCGCCGGAGATGGCGCCGTTGGAAACCAGATCGCCGGCGTCGCCTCCCGATGCCTCATCGTCGTCTATGGGCAAGTCCAGTTGCAGGGGATGATCTTCCGGGAAGAACTCCATCTGCAGGACCCGCGCCACCGCGTCGGGCAGCGATAGCACGCGCTTGGGACCAAAACCGATAGGGCGCGCCCCGCCGATATCTTGCAACTGCTCGATGATCAGCCTCAGCATCTCGCGCCGGTTCTGAGGGGCGGTGGTGCGCAACTGGAGCGAGATCATTCTGCCCAGACTCTCGGCATCGGCCTGGATGTCGGTACCGGCCTTGCCGATTGCGATGAATACCTCGAAGGGGCTGCCGCGGTCATCGCGGTTGATGGTGATGTAGGCTTTTCCAAACGGCGTTTGCGTCTTGACCGTTAATCCCTGAAGACTATCCGGGCGCGGGTAAACGCGGTGCGGCGTGGATGCCGGTTCGGCTTCGTCGCCGGATTCCGTCTTGGACGCCGGCTTCAAGTCTTCCATTTCGTTCTCGGCTCGTTCGTCACCCTTGAGCATCAGTACCTGTTCGTCTCGGCTGCCATCGCGATAGATCGTGCCGCCCTTACAGCCCAGTTCATACATTTTGCGATAGAGATCGCTGACCTGTTCGACGGTGTAGTCATTGGGCACGTTGCAAGTCTTGCTGATGGCGCTGTCAATCCAGCGCTGGAAAGCGCCCTGCACCTTGACGTGCTCTTCCGGCAAGAGGTCCATGGCGGTGACGAAGTAATCCGGCAACTCGCTGGCATCGGGATGCGCCTCGTACCAATCCTTAACAATCGGCACCTTTTCTTCGTGCAAGCCCAGCCGGCTCTTGCGATAGTAAACCCAGGAGAAAAACGGCTCCACGCCTGTCGAGGTATTGACCATGGTGCCCGTCGTACCGGTTGGCGCTTGTGTGAGCAGGGTGACATTGCGGATGCCGTCGCGACGGACTTTCTGACGCAGATTCTCCGGCATGGCCTGCATATAGCCGCTCTCGATGAACTTTTCGGCATCGAATTGGGCAAAGGCGCCTTTCTCCAGCGCCAAATCGCTCGATGTTGCATAGGCGGTGATGGCTATCGTCTTGTAGATTTGGTCGATCAACTCCACCGATTCGTCGCTGCCGTATCGCACACCGAGCTTCAGCATCAGTTCGGCGATGCCCATTGTTCCCAAGCCGACGCGCCGTTCAGCCATTTGCACGCGTTCGTTCTCTTCGAAGAAATAGGGCGTCGTGTCGATGACATTGTCCAGAAAGCGCGTCGAATACGCGACTGTCTTGCGCAAATCATCCCAGGCGACATCGCGATTGTTTTCGTCGTAGAAGCGCGACAGGTTGATCGCGCCCAGATTACAAACTGAAAAGGCGCCCAGCGGCTGTTCGCCACAAGGATTGGTCGAAATCAGCGGATTGAAATACCAACTGTTCGCCATCTTGTTGCTGCGCTCGTTAAACCAAACTCCTGGTTCCGCGCTAGTCCAGGCGCTCTCGACGATCGCATGCCAAAGGTCGCGCGCTTTCACTGTTTTGTATTGAATGACTTTGCGCCCGGACGCGACCCAGGTGTTGAGGTCGCCGTCCCAAAACGCGTCGTAATCGGGATCGCGCGTGTCCGGGAAGATCAAGGGCCAGTCGTCGTCCGCGGCAACGGCTTCCATCAAGCGGTCGGAGACGCCGACGCTGATATTGGCATTGGTGATCTGGCCGGCTTGACGTTTGCTGTTGATGAAGTTGAAGATATCGGGATGCCAGTCGTTCAGGATGAGCATCAGCGCGCCGCGTCGGCTGCCGCCTTGCTCAATGAGTCCGGTTACAAAGCTGTACAAGGCGCCCCAGGACACCGCGCCGCTGGATCGGCCGTTGACCCCTTTGACATAAGAATGGCGCGGACGCAAGGTCGACAAATTGATGCCGACGCCTCCGCCCCGAGACATGATCTCGGTCATTTGGGTCAGCGTCGTCATGATCCCTTCGCGCGAATCATCCGGCGACGGAATGACATAGCAGTTGTAGTAGGTCAGATCCTGGTCGGTGCCAGCCGCTGTGAGGATACGGCCGCCCGGCACGAACTTCCAGTCGTCCAGCAGCCAGCGGAACTTCTCCGACCATTCATCCTGTTTGACCGAGTTCGCTTCTGTGGCGGCGACGCCGCGCGCCACCCGGTCCATCATTTGCGCCGGCTCGGTCTCGATCGGTTTGTCGACATGTTCCAGGTCGCGCGACACCACCTCGCCATCGAGCAAGGTAACAGTCACTTGCGGCAAGTTAATCTTGGTCACCGTGCCTATTTCGCGTTGGCCGGTTTTGGCATTGATGACCACTATCACCTTGTCGCCGGTGCTCAGGGTGCTGCGGGTCATATCTTTCTGCGCGTAACGATCCAGGAATATTTTGTATCCAAGTTCGTGCAAGGCGCTTCGTGTGGCGTGAGTCTGGACCATGAGAAGGCTATCCTAATGAGTATTGTTCAATGCAAGGCGTTTAGGATTCTATGATATTCGCGCCTTGTATAACGGTCAGTCGCTGGCGCAATAAAGACTTCAGAGGCGCTTTTTGGAACGGAAAACTTGTAGTGAAAAGGATTTCTCTTTTATAGCATGGAAGGCATTGATTGTCGAACAGAAACGAAAGAAAAATGAGTGGGATTTCCAGAAAATCGCCCCGCACTTCGAGAAACCCTTGCAATATCAAACGACGCGGCTTTTGTTCGAAAATTACAACAGTATCGATGAGAGGACATCATGCAAGATTGAGTCGCAAAGAGTGGATATTCTGTGACATGATATTACAGACTCGCCTTCGCAAACACTGCTAGCGGGGGCAACAAGCGCTGTGCGCCAGAGCGGGCGATATCCGGATTCCATAACGAAATGCTGGCGCGAATCGATTCGTGCTCGAGTCGCCATAAACAGGTTCGCCTAGTATCTCAAGAGCAAAACAAGACCTTTATCACCGAAATCAAAAAGCGGGCTATATATAGCCCGCTCTTGTCTCGTTTCAGTTGTTGCCAGTCTATTCTCGACGATTGCGCTTGCGCAAAAACGCCGGCAAATCGGTGTTTTTCGGATCAATGTTCTCGTAAGTACGCGGATCTTCCTGCGGCGATGACGCGGGTCCCATTTGTTGGCGCTGGAAGGATGATCCGCCGCCACTGGACATCGACTCTCCAGGCGACGGCGCCTCGACTTCGACATCCTCGTATATGGGGCGCTGCACCGGCGCTGGATGCGGCACCGGCGTCGGCTGGCGGATCGGCAGTGTGCCCGCTTCTTTCATGCTGGCCTCGAGCCGGCTCCGCTCGAACCCGGTCGCGATCACGGTGATGTGGACCTCATCGCCAATACTTTCGTCAATGTGAGCGCCGAAGATCAGGTTACATTCCGGATGAGCGCTGTCCTTGATAATGGCCGCCGCTTCGTTGACCTCGAAGAGTGTCAGATCGCTGCCGCCGGTGATCGAGAACAGGATACCTCGCGCGCCGTCGATGGTGACGTCCAGCAGGCCGCTGGTGATCGCCTGTTCTGCCGCTGCGCGAGCCCGGTCGTCGCCGGCCGCGCGCCCAACCGCCATCAGCGCCGCGCCGCCTTCGGACATAATCGTGCGGACATCGGCAAAATCGAGATTGATCAGGCCGGGTACGGTGATTAACTCGGATATGCCCTGGATGCCTTGACGCAAAACATCATCGGCTAGCGAGAAGGCCTGCTGCAGGGTGGAGCGCTTGTCCGCCATCTGCAGGAGACGGTCGTTCGGGATAACGATCAGGGTATCTACCTGGCTCTTCAACCCCTCTATGCCCGTTTTGGCAAGCTGCGCGCGGCGCGTTCCTTCAAAGGTAAACGGACGGGTCACGACGCCGATGGTCAAAGCGCCCAACTCTTTGGCGATCTGCGCGATGACTGGCGACGCCCCGGTGCCCGTGCCGCCTCCCATACCGCAGGCAACAAAGATCATATCGGAACCGCGCAAAACCTCGAGCAGGTCTTCCGAACTCTCTTCAGCCGCTTTTCGTCCGATTTCTGGATTGCCGCCGGCGCCCAGTCCGCGCGTCAATTTGTCCCCAATACGCACGCGCGTTTTGGCTTTGGAAAGCATCAAGGCCTGGTTGTCCGTGTTGACCGCAATGAATTCGACGCCCCCAAGACCCTCGTTGATCATGCGATTCACGGCGTTACCGCCGCCACCGCCGACACCAACGACTTTTATCTGCGCGAAATTCTCACCCGTTATAAGATCGTTGACCATTGTGACTTTCCTTTGAAATCAACACGTTTACGCAACGCAAATGCCAGATTATTGCCCTTCATTGTACGCCCATTCATAACGAATGCAAATCAATTTCGAAGTAAAAATCCAAATGAAATGTAAGGGCCTCTTCTTAATCGTCCTGGGGCAAAAAACGACGCAAAAAGTCATTCATTACCCGTCCCCAGCGAGACACCGGCAAGCCAGCATTATCGCTGGTTTCCTTCTCCGTCATGCTGTCCATTTCCAAGCCCAGACGCAGCAAGCCGACACTGGTACTGTAAGATGGATTCTTGAGCGTGTCGGCGATACCCGTGATCTTCTCCGGTTGCGCCAATCGAACCGGCACGTTGAGTATCCGCGAGGCGAGTTCCCGATAGCCCGGGAGTTGCGAACTGCCGCCGGTGATTACGGCGCCGGCTCGTAGTAGACCTGCATAACCGGAGCGCTTGATCTCTTTTTCAGCAAGGTCAAAGATCTCTTCAAATCGCGCTTCAATTACCATTGCCAGGTCGCGGCGCTTCACCTGCAATATGTCGCCGCCGAAGGGCTCCACCGGGAAGACTTCGCTTTCTGCTACTGCATCCATATCCGCGTGGCCCCGTTGCATCTTTACTTGTTCCGCCAGCTCGAAAGGCACGCGCATCCAGTATGTGATGTCTTGCGTCACATGATTGCCGCCGACGGGAATGATGGCCGTATGCCATACCGTGCCGTCAATGAAGATCGCGAGATCGGTAGTCCCGCCTCCAATGTCGATAATCACCGCGCCCATATCGCGTTCGTGGCTTGTCAGCACGGCATCGCCCGCCGCCAGCGGATTCAGGATGAAACGATCGACCAAAACGCCCGCTGTTTCCACGGCGTCTTCCAGGTTGGCCAGGCTTGTGGTGGAAGCGGTAATGATATGCGCGTCAACCTCGAGGCGGAAGCAATGCATGCCAATCGGGCTGCGAATCCCTTCCTGGCCATCCAGCGTGTAACTGCGCGGAACCACGTGCAACACTTCGCGATTGTGCGGGATGGCGATTCCCCGCGCGACCGCCATCGCCTTTTCAAGATCTTCCGCTTGGACGCTGCGCGGACCGACTATCGTGGTGATGCCGCGGCTGGTCAACGAGGAAATATGACTGCCGGCTACGCTGACAAAAGCGCGGTTGATATCGTAACCGCTCGACTTTTCCGCTTTGCGAACGGACTTGCCAATCGCCGCGGACAAGGCGTTAACATCGTTGACCACACCCTTTTTCATGCCGGCGCTGGGTTCAATACCCAAACCGACAACGTAAATATCCTCCGGGCGAACTTCGCCGACCAGCGTACAGATCTTGTGTGTACCTACATCAA
The DNA here is from genome assembly GCA_026713245.1 of Chloroflexota bacterium. Lineage (GTDB taxonomy): Bacteria > Chloroflexota > Anaerolineae > Aggregatilineales > Phototrophicaceae > UBA6055. The sequence goes on from JAPOOU010000262.1 coordinate 16,937, forward strand.
TTCCTACTACCAGGTCGCCCATATGGATTTAACGCCCCCATAACATCTTGTAAAAAGGCGCATCAGGATTTGCGATGTTCAATTCGGCAATCTCTATGCCTCGACTGTTCAAGTTATTAACGTACGCCTGATACTCGCTGATTTTCCTGCTCATGCCCGCGCTTGAATCTATTCCCATCCAAATCTGCCAACTTTGATCGTTGGTCCAACCCAGTCCATTGATCGGGTCGTAGTCGAGATCGGTACCGGGCGGCAGGAATTCCTGTAAACGCAGTGCGCCGAGTACGACGTCCTTGTCCAGTCTCTTAAGATCCGTCAGTGTAGCGGACGGTCCCTTGAATGCGTCGACCACTACGTTTACCCGTATCACGTCAGGCATTGCGGCGCGCGCGGGCATTATTCGTCCCTGGATATCAATCCAGGTTTCATTTCCCGCTTCCGACCAGATGATTGCAGGTTGACGCTCTTGCACCAACATCGTGATCAGGCTGGGGGGCCAACCTAGCTCCACAGTCACATCAGCAATGGACGAAGAGCGCAGTACGTTGCGACTTATCTCTTCAGGATCCAACCAAAACATATGGAAATCGGCGATGCTGGAAAAGGCGAACACCTCCTCGCGCGCCAGAAAATCATTGCCGCGAACCTGCACCGAACGTACATAAAACAAGTCGCTGGAAAAGAACAGCACCAAGATGACGCAAAACATCACGAAAATGACGCTGCTCGTGATTCGCCAGCGCAAATGCGCCTGCGCCCGTTCGTTCCGTATCGCGGTCTGTCGCTCTGGCTTGGCGCCCGGTGACGCCCGATGAAGTACTCCTGGCTTGCGATCGGGCTGCCGTTTGCGAATCTGAACGTGACTGACCACCGACGATCTTCCGGGTATGCTTGATTCTCATCGCGACTTGGCTCGCATTTAGTTTACTATTGCTCGAAATACGGCGCAATCAAAGAGGCGGGCAATATCAGGCCCATTCGCCGAGGGTCTGAATCTCGAGTTCCAGTCGAGTTCCAAAGCTGTCCTCGACGCGTCGGCGCACCGCTTCGATAAGCCGGTAGTAGTCGCTGGCGCTGGCATTCTCGCCTATGTTGACAAAGAAGTTGGCGTGGATCGGGGACACCTGAACATCGCCGATGCGAAAGCCCTTGAGGTTTGCAGCCTCGATTAGCCGCCCGGCATAATCGCCCGATGGATTCTTGAATATGCTGCCGAGGCTGGCTCCCGGCGGCTGTGTACGTTTTCGATAGTCACTAAACTCGTTCATCCGCCGCAGTATGGCAGCCGGCTGCGCCTTCTTCAGTTGGAAAACCGCCGTCATGACGAAGAATCTCGTGTCAGTGCGCGCCTTGAGCGCCGAGTATCGGTAGGCGTAGTTTAGATCTTCCCGGTCATACCAGGTTTCACCCTTCCCCGATTCAAATATCAGCGCTTTGCGAAGCCTCTTCGCCATATTGCCACCGTGGGCGCCGGCGTTGTTGACAACTGCTCCGCCCACGGTTCCGGGTACGGCAATCGCCCATTCCATCCCCGCGAAGCCCCGTTCCTGGCAATAGCGGACCAGACGGATCAAATTGCTGCCGCTGCTAGCGGAAACATATATGTCATCGCCGCAAGTCTCCTGGGAGATTTGCGTAGCGCGGTTGATGATCGTCAGTCCGCGGATCCCCTTGTCGGCAACCAGCACATTGGCCCCGCCGCCGATGACAGTAACCGGCAAGCCGGCTGACCAGGCTATCCGCAGAACAGCGCGGGCCTCGCAGTAACCAGGATCTTTGGCGATATACAGATAATCTGCCGGTCCCCCCAGCCGAGCGGCGGTAAATCTTGCCAGCGGCTGATGACGCAGAACTTCTTCCGGGAAGGGCGGGTCGGGCGTGGTCATAACTATCGATCGTCGGATTCAAGATAGAGATCGGCTATACGATTAGCGTCTCCGGCGCTGCAAATGAGCACCACTGTCGGGCCCGCGATATCCCGGCGCAGACAAGCGACGGCGTCCTCGAAGTCAGGCGCGAATCGCGCGCTGGGATGATCTGCCATGGATTCGACCAGCACCGGGCTGGAGATCCCCGGGATCGGTTCCTCTCGCGCCGCGTATATCGGTGTTATCAATACTTGGTCGGCGGCGTCAAACGCCGAAAGGAAATCCGAGTAGAATTCTCGCACCCGGCTGAAGGTATGCGGCTGCCAGATCACCCAAATCCGATGCCTTGGATAGCGCGCGCGAGCGGCATCGATGTTCACCCTGATCTCGGTGGGATGATGCGCGTAATCGTCGACAATGATCACATCGTCGCGAATCCCGCGTATCTCAAAGCGGCGTTCGGCGCCCTTGAAGCTGGCCAGGGCGGCCGCGCTCTCTTCAAAACCGACGCCTTCCAGGTCTGCGACGATTGTGGCTGCCAGCGCATTGGCAACATTGTGGGCGCCCGGAAGCCTCAGAACCAGGCTGCCCAGAAAGACGCCATTTCTATGGATGCGGGCGCGAGTCTCGTTTTCGGAAAAAGCAAGCTCGGTCGCGCGCCAATCGGCGGCCGCATCGTCGATGGCATAGCTGAGCGCCGAAAGTTTTCGCTCTTTGCGCGTATTCATAAGATCGAGGGCGCCGCTTTCGTCACTGCAGGCCACCAGCGCGCCGGACTCGGGAACAAGCTCGGCGAACTTGGCAAATGCGCGCAACTGGTCCTCCGCCGTCAGGAAATAGTCGGGATGGTCATGCTCGACATTAGTGACTACTGCAATTTTCGGACGCAGTCCATGAAACATATTGTCATACTCGTCGGCTTCGATCACGAAACTCTGTCCCGTGCCGATCCCCGCGTTCTTGCCGGTATTGCCCATAGTTCCACCGACAATATAACTGGGATCCTGGCCGGCCTGCTGCAGTATATGCACGATCATCGACGTGGTAGTGGTCTTCCCATGCGTGCCCGCCACTGCAATGGTCCGGTATCCTTCCAAAAGCGGCCCCATGAAGGCATTTCGCTTGACAATCGCTATGCCCTTTGACCGGGCAGCGCGCGCCTCGACATGCTCCGCCGCGACCGCCGAAGACATCAGCACCAATTCGGCGCCGTCGACAAACTCGGCATGGTGACCGTGATGAATGCGGGCGCCTTCGTCTTGCAAGGCGGCGGTGACTCCGCTCGGACGAAGATCTGAACCGCTGACGGAAAAGCCGCGCTGCAGGAGAATGCGCGCAATGGCGGACAAACCAGCGCCACCGATGCCAATAAGATGTATGTGCTGCCCGGGCGTCAACTTGAGCATTGCTTATCACAGCCTCGATTATTGAAAAAGATCTTCAGGCGCTTCCGCATCCGCCACGGCATACCCGAGCGAATATCCGTCGGAAAGATCTCCGGCGCGGCATGGGCGGTTTCTAGCCCGGTCACACGATCAGTATGACAATCGCGAGCAAAACCAAGATAGCCAGCGCCAACAGATCTCCGCTACCGGTCAAGCCTCCGCCCAACAGGATCGCTGGCATGGATCCCACACCCAGGTAGCTCACGCTGCCTTCCGCGGGGGCCGACAAAAGCTGGGGAAACGGATAACGGTTGATATCTAGAAAATACCAGACGCACCCAGCCAGGAAATAGCCATTAACGCAACCGGCTGCCGCGCCCAGTAACCCGTTTCGCAAGCGGCCGATTTTGCCTTCGGGGTTAATGGCTACCTCGTTGCGGTACGCAATAACGACAATCGCCACAAAGACGCAAAGTTGCAACAGGAAGATCTGCCCATTCGTCAGAAGCAAATACAGGCTGCCGCGCAGCAGACTGTCAAACTGGAGAATTGCAAAAAATCCCAGCAGCATAGCAGTTGTGCCAATCAATTGGCGTTGCCATCCCTGGAGCGCGCCGACCAGGGCGAATAAGATTGCCGTCCCCCACATTAACGATACGAAACTAATCACGTTGTTCTATCCCATTTAGGTCACGGAAAATGCAGAATGTCGTACCCTCTCCGTAGATTTGACGTCATATCAGGACCAGCACCACCACAAACAGAACGATGACCATCAAAGAAAGCATGTCGCCCGATGAGCCGGGTCCACCGGCCAGGACATAAAGTGGCAAATTCGCGATCGAGTGAAAGCTGAGCGAGCCGTCTGCCGGCGCTTCCAGATAAGGAGACAACGGGTAGTCGTTGATATGCATGAAGTACCAGATTGAGCCGCTCACAAGATAGCCGTTGGCAGCGCCAACTATGCCCCCCAGCACCCTGGACTGGGCCGGATCTCGCCCTTCGCCGCCGACCGCTTCGCGAGCGTCGCTGCCGATCAATGCTCGGGTTTGGTAAGCGAAGAACGCTATGAGCAAAAAGACGCCAACCTGGAAGAGAAACTTTTGACCGGTTGCGAAGGGCGCCAGAAGCTGCTGTCGCAAGGCAAAATCGAATTGGTGAAGCGCAAACAGGCCCAAAGTGATGCCGGCCATGGCGATGATCTCTTTGGTCCAGCCGCGTTGGACGCCGACGAAAGCGAAACAGGCCACGAAGACCCACATCAACGTGACTAACTCCAACATCTCAAGCTCCGCCGACTTCGACAAGCAAGTCCGCGAGGCGACGCGCACCTTCGGCGTTTGCCAAGGCGCGAGAGTTTGCCCGCATCTCCTCCAAACGCGCGTCGTCGCGGATTAGCGATATGATCCTGTCGAAAAGTGACGATGTCATGTCCTCGTCGTCCAGGCGCAGCGCGGCGCCACGATCGCTTAGATAATCCGCGTTGACGCTTTGGTAGCGCCAGGCATAGGGATAGGGGACGAGGATCGCGGGCAAAGCAAATAGAGGCAATTCCGCCAGGGTGCTCGCGCCCGCTCGACAGACTGCCAGGTCCGCGGCTGCAAAAGCCAATCCCATATCCTCGTGAAGATAAGGGAAGGGGCGATACTGCGGATGCTGCCCATAGGCCTTGGCCTGGGACGCGCTCCGTTCCCAATCGAAGTCGCCGGTGATGTGAATGATCTGCAACCCTTCGTCCAGCAGCCGAGGCAGGCAATCGCCAAGCGCGACATTGATACTGCGGGCGCCGCGACTGCCCCCGAAAACCAGCACCGTTTTGTCGGAGGGGTTCAGCTTGAACCTGGTTATCGCTTGTTCCCGTGTCGCTTGCAAGCGATTTCCCTGCAAGGGATAACCGGTGACGACCGACTTGCCCGCAGGAAAATATTTGGCGGATTCGCTGACTGTGGTCGCGATTCGCGATGCGAAGCGCTGCAAGACCTTTATCGTCAAGCCAGGTTCGATATCGGGTAAGAAGATGACGATCGGTATGCCAAGCATACGCGCCCCAAGCGCAATCGGCAAGTTCGCCCAGCCACCGGTCAAGAGCGCGACGTCTGGTCGGAGGCCGCGTAATCTGATTAAGGCTTGCAGAACGCCCAGGCTCAGTTTCGCGGCGCTGGAAACGACTGTTATTAAATCAACGCCGTGCAAGGGCCCGGCGTGAACCTCGTGGTAGGCCGCAAAAGGGATACCCGACTCCTGCACCAGCTTTCGTTCCATACCGCCCACCGCACCGACATAGAAAAGTTGATGTACGCTATTGCCGTCGGCCAACAGCGCCTGTGCGGTTGCCAGCGCGGGATAGACGTGACCGCCGGTTCCCCCAGCCCCGATCAGTATTCGCAATCTCGTTTCTCCGTTCGGAAGCGCGCTTCCGCCGCAATGCCACTCGCTGGACGCTCAACATCAGACCGATACCGATCATCACCACCACCAACGACGATCCACCGAAGCTGATGAAGGGCAGGGGCACGCCCGTAGACGGTACGGCGTTTGTCATCACCGCGATGTTCAGCAAGGCCTGGACGATCACCCACGACGTGAAGCCGACGCAAAGCAGCGAACCAAAGCTATCGCGCGCGCCCCGCGCCATCTGGAATCCCCGTATCGCCAAAGCAACGTAGAGCACAACGACGACTGCGGCCCCAAGGACGCCAAACTCCTCGCCGATGACCGCAAAAATGCTATCGGTATGGGGCGCTGGCAATGCGCCGAATTTCTGCGCAGATTGTCCCAATCCCACGCCAGTCCAGCCGCCCTTCATGAATGCGGCGATCGCCTGTTGGGTATGGTAGTTCGTCAAGGTCAGATCGTTGAGCCCCGCCAGGAAATCGATAATTCGGTTCTGCGCATAGCCCAGCCCCGCGACCAACACATATGCCACAGCGCCAAGCAGCCCGCCCAGGGCTATGATATGGAGCAGGTTCGCGCCAGCGACAAAAAACATGATGCCAGCCGTCAAGGCGACTATTGCCGCCGAACTCAAGTCCGGCTGTTGCGTAATCAAGAAGGCAATGACGCCAACGACGATTAAGAATGGTAGAAATCCAAAGAAAAAACTGCCGACCCGAGCATTTCTTGAACCGAGCCAAGCCGCCAAATAAACGACGATCGTGAATTCCGCCAGTTCGCCCGGCTGAAAGCGACCCCCAACCAGGGAACGACGAGCGCCGAACTTGTCATCGCCCACCAGCAGCACAGCGATCAGCGCGCCGATCGTGAAAAGCAGCAGCCACACCGAGAATCGCTTCCAAAACCGATAGTCAACCGCCGCGAAGAATATGAGCGCCATGCTGCAAAAGAAAACGTTGCGCAGGTGCTCCTCAACGAAAAATCCCGTAGCGGTCCCGTAGGTTTCATTGCTCCAGTCAAAAGTGGAACTGTAAACCATGAGCGAGCCGACTATCAAAAGCAGAATGACGATGGCGAGCAGCGGCTTGTCAAGCGTGGCGAAAAAACTGCGATTGACCGGCGCCAGCGGGCGCGCGCTATCGTCGCCGACTATCGTCAAGCCAGGATTGCGACTCAACCGCCGCCGAAACCGCCGACGTCCGTTATCATTGTGGATGGCTTGTTCCGTCATAGGACTCAATCTTTGTCCGCCCACACGCGTAAATCAATTATAGTGCAGATACCAATTGGCGAAAGTGATCTCCGCGCTCGGCAAAGTCGGCATAGGCATCGTAGCTGGTTCCACCAGGCGACAAGAGCACGACATCACCATCTTGCGCGACTTCAGATGCGCGATGTACGGCCTCTTCCAGCGTCTGCGTCCGCGATACCTGATCGTCGCGGACAGTCATCAGCGAAAGCAGCTTCAAGACCTTGGTGAGGACCTGTTTCTCGCCCTCCTTGCCAAAGACGATGACATGCCGCGCTTTTGCCAGCGCCAACTGAAGCGCGACTTCCCAAGGCAAGTCTTTGTCCGCGCCACCGATCAGCAATATCAGCGGTTCGTCGTAGCTTTGCAGGGCGGCAATCAGGCGCTCCGGCGCGGTAGCGATACTGTCATTCACGTATGTGACGCCGGCGATACGGCGCACCGTCTCCAGGCGATGCTCCACCGGGCGAAACGCGCGTATCGCCTCGCGCATCGCCTCGGGCATGACGCCGGGACGATCGATGGCCAAGCCCATCGAGCCGCTTATCGCGCAGGCAGCCAGGACGTTGGCTACATTATGATCGCCGCGCAGGGGTATCTCGTCCCGCGGGCAGACTACATGCGGCGTCGAATCGTAACTGGCAGATCCCGCCACAAAAACACGATTTCCTAGCAGAAACGCGCCATCGGGCACCAGATCATAGGCGCTGAACGCCGACAGTTCGCCGCGAACAAGCTGCTCCATCGCGCGACTGCCAGAATCATCCCAGCCGAGTACGGCGACGTCTGTTTGCGTCTGGAATCGGATGATGTTGGCTTTTGCAGCGGCATAACGCTCCAGCGTGCCGTGCCGGTCAAGATGATTGGGCGTTAAGTTGAGCAGGGCAGCGACTTGCGGGCTATTGCTCATCAGCTCGAGTTGAAAGCTGGATAGCTCCATGACAACCACATCGTTTTTCGTGATTTTCGCAAGGTCTTCAACAAGCGGGTTTCCGATATTGCCCCCCAGCCAAACCCTGTAGCCGGCTGCCTTCAGTATCTTTGTCACCAGGGCGGCGGTCGTAGTCTTACCGGCGCTGCCGGTGATGCCAATGACGGGGGCCGGGCAGCGCTCGATGAACAATTGCGCGTCGTTGGTAAACGGGATATTGCGCTTGCGCGCCAACTCGAATATCGGCAGGTCCAGCGGCACCCCGCCGGAAACACAGATGGCTTTTGCGCCGATCAATACTTCCTCCGGGTGCCCGCGCAGGAAGAAACGCGCCCCGGGATATTGTGAGCGGCGGATGCCCAACTCTTTCGCGCCGCGGCTATCTGTCACCACGACTTCGGCGCCGATAGTCGGCAGCCAGCGCGCTAAAGCCCTTCCCTGTCGTCCAAAGCCAAATATGATGATCCGTTTACCGGACAGGTAGTCTCTTGATGGCATTAGTCGAGGCAATCCTGAATCAGAGCCGCTCGGGGGGACCGAAAAGGCCTGCCGCGCTCACGCAGGTTCGTAAGCCTTCTCGTGGCATGTGCGACGCGGTTTACGTAAACAGGAGCGCGCATCAAAGCGGTCCGAGCGCGCGCTGCCGCAGCAGCGCCAAGGCCACACCGATGAATGCGCAAAGTATGCTGATCAGCCAAAAGCGCTGAACAATTTGAGTCTCGCTCCAGCCGCCCAATTCAAAGTGATGATGAATTGGCGTACGGCGAAAGGGCCGAATATCCACGCCGTAAAAGCGTCGGCTCAGCTTGGCGGAAGCCACTTGCAGGATCACGCTCAAGATCTCCATGACAGGCACGATCGCGACAATCGGCAACAAGAGCCACTGACCAGTCATAACCGCGACCGTCCCAAGCGTCGCGCCCAGAGCTAGGGAGCCCGTATCCCCCATAAACAACTGTGCCGGATGCGCGTTATACCAGAGAAAGGCGAAACACGCGCCCACCACTATGAAACAAAGGTCGATCAAGAAAATCTGATTCTGCAAGTAGGCGATGACCCCGTAAGCGCCGAAGGCGCTTGCGGTCACGATACCGGCAAGACCATCCAGGCCATCCGTGAAGTTGGTAGCGTTGGAACTGCCGATGATGATAAAGGTGCTGATCGCGATGAAGATTAACGGATGCAAAGGGATTTCTACCGGTAGCAGCGGAAGCGGCATGGAGTTGGCGTAGGAAAAGCCAACCTGTGACATAATGGCGGATGCGATCAACGCCAGGATAATCTGTCCCAGAAACTTCACTTTGCCGGATAAGCCCTCGCCCACGCTACCGCGCGATGTCTGTATTCCCTCCCAGTCGTCGATCAAGCCCAATAGAGCGAATCCAATCAATACCGACAGCGGGAGCAAGATGCTTCGCCCTTCGCCTTCCTGGACAATGCGTGAGATATTGAGAGCAAGCGTGATGGCAATTGTCGGCAGGATAATCATGATCCCGCCCATCGTTGGTGTGCCGACTTTCTTCACATGCGCGCTGTCCATCAACTCTGCGCGGATCTGCTTGCCGAGCTTGAAGCGATGCAGAATCTCTACAAACGGACCGCCCCAGATAACACCCAGTAAGAATGTCGCCCCACCTACGCTTAATGCCAGCGGTAGTTTCGCTTCCATCTGCAGCGGGCCCTCAGCTACCGACCGAACCGGTATTGCGTGTGGAGCGCGCCAGGTTGTGTCGTACCTCGTCAACCGGTATCTCCAGCAAGATCACCAGTCGGTCGGCCAAACGCCGGAATACCGGCGCGGCGACTTCAAAGCCGTAGTAGTCATCAGGCCGATCCAACTTGACCATTACGACGACTTGCGGATCGTCCGCAGGCAAAAAACCAATAAACGTAACGATGGATGAGTTTCGGCCCACTTCATAGTCCAGGGCGGTTGCGATACGCGCGGTGCCCGCCTTCCCGGCGATAGTATAGCCGGGCAGTTGCGCCTCAGGCGCTCCTTCGGTGACCGATTGCACCAGTAGATCGGTGACAATATTGGCGGTCTCCTCGGAAATGACTCGGCGTATGGTGATCGCCTGCGCGTCTTGCGCGCCATCTTCGGTGATCGCCTGGCGCACAATACGAGGCTGACGCATGATGCCGTTGTTGGCGATTGCCGCAAAGGCCGTAATCATTTGCAGAGGCGTCGCCTTCATGCGCTGTCCATAGCTGTTCAGTCCCAGATAACTTTCCGACCAATTGCTATCGCCGGGCACCTTGAGTTCGCCGCTTTCTTCCGCGAACAAATCGACGCCGGTAATCTGTCCCAAACCAAAGGCGCGCATCATGCCGTAGAAATTGTCCATGCCCATCTCGAGCGCGATGGTGGCGGCGCCAACATTGACGGAACGAACAAGTATTTGAGAGACATCTATGGCGCCGTGGGTTTGGAAGTGCCGGTTCCAAATCTTGTAGCCGCCTACGTCAAGGTTTCCCTCATCATTGTATGTCCAGTATGGTGTGATTGCGGCCGTTTCCAGGCCTGCGGCAACTGTCAGCGCCTGCACGATTGATCCAGGCTCAAAGTCCTCGTTGATGGCCGGGTTTAGCAAGAGATTGGGGTCTTCGACTTCCAGGAACGTATTGGGATCCAGTGAAGGGTCATTGGCCATGGCGAGAATGTCGCCGTTACGCGGATCCATGACGATGGCCGAGCCGCGGAAGGCGCCCGATTCCAGGACCGCCCTTTCCAATTCTGATTCCACCCAGAACTGCACATCCCGATCCAGGGTCAGCAGGATGTCCTGGCCTCGCTGATCGGTCGGTATATCCTCTGGCAAGTCAATTGGGACGTTGCTAATCGAAAGATCCAGAACACGGCCGGCCAGGGTGTCGTTGTAGGCGCCTTCGACGCCCATCGCGCCTTTAAGTTCCTCGTCGACAACAAAGCCGATCACATGGCCCGCCAAGGGACCCTGTGGATAAAAGCGCTTCGGTATCTTTTCCAGATCAATGGAAATCTCATCGAGGGCGGCAATTGCCTGTCCCTGGTCCGACGAAATGGGACCGGCGATAAACTCCCAAAGATTCTCGCTTGTGGCGCGACGATGTATATCGAACTCGTCGATATCGAGGATCAGCGCGAGCTTCCTGCTGAGGCCTAAAGCATCAGCTACCAGGCTAGGGCTGACACCGACGCGATACTGCAATGCGTTGAAGGCGAGCGGTTCGCCGTCTCGGTCATAAATCAGGCCGCGTTCCGCCGGTATCCTGCGCGTCGAACTCGTGATCGCGCTGCCGCGCCGTTCCATCTCCTGGCGGACCGAGCGCGGAAAAAACTGAAAGTTTGCCAGGTTTATCACCAGGTAACCAGCCATCACTATGAGAAAGATGATCACGAAAGGCAGTCGTGAATGGATTGTAGTCTGCTGGGAAGAAAGTCCTTGCATAGAAAGGGCTTCTCGCGCTAGCTGCCAAAGGCTTCGATTTGTTCTCGCAAAGTCGCTAGTTGCCGTTGTATCCAGCCACTGAAGGTCTCATCATAGACCGGCGCTTGATCCTTGTTGGCACGCGCGCTTGCCGCTTCCGCAAAGGAATTCCTGCGCGTCGGGCTGTAACCCTCGATCACCACATAATCTATTTCATCGTTGGTGGCCGGGCGAAATCCGATATCTTGGGCGCGCAGTGTCAGGCGCGGGACCGTACGAAACCGGGCAATCTCTGCAATCAACTGTTCATTTGTGTACTTGAGTTCGTCACGCTGGATAATCAAGTCTTCAATGGTTCGATTGGTGATGGCGAAGGACGCGACCTGTGAGAGATAGATGCTGCCAAGCACGAGCAAAATAGCGGTGCCGAGGATCGCGAGCAACGCCGCTTGGTTGCGGGCATAGAAGCGCTTTCGGCTGAGCGTATGTTGAAACCAATTCTGTGCCATCTTAACTCGTTTTTAGTTTGCTCCCTTGCTCGTGCGCGTAGCGTGTCTGTTGCCTTCTACGAGCGCGACCTTCCCGGGACCCTTCGCCGATTGCGCGCCGAGCGGATACTAACTGGTCATTCCGAACTGTTGCTCAGGCGACTGAAAGTCCAGAATACTGCTAAAGCCGGCGCGGGCATAGTTACAAATTTATCAAAAACGCGATATTTCGCAACAGAGGTTCAATCGAAGTTCAACTTTTCGACGACCCTCAGCTTGGCGCTACGGCTCCGCGGGTTGCTGTTCAACTCTATATCACCGGGCACGATCGGTTTTCGATTGACGAGCTTGACCAGCGCTCGCTTTTCTTCAATGGATGCCATGCCCGGCGGAGCGACAACCTCCTGCGCCAGATCCCGGAAGCTGCGCTTGACGATTCGGTCTTCCAGGCTGTGAAAGGCGATCACTGCCAGCCTCCCGCCAGGACGCAGCAAGTCGACGGCGATCGGCAGCGCCTTGTCCAGGGATTCCAGTTCCCGGTTAACAGCGATGCGCAGCGCTTGAAACACCTTGGTAGCCGGGTGAATCTTTGTCATTCGCCGCCGATTGCCAAGCTCGGTTATGATAAGGCTCGCCAACTCCCCTGTGCTGTGTATCGGCCTCTGCGCTACGATGGCGCCGGCGATCTTGCAGGCTGCCTTCTCTTCCCCGTATCGAAAGAAGAGGTCAGCAAGATCTCTCTCTGGAAGAGAATTGACCAGTTCTTCCGCATTGACGCCGTCGTTCAAAGCGTCGAAGCGCATATCTAGCGGGCCCTCATGTCGAAACGCGAAACCGCGCCCGGGATCATCCAGTTGCATGGATGAAAGACCCAGATCCAAAATGATCGCGTCGACCTCGCGCCAGCCGCGGCGGCATGCCACTTCGCGCATATCGACATAGCTGCTGTGCGCGTAGGTCACGCGATCAAGATAGGGCGCCAGATTGCGGCGGGCGATCTCGATCGCGGCTTCGTCAAGGTCGAATCCCAATCCCTCTCGGGCGCCCGCTTGCAGCATGGCGCGACTGTGTCCGCCGGCCCCTAACGTCCCGTCAATGACTCGGTCGAGCCTGCCGTCGGTTGGGTTCGTCAGTCGAAGCAGTGGCTCGACAAGCACTGGTATATGCGCGCTCACAAATTGTAATCCATTCGCACTTGGTGAATCCAATTGTAGCTTATTTTGCCAAGCGAGCCTGCTCATTTTGCCGTCTACGTCGTTCTCCACAACAGCGTATCATGATAAAATGGTTCCTGTCCCAATCGCTTGCCAATATCACCCCACGCGCTAATGGAATACCAGAAACCACAGCACATCGAGACCATTCTCAAGAATCTGCCCGCCAAGCCCGGCGTTTATCTTCTGAAGAACGGCAGAGGCCGGATCATCTATGTGGGCAAGGCCAAGCGCCTGCGCAATCGCGTCCGCAGTTACTTTACAACTATCGCCGATGGCAATAGCAAGACGCTGCGTATGCGCGGCGAGGTCGATGACATTGACTTCATCATTACGGAAAGCGAAGTCAAGGCGCTGATCCTGGAAGAAACCCTGATCAAAAAGCACAAACCGCGTTTCAATATCGAGCTCAAAGATGACAAGCGATATCCCTATATCCGCGTCAGTTGGGCTGATGCCTTCCCGAAAGTGGAAACCACCAGGCGTATTCTCAACGACGGCTCGCGCTACTTCGGTCCCTACACGGCCATGTGGGTGGTTCAGAAAACGCTAAGCGATTTGCGCAAAGCCTTTCCTTATTTGACCTGCGACCGCGACATCAACGGGCAGGACGAGCGCGCCTGCCTTTTCCACGACATCAAGCTGTGCAACGCGCCCTGCATCGGCGCCGTCAGCCGCGATCAATACCGCGAGATGATTCAAGAACTCATGGACGTGCTTAGCGGCAAGGCCGAGTGCGTGCAGAAGCGCTTGATGAAGGAAATGCTGAGCGCCTCCGCTCAACTCAACTTCGAAAAAGCCGCTGGCATCCGCGACCAGTTACAGGCGATAGACTATATCACCAACAAGCACAAAGCCGTTGGCAAGAACATGACCGATCACGATGTCATCGCCCTGGCCCGCGACGAGCGCGACGCCACCGTGCAGATCATGTTTATCCGCAACGGCAAGCTGATCGGCAGCGATTCGCGCGCGATTAACAATACGGAAGGCGAATCGGACGCCGCCGTGCTGGAACAGTTCATCAGCCAGTTTTACGCCACCAGCAGCAACATCCCGCGCGAATTGATCTTGCCCAACGCAGTCGAGGAAGCCCGCATCCTGGAGCGCTGGCTCAGCGACAAACGCGCCAGATCGAAAGTATCAATTCATGTGCCGCAGCGTGGCGACAAACGCAAATTAGTCGCGCTGGCGCAGGAGAACGCTCTGGAAAGCCTGCAAATGATGCGCGCTCAATTCGAGGCCGATACTACCAAGCACGAACAAGCGCTGGCGCAACTGCACAAAGCTTTTGGGCTCCCGCGCATCCCCAACCGAATCGAATGTTACGACATCAGCACGACGCAGGGCACCGCGATCGTCGCCAGCCGGGTGGTCTTTGCCCGTGGCGTGGCCCGCAAGAGCGAATACCGCCGCTTCAATATTCGTTCGGTTTCCCATGGCGGGTCGGACGATTATCAGTCCATGCGCGAGGCTTTGACACGGCGCTTTCTGCGTTGGAAGAACGCGGTTGAGTCGGGGCTCTCGCTGACGCCGGATGGAGTGGACAAGGCCGAAACCTGGCGCCT
>JAPOOU010000234.1 GCA_026713245.1 Chloroflexota bacterium
CGTCGTGCTGATGGGCGACAGAATCGAGCGGCTGGCCGACGCCCTGCGCATCAGCCACCGGGCCAATCAAGTCGTATGGCAAAACATCGTGTTTTCCCTGGCGGTGATCGCAATCCTGATTGGCGGGGTCTTCATCCTGGAACTGGCGCTGCCAGTTGGCGTTTTGGGGCACGAAGGCAGCACCGTGATCGTAGTCCTCAACGGCTTGTTAAGCTTGCTAATCCTGCCGGAATTGCGCCGTCAAAGGATGCGGAGACTCGCGCGCTAGCCCGGGTCAATTGCATCAATATAGTAATGCAACTTTCGCTAAAGCAACGATCTGTAGCCGCTCGGCGGAAGCGAAAAGGTCCCAGGAATGTCGCGCTCAGGCAAAATCGTAAGCCTTCCCGTCGCATGGGCGACGCGGTTAACGTAAACAGGGGCGACATAGCATGTCGCCCGAAACCACAAGTCGCGGCGGCGGGCGACCAGATTGGTCGCGTAGGTCGCATAGACACTGACCGCCGGTCGCGCCTACACGCCCCAAATATGTCGAAACCCGTAATAGAATTGCTTTAGGCAATCGCCCGGGCGATAGTCCCCAACTGTTCTAGCGCGAGAACTGGGATTCTTCCCATTCCGCGAAAAGCGGCTGCAGCTTCAGCCGTTGGTACTTGCCGGTTGCGGTGACCGGGATGTCTTTCCCGAACACCACCACTTTGGGGGATTTTTCGAAGGGCATTTGCTCGCGACAGTATGGCAGGATGGCGTCTTCCGTGAGTTCGGCGCCGTCTTCCAGCACGATATAAGCGCCGATTTCTTCGCCATAATAGCGATTCTGGAATCCCACTGCCAAGCCAACTTTCACGCCGTCGATGCCCAGCAAGACCTCTTCAATGTCCAGGGGGCTGAATTTGACTCCGCCGCGATTTATCAATTCCTTGATGCGCCCGGTGATGAAGAAAAACTGCCTGCCCTCCTCGTCAAACTTTAAGAATCCCTCGTCGCCAGTACGGAACCAGCCGAACTTGAAGGTTTCGGCGTTGGCGTCCGGGCGCTTGAAATAACCCTGCATGACATTGTGGCCGCGTACGCAGATTTCGCCGCGCTCTCCTTCCGCCAGTTCTCGTCCGCTGCCATCGGCGGCGAAAATGGCCATCTCGTTTGCTTCGATCGGGCAGCCGATGCTGGGATAGCCGTAATCCAGCAGCCAGCGCTGGTTCGCCTCCCAAGACAAGCTGATGGGCAGGAATGACGAAAAACAAGTGGTTTCGCTCAAGCCGTAGCCATGAAGAATGGTCAGGCCGAAGGTCTCGGAAAAGTCGCGCGCCAGGGCTACGGACAGCGTGCCGGCGCCGCAAATGAAGTGCCGGAAATGCGACAGGTCGCGGCGGTTGATGTCGCCTCCGAAGATGGTGTTGCCGGCATCCTGCTCGCGCGCGCCGTATTCAAGCAGAAACTGAAGAAGCGTCGGCACTACGCTTACGGTATTGACCTTGTCCCTAGCGATGCGCTCCCAGAAATGCGACACGCTGAAACGGCAATTCAGAACTGTCGATCCACCGACGTATAGCGGCGTGATTATCGTTACCAAGATGCCATTGACGTGATGGATCGGCAAGACGCACATCATGCGTTGGTTGCCCGTTATCGCCTGCCACTGGCTGAGGCCCAGCGCGTCAACCAACAGGTTGTATTGTGTTAGCGTGACGCCCTTGGGCGTGCCCGTTGTGCCGCTGGTATAGACCAGAAGCGCTTCGTCATCGAGCGAAGCGGTTTCGGCGCCACTCTCGCCCTGGGGCATGTCGCTTGCTTTGGCTCCGGAATCGTCGCCCAGGTAGGTGGTCGGGCGGTTCTTTAGCGCTTCATAAAAGTTTAGGTAATCCCCCGAAGGCTGGCCGCCCACCTCAATTGTCCGCTTGACATTTGGCGCGCCCTGGATGATTTGTTCGGCGCGCGCCATGTATTCTGTGCGAACAAAACAGTATTTCGCCCCGCTATCGCGCAGGATAAAGGCGATGCGGCGGTCGTCTTCCGAGACATTCTGTGGCGCGACAGTCGCGCCGATGATCCAGCAAGCAAAGTAGATCAAGACCGTATCAAGATGATTGTAGGCGATTGTCGCCACTCGGTCGCCGCGCCGCAGGCCGAGATCTTCATACATGAAATTCGCGGCTTGATGAACACGCGCGTTAAACTCGGCGTAACTCAAGGCCGCCCGTTCGTTGTCCCGATCGTAGAATATGAGAAATGTCTTGTCCCCCGATGTTTTGGCGTGCATGGAAAGCAGGTCTCGAATGTTTCGATGGGGCACTTTGCGCGCTTGTGGGGGGAAGCCGTCTTTTGATTGCGCTTGACGCAACTTCGGCGCCGTTTCGTCGAACATGTCTTGTGACATAGCAGATCACCCTGCGAAAAATCGCACTTTGCACAGCTAGTATTATATCAACTCGGCCGATTTGCGTGAACAATTATTCGCGTTCCATCGTATCCTTGTTGTGATAGCGACACATGTTCACGCTCTGTTTATCAGCGATGGACGGGTGCCTGACGTGTAGATATGAGTCCGCGTAACGCGCCCGGACCGACGCCGTCGATCGTGTTCCGCTAAACCGGACAAGCATAGCGGAAAAGGTAGCGGCAGGCTGTATACAGATCGACAATACGCTTCGGAGATCGCTAAAAGTGAGGGCAAAGCCATATGAGAAAACTCTGTGTGATTGGCAGCGGATACGTCGGATTGGTGACGGGGGCCTGCTTCGCCGATTTGGGCAATAGCGTCACGCTGGTTGACATTGATGAAAGCAAGATAGATACGCTACAGCAGGGGGAATTGCCCATCTATGAACCGGGCCTGGCAGAAATGGCGCAGCGCAACACGGTCGCCGGCAGGATGCACTTTACGACGTCATACCTTGAAGGGCTTGATCAAGCGGAGTTTGTCTTTATTTGCGTCGGCACGCCGTCGGGCGTGGACGGCGAGGCGGACCTGCAATATGTCCGCTCGGCGGCGGAAACCATCGCGGAAGCCATGACGCATCCGCTTGTCATCATTAACAAGTCGACTGTGCCTGTCGGAACTGGAGACTGGACGGCGGAGATCATCGAACGCAAGCAGCCCGAGCCAATGCAATTCGCGGTCGTATCTTGCCCCGAGTTTTTGCGCGAAGGTTCCGCCATTGCCGATTTCATGAATCCCGATCGCACCGTGCTTGGATCCACCAATCCGGATGCAGCGGCGCGCGTCGCCGAACTATACGCGCCATTGGACGCGCCGATCGTGATAACCGATATCCGAACGGCCGAGATGATCAAATACGCATCCAACGCATTCCTGGCCACGCGCATCAGCTTTATCAACGAGATCAGTATTATTTGTGAACGGCTGGGGGCGGATGTCATCGAAGTCGCGCGCGGTATGGGATTCGATTACCGGATCGGGCCGCATTTCCTGCAGGCTGGCATCGGATTCGGCGGTTCCTGCTTTCCCAAGGACGTGAAAGCCCTGGCAAATATGGCGCAGACCCACGGCATGCATCCGCAGTTGCTAAACGCAGTCATGGAGATCAACGCCTTTCAGCGGCGACAGATCGCGATGAAGGCGCGAGAAATGTTGGATGGCACGGTTAACGGCAAAACGATTGCCGTGCTGGGTTTGGCGTTCAAAGAGAATACGGACGATATTCGCGAGTCGCCTGCGCTGACAGTCGTCCGCTCGCTTCTGAATCAAGGGGCTGTCGTCAAAGCCTACGATCCGGTGGCGATGGAGAACGCCAGCAGAGAACTCCCGGGATTGACGCTCTGCAGCGACGCTTACGCCGCGGCGCGGGATGCCGAAGCCCTGTTGGTCTTAACGCCGTGGAACGAGTTCAAGCACCTGGACATGAGCCGCATTCGCGATGCGATGAAACGCGCGATACTGATCGACGGCCGAAATATGTACGACCCGGATGAATTGCGGCAGATGGGATTTGAGTACCGCGGCGTCGGGCGCGGTTACGACGGCGCGGGCCTGATGGACAATGGCGACCAATAGCGCATTAGCGCGCTAACTGACTGGCTTCGCTTAGTCCTGCTCCAGCCGCGGCAATTCAGGTAAATCCGAACGGAATGCTTGCCCCTTTACGCCGCCGATCCGGCCGGCGACGGCGCGTCCGCAGCGGCAGGCGATAGACAAGCAATCCCGCATCGCCAGGCCGCCGAGCCAGCCGGCCAGGAACCCGGCATCAAAGCTGTCGCCGGCGCCGACGCCATCGCCGCCGGCATCGGCTTCTGCTACTGTCCCCACAGTCTCCGTACCCTTCGCCCACGCGCTTGCGCCTTCAACGCCCCTTTTGACGACCAGAACCGGCACGCGCTGGCGAAGATATTGCACCGCCTCCGCCAGCGAAGCGACGCCACAAAGTTTTTGCGCCTCTTGCTCGTTGGGCAGCAGGACGTCAACAGAGCTCAGCGCTGCATCCAAGTTGATATCCCAAGCCTCGGCAGGATCCCAGTTGGTGTCTAGTGAAGTCGTCAAGCCCAGACTCTTTGCCCGCCTCAATATTTCGATACAGTCGGGAAGCAGACCGGTCTGCAAGAATAGGCTGCCGTAATGCAAGTGTCGCGCCTGCGCCAGCATGTCATCGCTAATGTCGGCCGCCGTAAGCGCGTTTGATGATCCCGGATAAGTCAGCATGGCGCGATCGTCCGCTTGCGCCAGATGTACGGTCAAGCCCGTGCCGAGATCTTTGTCCACCTGCATATGCCGCGTATCAACCCCGGCAGATGACAAGGTATCGAGGATGAGTTCCCCAAAGGCGTCATCGCCAACCATCCCCAGCAAGGCTACATTAAGACCGAGCTTGGCCGCTTGGGTCGCGAAAATGCAGCAGGAGCCGCCCATGACCAGCTCGTATCCGGCGACAGTCTTTTCGACCTGCCCAAAACGAGGGGTTACGTCATCGTCGCGCAAGACCAGGTCGACGCAGGTGTCCGCAAATGCGATGATGTCGTATGTCTTGGTCATGAGCCGCTTCTATCTATTTTCACCATAAAGACACAATGAGCAAAACGTGAAAAGATTTTTAACGACCGAGGACACCGAGGGCACAGAGAAAATGTCAACAATTGATCGTCCTCTACATCCATTGAAATACACTGAAGCGATTGCCCCGCTTACAGAGCAACGTCGCTTGCCAGCGCAGTTTTAGCGGGATTCGGCATAACCCAAGCCATGCAGATGCGCCAGATTTCCCTTGGCGCTGTCCAGGGGGTTCAGGCCGCGGTCGGGCAGAATGTCTTGCTCGATCACTGCCCAACCGTCGAAGTCCAGTTCGCGTAGCAGATCCAGCAAACCGGCAAAATCAACCGATCCGCGTCCCAACTCGGGGAAAACGTCCAATTCGACTGCCTTGAAATAATCCCAGCCACGATTCCGCACCGTCTCAAGCACGCGATTGTCGCACTCCTTAATGTGCAGATACTTCAGTCGTTCGCTCCAGCGACGGCCGACAGCGACCGGGTCCCCGCCCCCGTACATACAGTGGGCGGTATCCAGGCAAAGATTCACATAGCGGGGATCGGTTTCGTTCATAAGGCGATCGATTTCCGCTTCCGTCTCGATCCAGGCGCCGACGTGCGGGTGAAAGACCGCCTGCAATCCGTAGTCCTCAAGCGCGCGCTTGCCATAGTCTTCGGCATTGGATATGAAGCGCCGCCAGTCGTCTTCGCTCATGCCGTCTTGGGGGCGGATGCGCCCGGCGCGCCTGGCGCGATTCGAGTCGAAAAACAGCGCATCGGACAAGACTACCCATTCGCAGCCCATTTGCGAAAGCAAGCGCGTGGTGGCCATAGTTTCGTCGTATTCATCTTGCTTCGCCGCCGGGTCCACCAGATTGATCTGCACGTAAGCGGCCAGCAGGCTCAATCCCAGTTCATCGAGTCGTTCGCGCAGCAGAACGCTGTCTTGCGGCAGGTAGCCGAATGGTCCTAGTTCCGTACCGGAATAGCCAGCCAGGCTGATTTCGCGCAGAACGCGGTCCCAAGGCGGAACGTTTGGGGTATCTTTCATGATCACGCCCCAGGAAACGGGCGCGGAAGCGATCCTGATCTTCACCTGTTCCTCCTAAATTCACGTTAGACCAAGTAAGCAATGGATGCTTTGTAAGCCACCCTTCCAACCTCATCCTCAGCCTGGCGCCACCATCGGTCATCCGCCTCACGGGGTAAGTATCCCAAAGCATTACTGAGGCGGAGACAGCTCTTTATCGGGGTGATACAGCCAGCCAAGCTGTAGTTATTCCGGTGACTTTCGGGCGACCTGACAGGTCGCTCTAGCGACGAGAAGGCTTACGATTTTGCGTGAGCGCGACAGACCTTTTCGCCGATTACGCGCCGAGCGGCTACCAGTAGAAGCGTTGTCCTTTTCTTCCGTCTTCGCGTTCATCAACGAGTCGCTTGGTCTGGTCGTCGTGTGTGACCTCGGCGCCGAAGACATCCCACCAGATGCCGGAGCGCGGCAAACGGCTGTAACGCTCAATCTGCGCCACAATCATGCAAGAGCGCGTTTCTTCCTTCGCCTCGGCCAGCGCCGCTTTCAGTTCATCTTCGTCAGTCACGTTCCAGGCGCGCAATCCGATGCTCTCGGCATTCCTGGCAAAGTCAATCTCGACAAAGTCGCCATCGTCCAGTTTGCCGGTCTCTTGATTTCTTATGCGGAACTCGTTGCCAAGGCTATGACCGACCAGCGCTTTCTGGTGTCCGTGAATCGACTGGAAACCATCGTTTTGGAGCAAAATGACCGTCAATTTGGCGCCCTCTTGCATGGCTGTTTTGAGTTCCATTGGATGCAGCATGTAGTTGCCGTCGCCGAGGAAGACGTAGACTTCTCCATCATTAGGGCGCGCCAGTCGAACGCCAATCGCCCCCGGGATGTCGTAGCCCATACAAGAGTTGCCAAATTCCAGGTGAAGAATACGCCCGGCAGTCGCTTCAAAGAGTTGATGCAAGTCCCCGGGCGCGGTACCGGCCGCGCAAACAAGCGTATCGCCCGCTGCCATATAGTCATTGAGTACACCGATTACCTGGGCTTGGCTCATGCGTTCACCGGGGTGCTGGACATAGACCGACTCTCGTTTCTGCTGCAACCAGGTTTCTCGATCCACCGCCAGCGACTCCACATATCCCGGGTTTGGCTTAATACCGGACGCAAGCGCGGCGGTCGTCAACTCCCGCAGGCTGTCGCGCGCGTCCGCAACTAGCGGCAAAGCGCCCAATTTGTGGGCATGCGCGCTGCTGACGTTGATACTGATGAATTTAACAGCCGGATTTTGCCAGGCGGAATAGGATCCGGTCGCGAAATCGGCCAGGCGCGTGCCAATCAGAATGACGAGATCGGCGTCGGACGCGTATTTGCCGGAAAGCGGCGTGCCGGTATGTCCGCTGCCGCCGATCAGCAAGGGAGACTCTTCTTGTAGCGCGCCGCGCCCGGAATGCGTCTCGCCTACCGGGATGCCGAATCTATCGGAGAACTCGCGCAATTCACGCCACGCTTTGGAATAGTGAAGTCCGCCGCCAGCCAGAATGTAAGGCTTGTCCGCGGACTTGAGCAACTCAACCGCTTCTTGAATCCGTCGCTTGTCGGGTTGGCGTCTTTCGACGCGCCAGACCTGTTCCCGGAAAAAGTTCAAAGGATAATCAAAGGCAACGCTTTGAATATCTTGCGGCAAGGCGATAGTAGCGGGACCGGCGTTGACAGGATCGGTCATCACGCGCATCGCCTCTGGCAAGGCGTAGAGAATCTGCTCCGGACGAGTGATGCGATCAAAGAACTGGCTGACGACGCGAAAACAGTCCGTGACGCTCATATCCAGCGATACGGGATGCTCGATGTCTTGCAAAACCTGTCCCTGGAAGCGGGTGGCGTAGTAGTCCGACGGCAGCAGCAAGACCGGCAGCCGGTTGATATGCGCGGTGGCGGCGCCGGTGACCATATTGGTGGCGCCGGGACCAATCGAGGTCGTGCAGGCGAAGGTTTGCATGCGCAGGCGCGTCCGCGAGAAGCCGGCAGCGGCGTGCACCATCGACTGCTCGTTGGTCGGCTGGTAATAGGGCAAATCGTCGCCGTATTCCCAAAGCGCCTGGCTCAAACCGCTGACGTTGCCGTGTCCGAAGATACCCCAGATCGCTGGAATGAAACGCTGAACCTCGCCGTCGTATTCGGTGTATTGCGCCTGCAAGAACTTGATCAGGGCTTGCCCCATGGTCAAGCGCGCGGTCTCCTGCCGCGCAAATGGTTGAAATATCATCGCCGTCTCCTCGGCTACAAATCCGGTATGGTCGAAACTGATTTCTTCTCGCGCCCGGCATCGCTATCGTATTGCGCCAGTTCTACCGCCAATCCAATATACGTAGCTGGAGTCAGTGCCAGGAGCCGAGTCTTGTCCGAGCCCGGGATATCCAGTGTGTTGATGAATTCCCGTATGCTCGTCTGGCTAATCGACTTTCCGCGCGTCATCGCCTTAAGTTGCTCGTAGGCGCCCGGCGCCTGGCGCTTCCGCAGCACCGTTTGAATCGCTTCGCCGAGCACCTCCCAGGCATTGTCCAGATCACGTTGCAGGGCCAGGCGATCAATGTCGACTTTGCTCAATCCCTGACCGGTCGATGTCAAAGCCAGTAGACTGTGCGCGATCGCGGCGCCGAAATTCCGCAGAGCCGAGGTATCGCTCAGGTCGCGCTGCAGGCGTGAAACCGGCAGCTTGAGCGCCAGATGTCCCAGCGTCGCGCTGCTTATTCCCAGGTTGGCTTCGGCGTTTTCGAAGTTTATCGGGTTGACCTTGTGAGGCATGGTAGAAGAACCAACTTCCTCCGCCACCAGTTTCTGTTTGAAGTAGCCCAGTGAAATATAGGTCCACATATCTCGGCAGAGATCCAACAGGACCGTATTGAAACGTATCAGCGCATGGCATAGCTCCGCCAGGAAATCGTGCGCTTCGATCTGCGTGGTCAAGGCATTATGGCTTAGACCCAATTCCTCGACAAAGCGCCGCGAGAAATCCAGCCAATCCACATCGGGATAAGCAGCGACATGCGCGTTGTAAGCGCCGACAGCGCCATTAAACTTGCCCAGGAATGTCTGGGACTCGATTTGTTTCAATTGGCGGCTTAAGCGAAGGGCGAATACTTTTAACTCTTTTCCCACTGTTGTCGGCGACGCCGCCCGGCCATGCGTGCGCGCCAGCATGGGCGCATCGGCTGACTCAAGCGCCCAGTCGTCAAGCAACTGCACCAGATCTCGCGCCCCGGGCAGCCAAACGTCGCCCATAGCGTCACGAAGCATCATCGCGTAGGCCAGGTTGTTGATGTCTTCCGATGTGCAGGCGAAGTGGACCGATTCCATGATATCCGACAAGCTCGTGTCTCGTAGCCTGGCCTTGATGAAGTATTCAACCGCCTTGACATCGTGGCTGATGAAGGCCTCAATCGATTTGATCTCCGCCGCAGCCTCGTCGTCGAAAGCCGCCGCCAACCGCTCCAGAAGTCCGATCTCATCGTCGCTAAAGGTCCGCACATGGGTGATCCCTTCATGTTCGGACATGGCGATCAGCCACCGGACTTCCACGAGGGCGCGGTATTTCATCAGCGCCCACTCCGACAGATACGGGCTCAAGGCTGCCGTCTTGTCGGCGTAGCGGCCATCAATTGGTGAAATCGCGCGCAAGCTCATCCGGAATTCCTAGCATTCTGGCTGAAGGTCGAAAGCGATACAGCCGCTCGGCGCGTAATCGGCGAATAGGTCCCAGGAATGTCGCGCTCACTCAAAATAGTAGGCCCTCTCGTCGCGTAAGCGATGCGGTTTACATATATAGAACTCGATTGTACACCGATTCAGAGCAGTTTTCCCCTGTATATCGTGAGCTTCCAGAGCAATCGCAGCAGAATCTTCTTTACCACCGAGGGCGCCGAGGGTCGCGTAGGGCGCGTAGACACAGCCCGTCGACACTGAACGGCATCAGCGAGACTTAACCGCTTCTTTCCAAAAAAGAAGCCATGTAGGGGCGATTCTGTGAATCGCCCGTAATTTTGCGCCCCTTATGCATGGGCGACTTTGAGGGGTCTGTTGAAATTCTACTCTAACCCCTCCCCCGGCCCCTCCCTGAGGAGCGGACACCTTTTGC
>JAPOOU010000300.1 GCA_026713245.1 Chloroflexota bacterium
ATCAAGTGGTACGAGCATAACGGAAAGCGCAAAGCAAAGGGCGACTATATAGTCGCGGTTTGCCCAGTTGGGCGAGAATTGGCGAAGTCTCTCGAGGCAGTGTCCAAGTTTTCGGAATCACTAGCGGGTGAAATCAGTTTTTCAACAGTGTCTGACAGGTCGCCCACTCTTGGCATAGATTTCTAATCACTTCTTCGCATGACTTACTTGGAACTACTTAATGTGTCTCTGTGATTAGATATTAGGTTTCATTTAGTTGGTTTGGGAAACTGATTTTGAAGCGATTGCCCTGCAAAGGGAGACCTTTTCTTAGCCATATGCGCGCGAAATGATGTATAATTGCGACAATGCCTGCTTGAATCCGACCGGATTACTGGGCGTCAAGTGAGTTTCCGAAGTATCGCCAAATCGGGAACATTATCCCTGAACGAAATGGTGGGGACGCTGGAAGCCAGTGGACGCCAGGTCTTTAAGTTTGGGTTTGGCGAATCGCCCTTCTCGCCGCCGCCACGGGTGCAAGCGGCATTGCAGTCGGCCCGAAAGCGCAGAGAGTATACCGCTGTCGCCGGCTTGCCCGAATTGCGCGAGAAGATCGCCGCTTTCCACTGCGAAATAGACGGCTATCCCATTGACATGGGACAGGTGCTGGTCGCGCCGGGCACAAAGGCGCTATTCTACAATACCATGCAGGTATTCCAGGATGCTGAGGTCTACCTGCCCGAACCATCATGGGTTTCCTACGCTCCACAAGCGCGTATCGCCGGGCATCGTGTCTTCCGCGTCCCCACCTCTTGGGACGAAGCCTGGCGCGTCAATCCGTCGCTGCTTGACGACATCATCACGCGCCACGGCCGCGGCGGCCGCGACAAGCTAATGGTGCTGAATTGCCCCGGGAATCCCGATGGCTTGACCTATACGCGGTCGGAATTGATCGCGCTCTCGCAAGTGCTGCGGGAGCACGGAGTATGGGTCGTTTCGGACGAAATCTACGGCTTGCTGCACCATCGCGGCGAGCACGTGTCCCTGGCAAGTTTGTATCCCGAACGGACACTGGTCATTACCGGGCTCTCGAAGTGGTGCGGGGCCGGCGGCTGGCGCTTGGGCGCCTTGATCCTGCCCGCCGACGCGCCGGAAGATTTGCGCGCCGGCTTGCTCGGGCTAGGGTCGGAAACGTATTCCTGCGCGCCAACGCCGATACAGGTAGCCGCGCTAAGCGCGTACGCCTTGGATCTTGAATTGCACGGTTTCCTCGCCGGGCAAAGACGTGTGCTATCAGAGATTGGCAACGCCATACATTTGGCCTTGGCAAACGCGGGCATACGCGTTCATCCCCCGCAAGGCGGTTTTTACCTGCTATTGGACTTTCGCCCCTTTGCTGATGCTTTGGCAGTCAGAGGGATCAATGATGATGAGGCGCTCTGCGGGGAATTGCTGAAAGCGACAGGCGTAGCGCTGCTGCCCGGTAGCGCCTTTGGTATGGATCGCGAAGCTCTGACCGCCCGTCTGGCCTATGTCGACTTCGATGGCGACGCCGCGCTGGAAGATGCGCAGGATCCCGCCAAGGACATCCTTGCTCATGCCGCAAAAATGTTGGAGGGAATCGAAGCGCTGCGTAGCTGGCTACTCAACTGAAAACAGCAGGAAAATGCTAAGGATCAGCAAAGGCGCCATCATGATCCATTCAAAAGCGCGCTGATTAATTCGATCAATCATGGCGCGGGCGGCGGCGATCGCCAGCGGAATCAGGATGAATACCCAGGCGATTGCGGCCAATTTGGATAGATCGAGGATGCCTAACGTGATGTAGGTGGGCAATTTGGTCAGATTAATCACGGCGAAGAACAAGGTGGTCGTGCCAACAAAGACACGTGGCGTCATGTTAGGTTGCAGCAAGAGATAAGCGGTGAAAGGCGGCGCGCCTACATTGGCCAGGGTCGAACCGAATCCGGAAGCCCATCCCGCGAACCAACCATGCCAGGCCTGTGGATGATATGCCAGTCGACGCAGGCGCTCGCTGCCAATCTTGAAGCTGAGAGCGACCAGGGTTAATCCGCCGATCATCCGCTTGAGCGTGACCGCGTCAATGTCCTTGAGGATGAAGGCGCCCACGGCGACGCCAATCAGTCCCGGGACCAGCATCAGCGCCATAAGCCCCTTGTCCCACTGCTTCCAGTAAAAGTACAGGGCAAAGATATCCGCGAAGATGAGCAAGGGTAGAATCAGGCTAATCGCTTCCTGTGGCTCAATAATCAAGGAGAGAATCGGCACTGTCAGGGCAACGGGAACCGGTCCTCCCAGGCCGCCCTTGGAGAATCCGATCAAGATGGCGACCACTGCAAATAGTAGCGTCTCTTCCACGGTGGCTCGTTTGGCTTAACTGTTCACAAAACTGCGTCCGACTCAGAATCATCGTTGATTATATGCCAGGTCTATCCGCCAGGCGAGAATCGAAACTCTTTCAATGCCGGCGCCATATCGGGGAAGATTCATTAAGGGTCTGCCCGCGCGATTCGATGCGAGTCATGGTGCTACCGAGCTAGAATACAGTTTTTCATGGACGTAGAATCTGTAAAATCTGTGGTAGCGTGGCCTTTTCGATTGAAATACTCTTGCCAACTCTCGACATGAGGCCCTTAACCCAAAATACCAACGATCTGGTAGGGGCGACTCGCCGAGTCGCCGATACTCATTCAGTTTCTATACGTCGGGCGATCCAGAGGATCGCCCCTACTGGCTGTCATGTCGTTGTTGTTCTCAATTTCAACCGACTTGGATACACTCCCCACGAGTCAACGCAATACATGATACTGCCGAGCTATAATCCAGTTTTCATCAATGCCGAATTCATTAAGCCAGCCATTGGCTGGACGGAGGGGAGCATTTGGATACCCGTCAATTGAATGAAGAGGGTCGCGAACTTTGGAATCGCAAAGCGCGCTTCTGGGACGAACTACATGGCGACCAGGGCAATCTCTTCCATCGTCGCCTGGTTGAATCGTCGGTCCTGCAACTGCTGGCTTTGCAGCGTGGCGAAAGGGTTCTGGACGCGGGTTGTGGCAACGGCGCCTTGGCCCGGCGCTTGGCCGACAAGGGCGCAAAAGTAACCGCTGTAGATTACAGCGAAGAGATGATTCGATTGGCGAAACGACGGTCGCGGGGATCTGCATCGGACATTGACTATCGAATCGTCGACGCAACCGACAAAGACGCGCTGCTTTCGCTGGGGACCGCGCAATTCGACGCCGTCGTTTGCTCGATGACCTTGATGGATATCCCGATTGTCGCGCCTCTTTTTGAAGCAGCGTCTGCCTTGCTGCGTTCCGGGGGCAGGTTCGTATTCGCCACCATGCATCCGGCCTTCAATTCCAACAATCCCGTTTTCTTCCAGGAAAAAGAAGATCGAGACGGCATTGTGACTACAGTTACCGGTGTAAAGATTCATGCCTACGTCGATCTGCCCCCGGTTAAGGGCTCGGGCGCGCCTGGCGAGCCAGCACCGCATTTTTACTACCATCGCCCGCTATCGGCGCTGCTAAGAGACGCCTTTGACGCCGGCTTCGTGCTGGATGGATTGTTGGAACCCGTCTTCCCGCCCGAGGATGCCGACCTGGGATCGGAACTGAGTTGGACCAGGATGCGCCAGATCCCGCCGGTCTTGACCGCTCGGCTGCGGCTTGCCTAGATCGCCGGACTCTCGGCATTCAAGACAGCCGCGTTAAAGTCTCCGCCGGCATGGGCGCGCAACAATTCGAGCAAGTCGCTCAGGGCATTCTCGATATCGGCTTTGCTGTCCTCATGATGCGCCTCAACCGTAACGACGGCGTTGCTGGTGTCGGCATTGGCCGCGCTGGTCGCGCTTTGGCGCCAGCACCAGCGCCTTGCGACCACCATCTGCTTTTCGTCGGAAAAGATGACTTCCCCAACTTCGGGATGCATGATCTCGTCGCTCCCCAGCTCCATATATGCCTCGCTGCCAGCGGCGTAATGAACGGTGATCGCGCCTTGAATCTCGCGCCTGTCAAATATGGCCACGGGCAAGCCGTAACGTATGCTGACCAGGTTGCCGATATCGACAAGCGTATTAATGCTCGGGATATCGCCCTTCTTGGTCAGGCGGCGCAACAGCGCCTCGGCCGCGCTGCGATATTTGGTCGGCGAAACGCCAAAGGCGCTGATAGCCCGGCGCCAGGCGGCGAGCGATGCCAATTCGCTTAGCGGGGTCGAGCCAATCCTGTTCTTGACCCCTTCTTGCTCCCCCAGATACGCTTCTAGCAGCTCCGGCGCCGTCGGCGCATTGCTCATGCCACTGGCCACAATGACGCCCGCAGTCAAATTGGGGTAGTCTTGGATGATCTTCGTATCGTATTGAAAACTGGACATGTTATCCTCCTGCGGCGAATTCTGGCGCCGCCGTCATCTCACGCGCTTCCCTGGCTTCAAGTCTCATAACGATCCAGATCCATGCCAACAGCGGAACCAGAGCGACCAGCGCCGAGGCGTAAACGATCACGTGAATACTCCCGGCGCCCACGGCGTCTATCAAGACGCCGACAAAGATGATACCAATACTTTGAACTAGCTCGAAGCCGGCGAAATCCAGCGAGAACATGCGTCCAAGGTATTCATCCGGCACGATCTGCTGGATGATCACCGAACTGTAAGTCCAGTTCACCGAACCGCCCATCGAGCGAACGACTATGGCAAGCGCCAGGAATTCCAGCGAAGGCGACATGCCCCAAAGCAACCAGCCGAGGGCGATCATGACAAAGCCGACGGTGGTCAAACGGCGCAGGACTTTCACGGAATCATCGCTGAAGCGATTGGTGAGCAACGGTCCGATAATGGCGCCCGTGCCAAAAGCCGCCCACAAGATTGCCATGGATGTGATGCCCTGGTCGCCGAGCACAAAGACCTGCGTACCATAGATGATCAGCAGGGCGTCGGCATTTGTCAAGCTCTGCGCGCTCTTGACGAAGAGCGCGGCGGCTGTGCCCGGGTGCGCCCGCAAGAAACGAATGCCGTCGGCAAACGTGCGCTTGGACTTGTCCAGTTTTCTTCGCTGTTCCTGGCCAATTTCCGATCTGGGCGCAAGAGGGATGACAACGGTCACGACCAACAAGGCGGAAACCACAAACGTGAGCGAATCAATGAATAATGCCGCGCGTATTCCGAAGACTTCGGCAACGATGCCGCCGCAAATGGCGCCAATTGCCAACATGGCCGACCAGGTGATGCTGCTCAGCGTATTCCCGATCACCAGTTGGTGACGATAAAGAACACTTGGCATGATGGCGTTGCGAGCGGGTTCAAAAACCGACGATACCAGGAATTGGATGATCGTGAATACATAAATGAGCGGCAGATACTCCGGCCCTTGCGTCGTTATGAGCAGCCCCAGCACCGCCAGGGCGCGCAAAACATCACTGATAATCAGCAGCCGTTTGCGGTCGAAGCGGTCAGCCAGGACGCCTGCCAGGGGCCGCATCAGCAAGGGCGGTATCATCCGCGCGATCAAGAACGCGCTGACTGCTATGCCTTGGTAACCAGTCCCGTCTGTATACTGAACAATCATTGCCGAGATGACTATCGTGTTGAACCAGTCACCCAGCAGGCTGACGACCTGCGCCAACCATAGTTTGGTGAAATCGCGATTGCTGCGTATCAGCTTGACGTATTGCATGGGCAACCTGGACGGTTTTCAAACCAGATAGCTTTGGACATTAGCGCTTGCCAGAACAGCGACTAGTGTACTGCAGGACAAGGCAGGTTGCACGATATGATCGGCCCTCGTCGGGATCATTGTATCCTTCGGCAGAAGATTCTCTGCCCGCTACATTGACAGCCCCCCGCCTCTGGCATAGGATGAACCTGTGAATATAAGGACAGAGCGATGGACACTTTGATCTATGTCGGCGCAGGAGGTTTCCTTGGCGCCAACGCACGCTATCTGTTGACGATTTGGGCGGATGGACTCATGCAGGCGCGATGGGGCGTGTTCCCCTTCGGGACCCTGCTGGTGAACGTACTCGGCTCATTTGCCTTGGCGCTATTTGGAGTGTGGTTCGCGGCGCGGACCGGGCTGTCGCCGCAATTGCGCCTTCTGGTCGGCGCGGGATTCTTCGGCGCATTTACCACTTTTTCGACATTTGCAAACGAGAGTTTGAGCCTGTGGGAGAGTCAAGGAACAACCGCATTTCTACTGAATGTCGCTCTCAATAATGGCTTGTGTCTTGCGGGGGTGGTCTTCGGGATCCTGTTCGGACAGCGTTTGTTCGCTAACGCATAGTCCCCATAGATTTATGCTTTTCGCATCCAATTCCCATTAGTGAAAATATGGCTGACATTGTCAAAGTAGTGGCCCTGTCCTTGATCGAGGGTATAACCGAGTTTTTGCCCATTTCCTCCACAGGTCACCTTGTTGTCGGCGCTGCGATTCTGCAGTTTGACGTCATGGGCGCAGTGTTCGAGGTCTTTATTCAATTTGGCGCGGCGGTAGCGGTTGTAGTCTACTATCGCCGGACCTTGCTCTCGCATTTGAGCACGCTGCAGTCCGAGCCGGACATCAGACGCTTTTGGATGTTGATAATTCTCGCGCTGATTCCGGCCGCAGTGGTCGGGTTCATTTTCGACGAACATATTGTGACATTGTTATTCTCTCCCACCGTCGTCGCGGGTTCTCTGATCATTGGCGGCGTGGCATTCCTGCTCGTCGAGCGCTCGTCCCGCTTTCGCCGTCCAACCGCTGAAGATGTCGCGCAATTAACCCAAGTCACGACGAAACAAGCGATCATCGTCGGCATGGTACAAGTCTTGGCCCTGGTGCCGGGCATGTCTCGGTCCGGCGCGACGATCGTCGGCGGCATGCTGGCGGGCATGAACCGCCGCATCGCCACAGAGTTTTCTTTTTTCCTCGCTATCCCGATGCTCGGCGGCGCGACGCTTTACAAATTGGCGACCTCGTTGGCAAGTTTGCCACAAGACGCCCTGGCGCTTTTGCTGCTTGGCGCGGCACTCTCGGGAATCGTCGCCTGGTTTACCATAGATTGGCTGCTCAAGTTCGTTTCCAGGCACAGCTTCGTCGTCTTCGGTTACTATCGTATCGTTGTCGGGCTGGTGATCCTGGCCGGCGCTGCGACCGGCCTGATTAGCTAGATCGCATTTGCCTAACTGCGTCGGTCTAAATTCCGCCTTCAGTTTCCAAACCTGCTTGCAGATTTGATTGTCCGATTTTCGGCCCTTCACTATAATGAATATAAGCCATTAACCTGTCTTGCATGGGACGGTCTGTCTATGAAATATAGGCAATTTAAACACGCAGTACGCAGGCCAATTTCGCTGTCGCTGATATTCGCTTTGCTGAGCTTGCTGGCGACAGCATGCTTCCGCGACGCCAGCGAAGTTATTGATAGTCAACCGGTAGCTCGCGAGGTTGCATCGCCGACGGCTGTCGAAACCGAAGAGCCGGAACCAACGCTGACTGCCGAGTCTCTCGAAGAACTCTTCACCGCGCAGCCTCCCGATACATTCGCTTTGACTGCGACCGCGCTCATTGCCCGCCTGACCGAGGCTGCGGAACCGGAAGCGACCGCGCTTTTGATTGACAACGCTGAGGAATCGGATACTGCCGGCGCCGCTGATGATGAGACCGCCGTTCAAGCCACGCCAATTCCGCTGGTTCGCGTAACGGTGCCGCCGGGCGAAGACTGCGTACACGAGATCCGCGCCGGCGAGACCTTGTTCATGTTGTCCTTGGCTTATGGTTCAACAGTGGATGAGATCGCCGCCGCAAGCAATATTGACAATCCCGACCGCATATCTGTTGGGCAGCGCATCACGATTCCCGGCTGCGGTACGAGTGGTTTCGCGCCGCCTCCAACATCCGCGCCGCGCCCGACTTCGGATCCCGGCGCCATCGAACCGACCGCTGTTCCGGAAGCAGTCGAGATAACAGAAGCGGAAGACGAAGAAGACTTCACCGCATTGGTGCAACAGGCTCAGGACGCCATACTGAACAATGCGCAAGCCGGCGCCGCCGATGACTTCAGCGCCCAGTCTGCGATTGCGACGCCGGGTCGCAGCTACACAGTTCAGCGAAATGATACCTTGCTGGGCATCGCTTTGCAGTTCGGCACGTCTATTGACGCGCTGGCATCGCTGAACAACATTGATGATGTGGACGATGTGAAAGCGGGAGACGAGTTGCTGATTCCCTAAGGTCATCGACCGCAGCTAGGTCTCCGAAAGTCCGGCAACGCCAAGACCAACCAGGAAAGATTCGGCGCTATAACACCCTGCCAAAACCTTCAAAACACCGCGCCGGCTGACCCTTGATGCGCTAGGTCTTGCTGTGCTATAATCTTCACCAGTCTGTACGTCTTTGCTACGCCTGCGGGCGTATTCTTATGGAAGGAAGCCAGCCATGAGCCAGGACCTCATGCGTACCTTGATCGCCGAGAACCACAAACATCCGGAGATCGCATCAGGTGATACAGTCAGGGTGCATGTGCGCATCGTGGAGGGCAGCCGCGAACGCGTTCAGGTATTTCAAGGTGTTGTCATCCGCGCCCGCAAGGGCGGCAACGAGGCCAACTTTACAGTCCGTAGAATTGCCAGCCATGGTGTAGGTGTGGAGCGAACTTTCTTGCTCCGCAGCCCGCGCGTAGAAAAAGTAGAAATTCTGCGACGCGCCAGAGTGCGCCGAGCGCAACTCTATTACCTGCGCGAGCGGCGAGGCAAGTCGGCGCGGCTCAAAGAACGCCGATAATCCATTCCCAATACAGCCAAGCTCCGGAACGATAGCGGACTCGACGCAACGGGTCCGTCTTTTGTGTCGGGTTAGCGTTTTGCCCGTAGCACATAGTAGGTGCCCTTTTTGGCGCCTATCTTGGTGAGAATGCCCTTGTCCACCATATCAACCAGATCAAGACGCAAAGTCTCGGCCGAGACAGCATTGATCAATCCGCGGAATTCTCGATTGGTGATTGAACCATTCTCGCGAATGTACTGCAGCGCGCGCGCTTGCCGGTGATTGGTGTCGCGAGACCATTCGGGCGGCTTTGGTTTCTTGCGCTCATTGTGCAACGCCAGCGCAAAGCTGTACGGGCGCGCGTCGAACTTCGGCGGCGAATGTCCGGCTTGCTCCATCACCTCGATCATACGGTCGATGCCCAATCCCAATTCTTCGATGTATCCCCATTGGAATAGCCCGCCCACCAGCCTGGGATTGCGTGAAAAGTGCTCGTCCTTGATGTTCTCAACGGTGATAAATCCCGGCAGACCGCCCGGGGAAATCACCTCAAGCCGGTCAGAATACATGCGCACTTCAATGCGCCGGCCGCGCAAGCGATAGTCGCGGTGGCACATGGCGTTCACAAGCGCTTCGCGCACCGCGAATTGCGGATATTCAAAGGTCTCTTCACGCTCCAGTCCTTTAACGACGGCGCCGACCGCCATTTCGCTCCAGACCAGGTTCCAGGTTGCTTCTATCAAGCGCGGTACCGGACCCGTTAGCTCTTCTCGCCGCGTATAGCCGGCCAGGCCACTGTCGCCGCGGGGCGTTGTTCCCACAAACTTGGCGAAGACAACACCGCTTTGCGGCAACCACTTCTGCGGATATTCGCTAAACAGCAACAAACCACAAACCGTTGGCTTGCCATCCGCCGTAATGGCGCCGATCTCGGCCAACAAACTGTTGATTTCGCCGTCGTAAGGGCGTTTCGTGCGTTCAGCTCGCTTTTCCAGGTATTCGTCGATCATTGCGCGGCTAAAATCGTCAACCGTGGCGCCCGGCGCCACTTCTCCCTCAAAGTCACCCGTGTTCTTCGCGCTCGCCAATCGCAGGATCTCTTGCCCGCCCAGCGGCCGATTTACCTTGCCGCTCCTGATCAGCACCCGACCATCAGAAAGCGCATGCAGTTCGGTGCTCCTGGGAACGCGAATCGCGTAGGCGGGAACAATTCTAGCCGCCTTGCTCGGCTGAGTACGCTCGATTACTTCGGGGTTCGACTGCTGATCAGGCCTGTCTTCGCTAGTCTGGAAATGTACTTGTTCTAGCTTCTCGGTGACCACAGGAGGATTGTAGAGATCGTCTGCCCGTTTGAGTACCCGGTCAATCTCCGTCGCCTCGGGCGGGGCGGGGCTGGAATTGCCGTCGGCGCGCAGATCGACAACAATAACGCCGCCCTCGGTATTGGCAAAGGCGACCATATTCTCTGCGATCTGGACTGGGTTGGCGGCATCAACAAAGGCCAGGCACGGGCCCTCTCCGCCCCTAATGAACTCAGAATCTGTCATTGTGTTTGAAGGCTGAATTTCTGTCTCCAGCGTAGTTTAGCATAGCCATTCATTGGCGGCGAACCATTTCAAGGTCTAGATCCTGGGTAATGTATCCTTCGCAGTTGAGACTAAAGAACCTGCCACCGCCGCCAAAGAATCCCTACAGCGGTTTCAAGGACCGTGTAAGGCTTGATTGGTATTTCATTTCTCACATAGAAATAATTGGAGCAATGCCTCATCGATAAGCAAATTCGGGATGAAACATTGTGAAAACTGCCAAATTATTGCCGATTCCGTCAAGCATAGCTCCCCCTCTCCCCTTGTGGGAGAGGGGGCTGGGGGGTGAGGGGTAGAAAAGCGGTTATCGCGCCCTAATACCAATCAAGCCTTACAGATTGTCCCTGTTGATGCACGCCCCTAGCTCATGCGTGGGGCGGGTTCGCTGTTCTGGATGAGCGCGGCCGATTTGTGGACGGGATACGGGCGGCTGCTTCGCGACCCTGCGTTATGCGGTAGAATACCTGCATCAGCTCACGTTGGGATACTTTGGCCAACTGCCTCGACGGCGGACGGGAGACAAACATGAGATTTGAAGGCAAGGTCGCGGTAGTCACGGGCGCGGCAACCGGAATCGGAAGGGCGACCGCGCTGGCATTTGCGCGGGAAGGCGCTAGTGTTGCGCTCGCGGATGTCAATGCCGAAGCGATGAACGAGACCGCGCGAGAAATTGAGACGTCTGGCGGA
The DNA here is from genome assembly GCA_026713245.1 of Chloroflexota bacterium. Lineage (GTDB taxonomy): Bacteria > Chloroflexota > Anaerolineae > Aggregatilineales > Phototrophicaceae > UBA6055. The sequence continues at coordinate 11,020 of JAPOOU010000300.1, forward strand.
TCCGGCCTGGCGGTGCTTTCGGATGTGTCCCGTGGCGAAGATGCCAGCCGCATCGCCAGTGACGCGGTTGAACACTTCGGAGGCGTTGATTATCTGGTTGCCAGCGCCGGAATCCAAACCTACGGCACGGTTGTCGATACTGATGAAGATACCTGGGATCGCACGCTCGCGGTCAACTTGAAGGGCGTGTATCTGGCTGCCAAGTATTGTATTCCGGAGATGATCAAACGCGGCGGCGGGGCCATTGTCAATGTGGCTTCGGTGCAGGGGCTGCAAAGCCAGCCAAACGTGGCCGCATACGCCGCGTCCAAGGGCGCGCTGATCGCCATGACCAGAACAATGGCATTGGATCACGCTGGGGACGGCATCCGTGTGAACAGCCTGTGTCCCGGTTCGATTAATACGCCGCTGCTGCGCTTCGCCGCGGACACCTATAGCCCGGACGATCCTTCAGGCGCTATAGAAGAATGGGGGAAACTGCATGCCCTGGGCCGGGTAGGCAAGCCGGAAGAGATGGCGGATGTTGCGCTGTTTCTGGTAAGCGACGCCGCTTCATTTATGACCGGCGCGACGGTGGTAGCCGATGGAGGTTTGACCATAGGACTCTAGTCGACGACGACTATGCCCAGCGGACGATGACCACGTTATTCAAGCGTCCGACAGCAACTTTCGAACTGCCTTTTCAATCCTTTGCGCACTTGGGATGATCTCGTCTTCCAGGGCCGGGCTATAAGCTATCAAGGCATTTTCCATATTGACGCGCTTGATCGGCGCGTCCAAATGAAACAGGCCTTCATCAGCCACAAGCGCGGCAACGTTTGCGCCCCAGCCGCCCAGGCGCGGCGCTTCTTCCACGATCAACAGTCTGCTGGTCTTTTGGACGGATCGCAGGATGGTATCGCCGTCCAGCGGAACCGGCGCGCGCAAGTCGATAATCTCCAGCTCGATGCCCTCCTGCGCCAGGTTTGCCGCCGCTTCCAGCGCGCGATGCAGCATCTGTTGAGTCGCCACCAGGGTGAGGTCGTTGCCGGCGCGTACGACCTCGGCTGTGCCTAATGCCTCGGGCGCGGCGTCCAAATCTACGTCGCCGACCAGGTTGTACAGCGATTTGTGTTCCAGCACGATTACCGGATCGTCAGCGCGGATGGCCGCACGCAGCAGCCCGTACATGTCGGCGGGCGTGGCGGGGGCGACTACCTTCAAACCGGGGAAGTTCATCAGCCAGGATTCCGCGCATTGAGAATGCTGGGTGCCGAATCCGCCGCCGCCGCCTTGAGATGCGCGGATGGTCAAGGGGACGGTAAACTGTCCGCCGCTCATGAAGCGGTATTTGGCGACTTGATTGACGATCTGGTCCATAGCCACCGGGATAAAATCGGCGAACATCAACTCGGCGATGGGGCGCAAGCCCGTTATCGCGGCCCCCAGAGCCGTGCCAACGATGGCCTGTTCTGATATGGGCGTATCGCGGACGCGGACCGGACCAAATTCCTCATAGATGCCGGGGGTCACTTTGAATACGCCACCCGCCCTGGCAACATCTTCGCCGAAGAAGACGATTGAATCGTCCCGGCGCATTTCCGTCCCGATGGCTTCGGTAACGGCTTGGCGATAGGTCATGGTAGGCATGGGCGCCTCCTTAGCCGGACGCGTAGACGTAGTCGTCGAGCGATTGCAGCGAGGGGAAGGGCTCGGCCTTGGCCCATTCGACCGCGTCAAACACTTCTTGCGCTATGGCGTCCTTGATTTCATTGAATTCGTCTTGATCGAGCTGGCCGTCGGCAAACATTCGCGCCGTCAAAATGTCAATCGGGTCGCGACTTTGCCATTGCGCCAGTTCGCCCGGTTTGCGATATGGCCCGGTGTCGGACCGGGAGTGACCGCCATAGCGATATGTTTTCAATTCAAGCAAGGTAGGTCCTTCGCCATTGCGGGCGCGCTCGGCGGCGGATTTGGTCCGCGCATGTACAGCCTCGACATCCTGACCGTCGACGATGACGCCGGGCATTCCATAAGCTGCGGCGCGATCGGCAATATCATCAATCGGCGTCGTTTCGCGAATGTGGCTGTATTCGCCGTAAAGATTGTTCTCACAGATGAACAAGACCGGGAGTTTCCATACCGACGCCATATTCATCGACTCGTGACAAAGCCCGATATTCGCCGCGCCATCGCCGAAGAAAGTCACCGCAATCGCGCCTGTGCGCTTGACTTGCGCCGTGAGCGCGGCGCCCATGGCGATGGGCAACTGCGCGCCGACGACCGCATTGGCGCCTAGCAAACCGATCGACTTGTCTGTCATGTGCATGCTGCCGCCACGCCCTTTGCAAGCGCCGCTCTCTTTGCCCATCATTTCTGCCATGAGCGAGCGAAGCGACATGCCCAGGGCAAGCGCGTGCCCATGCCCTCGATAGGTACAGGTCATGGTATCGCCTTCCGACAGCGCAAGCGCTACGCCGGCAGAACAAGCTTCCTGACCGACAGCCAAATGCGTTGTTCCGCGCACCAGATTCGCCAGAAAGAGATTCTGAATCTCTTCTTCCGCCTGGCGAATTTTGACCATGGCCAGCAAAGCTTGCGTTCTGTGATCTTTGTCGAGTCGGTTCGTTGTTTCAAGCGTCATGTCCTTGTTCCTGTCATTTGGCTGCCGCACCCGATTGTAAGGCTCCAAGAACTTGATCGTCAGGAAGGTTCGGGTCGCTCAGGTTTACCGATCGCTTAAATGCGCCTTGAGCAGATCGTATTGTACCGCATTTGTAGCTGTCAGATTGACTAAGCGTTCCAGAACTGCTACTTTTTGCTAGACTCGTGCCCGGACGCGCGCTGGCAGGCTGGATATGCCGGGAAAGCGTTCAGTTCGGAAATATCAGCTTTAGCGACGCCACTATGGTTGGGATCGATTGACAAAGGGACAATTATGACTACTTGGAACAGCGACGAAGAATTGTTTGAATTGATTGAGAGTGAACTGTTTGTCGCCGTCATTGGCGATATCCTGGACGACCTCGGATATCGGCACCAGTTTCTGCCGCCGTATATCCAGCCGCTGCGGGCGGACATGCGCGTCCTGGGCCGGGCAATGACTGTATTCACCGCGGACTATCCCGGCGGCGTCATGGATGGCCAGTCGGAATGGTCGCGGATGCCCTTTGGCTTGCTCTTTCGCGCCCTTGATGATCTGAAGCCCAACGAGGTCTACGTTTGCGCCGGTGGCTCGCCCGAGTACGCGACCTGGGGAGAGATCATGGCCACACGCGCGCGCTATCTCGGCGCTCGCGGCGCCGTTCTGGACGGCTACTCTCGCGATACGGACGGTGTGCTGCAGCAGAATTTTCCCACGTTTTCGCGCGGCTGTTACGCGCAAGATTCCGGCGCGCGCAGTCGCGTTTTGGACTTCCGCATTCCGATCGAGATCGGACAGGCGAGCGTCAGTTCGGGGGATCTGATCATCGGCGACCGCGACGGTGTCCTGGTGGTGCCGCGGGAACTCGAAGAAGAAGCGCTTTCGCTGGCCCTGGAAAAGGCACGCACCGAAAACCTGGTTCAAGCGGCGATCGAGAAGGGCATGAGCGCCGAAGAAGCCTTCAAAACCTACGGCGTACTGTAGACTTTAGGCGAGACTTGTATGACAAATTCAAGCCAAGGCAACGGGGGAGGATAGCGAGTGAAAGTTCTTTTTGGACCAACCATAATGTCGCTGGAATACTCACTTGGGGACCTGCGGGAACAATTTCCAGACGTCGAATTTGAATATTGCCCGGCGGTCGATGATTTGAATCGCGCGGTCCGCGATGCCGAGGTATTCGTCGGCAGCATGACCGAGGACTTATTCAAGGATGCGAAGCGGCTCAAATGGATACAGTCGTCCAGTTCCGGCGTCGACAAATACTTGAGCATTCCGGATTTGGCGGCTGGGGACGTGCTGCTTACCAGCGCTAGCGGCACCCACGGACCGGGCTTGGCGGAAAGTACGCTTGGAACAATGCTTGCCTTCAACCGCGGATTGCTTACCAGCGTCTACCGGCAACAAGCGCGCAAGTGGTCTGCGAGCGAACTGCGGCCCGTTCTCATTGAACTAACTGGTATGACCTTGGGCATCCTGGGATTTGGCGCATTTGGGCAACACCTGGCGGAACGCGCGCAAGCCTTCGGCATGAATATCCTGGCGATCGACATCAGGTCCCGGGTCAAGCCGGACTACGTCAGCCAGCTTTGGGGGCCAGACCGCCTCGACGACTTGTTGAGCGAGTCTGATTATGTGGTAGTGGCATTGCCGCTGACGCCGGAGACGGAGAATCTGATTACAGCCGATAAGATCGCCCTGATGAAACCGAGCGCGATTTTGCTGGCAATGTCGCGCGGCGGCATCGTTGATCAAGACGCGGTCGCGCGCGCGTTGCGTGAAAAGCGCTTACGAGCGGCTGCCCTGGAAGTGATGCGGCCCGAACCCTTGCCGGCCGACAGCTACCTTTGGGATGTAGAGAACTTGCTCATCACGTCCCATATTGCCGGCGGCACACAATACGAGCGCCAATACGTCATAGAGATCTTCAGCGACAACCTGGCTCGACTGTTGGCGGGCAATTTGCCATTGCGCAACCAGGTAGACAAAGGCGCTGGCTTCTAGCCCAAGTCGAGATATGCCTAGAAGCTGATTGATAGGCGATTCTCGATCTTGGCGTTGTCCAGCTCGATACCGAGCCCGGACGCTTGCGGAAGTTTGATGGACCCGTTTTCCGGCGCGTATTGTGTTTTGTGGAAAAACTGTTTGTTCGGCTGATGGTTAATCAGGTATTCGACCATCGGCACGGCAGCCGGCGACTGCGACCCGGCGACATGCAGCGCGGATAGCAAGGAATGTCCATGCGCGACAACGGGCACCTCAAATGCGGACGCCAGGGAACAGATTTTCACCAGTTCGGTGATTCCGCCGGTCCAATCGGGATCATTCTGCAAGTAATCTACCGCGCCATTGACCAGGAGTTCCTTGCTTTGCCAGCGGGTATAGACATGTTCGCCCGTGGCTATCGGCACTGACGTTGAAGCCTTCAGCCTGGCGAACTCCGCGACGCGCTCGGGTGGAATCGGTTCTTCCATCCAGGTTGGTTTGACGGATTCCAGCGCTCGCAACATTTTGGTCGCGTAGCTTACATTCCAACTCATGAAAGCGTCGAACATCAGCATATAGTCGGGGCCGACAGCTTCGCGCACAGCTTGCGCCATCGCTATGTTCTTCGCCATTCCTTCCGCGCCCGCGGCGGGACCGTACCGGAAGAACCACTTCTGCGCCGGATAGCCCTTGGTCCGGTATGCTTTCGCGAGTCGCGCCGCTTCCCCCGGCTCAACAGAGAAGCCCAGCATGCTGGCATAGGCGGGCACTGAGGAGCGTGTTGGGCCGCCTAAGAGCCGATAAATCGGCTGCATCCAGGCTTTGCCTTTCAGGTCCCAAAGCGCGCAGTCGATGGCGCTGACGCCGGTCATAAACAGGCCGGAGCGCCCATGTCGGTTCAGGCGTATCATGAGATCGTAGAGGTATTCCGTTGCCAACGCGTCGCGTCCGATCAAGAAGTCGCGCAGATCATTGCTGATGACAAAGGCTTGATGGCGATCGATGGGGCCAAATATTCCCGACAGACCTTGATCAGATTGCACTTCGACGTACATGGCGCTGATGCTGCCGGGCGTCGGTTTGTTTGGCGGATTGGGATGTTCAACATCGGGATAGATGCCCAAGGGCAGACTTTGTAGCTCGCGCCCCGGTTGGGGCTCGAGCGTAGCGGTTAATTCAAATAAGAGAATGTCGCGGATTTTCAAGTGTTCGTCCTCTCCGGGCGCGCCTCAACGATGATGCGCCTGAACAATAAATGATTCTCGCCGCGCGCTTCGCGGCGAGTCCTGTGGCGCGGGCAAGTTGGTCACAATCCTCTTTAATAGACCATGTCGCGTATGCGATAAGTAGACTAATTATTCGGTGTGAGCGCGCCATTTCCGGGATGTTTCGCCGTCGCCGAGCGGCTGTAGTGGTCGGTGACCTCGTTGTAGGCGGTGAGAAAGTGCTTCTCGAGCAAGGCGGTCGCCCTGGTTTCATCTTTCTCAATTATGGCGTCGAGGATTTCCTGGTGCATGACGTGGAAGGTCTTCAAGAACTCCGAGTTAGCCTCTGAACGCGTCAGCAAAAAGAGATAGATTTGTGAACGCAGATTGGCCCAACTGGCCAAGAGACGGCGGTGGCCGCTGGCCGCGCACAATTGTTCGTGGTAGGCGGTATTGAGCTTGGCGGCTTCGTGGCTGGATATGCCACCGGCAGCCTTCATGCGCATGCGATCGACGGTTTGCTGCATGGCTTCAAGCTCGGCTTCACATGGCGTTTCGATCGCCAGGCGCACAGCCAGCTTCTCCAATGCAAGACGCAAGCTGTAGACCTCATCAACATCATTGAGGTTCAATCGGCACACAAATACGCCGCGATTGGGTTCGCGGATAACCAGCGCTTCTTGCTCAAGACGGGTAAGAGCCTCGCGCACAGGTCCGCGGCTGACGCTCAACATCTCGGCCAGGACTTCTTCGCGCAAGTGCTCGCCGGGCGCCAGTTCCCCTTCCAATATGGCTTGACGAATCTGTGAGATCGCGTGGTCGGCGAGCGAATGTTTTTGTGTCGGCATTAATATACTTGCGGAATCGTCCATAATTATACTTTGTCCGAATCTAGAACGGCTTCAGTTCGAAGAGCGCTCAGTTTATCTAACAAGAATTTAGTTCCTATAGTCTAGTTTTGCCAGACGAAAGTTGTCAAGCGAATGGGTAGTATATATAAGTACATTTGACTCAACAGACTGCAATGCAGCAAAATCTATCTGTTCGACGCTCCTGAATCGCATCCAGACCTAGATTTCAGAATTGGGAAATATCATGAAAATCACCCAGATCATATGCCAGGTTTTGCGTTTGGAGACTGTCGAAGCGAAGACAGCCGGCACGCAGGATACCTTGCTTATTCGCATCCGAACCGATAGCGGATTGGAAGGAATCGGCGAAGTCGATTCCTCGCCCGAAGTCGCCAAGGCTGTTATCGACGCGCCCTTCAGCCACAACATCGCCTGCGGAATACGAGAAATACTCATTGGCGAAAACCCGCTGGATACCAGGCGACTGTGGGAAAAGATGTACCGGCAGACGATGTATTTTGGCAGGCGCGCGGTTGTGATCACCGCGATGGCGGGCATTGATATTGCCTTGTGGGATCTCAAGGGCAAGCACTTTGGCGTACCCGTGCATCAGTTGTTGGGCGGCAAGCAGCACGATCAGATCAAAGCCTACGCCTCGATCCTGTTCGGGCGAGATGGCGCCGAAACCCGGGATATCGGTCAACGCTGGACCGACTTCGGCTACAAAGCTGTGAAGTTTGGCTGGGAGCCAATGGGCCAGTCGGAAGCCCTGGACATGGAATTGGCGCGCGGGGCGAGAGAAGGGGTCGGTCCCGACGCGGACTTGCTGATTGATGCCGGCTGCGTATATGACGCGCGCACAGCGCTTCGCCGAGCGCATAGTTATAGTGAGTACGGCATCGGCTGGCTGGAGGAACCGCTTGAGCAGGATGACATCGACGGCTACGTCTGGTTGCGCGACCGTTCTCCAGTGCCAATCGCCGGCGGAGAGGGCGAATGCGGGCGCGCGGCCTTTAAGCCCTGGATTGACCGCCGCGCGCTGGATATCTATCAGATTGATCTGGCGCGCTGCGGCTTCACCGACGGCGTATACATTGGCGAGCGCGTAGAAGAAAACGGTGGTCTGCTGGTTAACCACTGTTACAAGACGCCCGTAAGCGTAGCGGCGTGCTTGCACTGGCTTTGCTTGTTCAAGAGAGCGTTTCTTTTTGAGGACTCCGTCGAGGATTCGCCGCTCCGCCACGACCTGACGCATGAGAAGATGCAAGCGGAAAACGGCTATATCCGCGTGCCGGATCGACCGGGGCTTGGTTTAACAATCAACGAAGAATTGCTTGCCGAGCTACTGGTTGCCGAATCCGGCAACTGAAGCGCATGGGCTTGGGCTGAGCTACGGCTCCCGGCGCCGGTCAAAACCTGAGGGTCTTATTTCATTTTTTCGCTGTAGTTGGTCAATCGTCGCTTGAGCGACGCTCTTGCCTCAATAGGTTGCTCGGCCACCTGACAGGTCGAAGATGGCGCCCGTGCTGAAAGATGCCTCGGGAGAGACGATCCAACACGCTAGGGCAGCGACTTCGTCAATTGTGCCCAACCTGCCCATCGGGATCTTATCGGTCAAAGAGCTTAGTTTATCAGGATCAAGCGTTTGCGCGAGCGGCGTGGCAATCATCGCCGGCGCCAGCGCGTTGATCGTAATTTGTGTGTTGGCATACTCTTTGCCGATGGCTTTAGTCAACCCGATCACGCCGGCTTTGGATGTCGAGTAGCCGGCCATGCCGGGATTGCCTTCTTTGCCGGAAATCGACGCCAAGAGCAAGATTCTGCCATAACCAGTTCCCTGCATGGCCCTTATGGCATGTTTTGACACGATGAAAGAGCCTACCAGATTAACATCGAGGACCCTGCGAAAGGAAGACAGATCGTACTCGGCAATGTTGCTAGCGCTGGGACCGACGATGCCGGCGGAGTTGATCACGATGTCCAGTTTGCCGTGCCGCGTGACTGTGCTTTGCATGAGATCGCGCGTTTCAGTTCCGTTGGAGACATCCGCGACAGTCTGCCGCACCTGGCCGGGAACCTCGCCAATCGCGTCTCGCGCCGCGTCCAGCGCGGCCCGGTCAATATCAGCCATGATCACCGTCCCGCCCTCAAGCGCGATCCGTCGGCTGATGCCCAGGCCGATGCCGCTTCCGGCGCCGGTAACTACGGCGACTTGGTCCTTGAATCTATTTGGAACAACCATCTGGTTTTAGCGATTCCCGCATTATCAACTGCTTAGCCGGGTTCGGAAATACTCCATAATCAAGCGAAGCTAGAAGCTCAGACCGGCGTAATGCTCCAGCTCGAGCAAGCGGTTGTACTTGGCCAGGCGCTCCGACTGCGTGATTGAACCGACTTTGATGTAGTCGCCGGCCCAACCGACCGCCAGATCGGCAAGCCAGTCGTCTTCGGTCTCGCCGCTGCGCGCGCTCACGACCACATGCCATCCCGCCTCCCGCGCCAGGCGAAGCGCTTCGGCCGCTTCGGTGAGTGTACCAATCTGATTGACCTTTAGCAGCAGACTATCTGCGGCTTTTTCTTTGATCGCGCGACGGATGCGGACGGGATTCGTACATAGCAGATCGTCACCCAACAGCATCACTGTTCCGCGCAAGCGCTCATAGAGCCTGCGCCATCCATCCCAATCGCTTTCGTCCAGGCCGTCTTCGACGCTGACAATCGGGAAATAGCGGCGCCACTCGTCAATGTGATCCACCATGTTCGCGCTGTCCAGTTGTTCGCCGTCCAAATGATAAACGCCGTCGTCATAAAAATGCGACGCAGCCACATCGACTGTGAGTGCGACCTCGTCAGATGGCGCGTAACCGGCAGTCTCGATCGCCCGCACCGCTTCGCGAAACATGGCTTGAGAAGTGGCAAAAGGCGGCGCCAGGCCGCCTTCGTCGGCTGTCAAGAGCCGCATGTGGTAGTTTTCATGAAGTCCCTTGGCGGCAGCGCGGAATACGTCCGAAACGACGGCAAGAGTCTCGCGGATGCCCGCGGCGCTCGGCGCTACGATCTGAACGTCTTGAATAGCGACTTGCCGCCCGGCGTGCAGGCCGCCGCTATAGAGATTGATCATTGGCTTCGGCAGGCGCGGGGCTGTTCCGGCGATATCGGCAAAGTGGCGGTAAAGTTCCACCCCGCGTTGCGCTGCCTGGGCGCGGGCAAATGCCAGCGAGACGCTCAAGATTGCGTTGGCGCCCAGACGTGATTTCTTGTCCGTGCCATCCAGGTCGACAAGGCAGCGGTCGAGCGCTTCCTGAGATGCGAAGTCTCCCCCGGCGATGGCGCGGTGGATGTGTTGGCTAACATTTTCAGCGGCTTTCAGACAGCCCAGGCCCGCGTAGCGCGCCGGGTCGCGGTCGCGCAGTTCAAGCGCCTCGGCCGACCCGGTGGAGGCGCCCGAAGGCGCCGATGCCCGCCCGACTACCCCGTCGCTCAATTCGCAGCGCGCGAGCAGGGTGGGGCGGCCGCGGCTGTCCAGTATTTCGATGGCGGATACGCTCTTAATCCGGCTCATTGTGGCGCTCCACACGCTCCAGGAAAACATCTATCAGCTCGGGTAAACTGCCGATATCCCGCCCGATCAGTTCCAGGACGATCCTCTTTTGTCTGCTGCGGTGGCGCTCGTCCAGGTATTCCAGCGGCGACCTGCCGGCAACGCGCGCCAGCAGGCAAGCCAGGGTATGCGCGACGGCGGCGGACCGCATGCCTTTGGCAAGATCCGCGTCAAGATCTGCCGAATAAGCGCGCCAATACTCGGCCGCCATCGCTATCAAGCGCGGGCGATGCGCCCGCAGAAAATGCGCTTTGCTCAAGAAATGCGTCATGGAGAAGCCGATATCAAAGGCTGGGTCGCCGAAATGTATGACTTCAAAGTCCAGGATAAGGAGTTTGCCATGATTGATCAGCACGTTTTTCGGGCTGTAATCACCGTGGACCAGCGCGAATCTGCGATTCCTGGTGTCATTGATCAAGTCTTCGAGAAAGGCTCGCGCCCGGGGGACCTGAGTCGCGGTATAGCCATAGTAGGGTTCCAGCCGCAGTTCTTCAAAGAAACGGACTTCGGCGAATGCGCTCTGGATTTGCGGATGAACCAGAGCGGCGTTGTGGATCCTGGCCAGTAGCCGCCCGAAATCTCGCGCGAGATTGAGGCAGGTTTCTCCCCCCAGCAGCATTGTTTTCCAGTTTTCATGCGGCTGAGGAACGGCGGACATCGCCAGGATATGGTGTCTTTCGTCCGCGAAGAGGAGCTCGGGCACGTGACCGGTGATGAGTTTGCTCAGCCAGCTCAAGCCGGCCGCCTCGCGCTGAATGCGCTCCGGGGCGCTGAACCAATCGACCCGCACGCGCAGCTTCGCCAGCGCTTGTTTCATAACCCAGTCGGGCCTGTGGTCGAATTGAACCCACACGGTGCGGTTGGAGACACCGCCCGTAAGCGCGGTGAATCGGGGTCTATCAGTCGCTTTGATTCGGTCGTTCTGCCGCAAGTAACGCAGCAACTGAGCCGGATCCTCGATGTTCAGGTCGTCCACCACATAAACTGCCATGCTCGTCTTAACAAAGGTCAATGTACGTCGACGAGGCGCGCGCCGATGACGTCGCTCCGCGCTTTGATGCCCATGCCCGGCGCGCTTGCCGCGGACATGCGACCGCTATCGCGCTGTGGGGCGCCTTCTGCCGTGCTGACCGTGACATAACTGTTGAAATCGGTCGCGGTGAACAGAAATTCGCTGGGCGTGCTATGCGCCAGATGCGCGATGGCGGCGGTGGTAATATCGCCGCCCCAGCTGTCTTCTATTGTCATGGCGACGCCCATTGATACACATAGATCTCTAGCCAGCCGCGCCTTGGTCAAGCCGCCGAATTTGCTGATCTTGATATTGACGACATCCATCGCTCTATCGGCGTGCCCGCGCAAGAGCATATCGATATCGTTGACCACTTCGTCCAAGACAAATGGATGAGACGTCCTTTGCCGAATCGAGAGGCATTCTTCGTAAGTCAGGCAGGGCTGCTCGATATAGACATCGATATCATCGACCGCTCGGACGACTCTTGCCGCCTCGTGCATGAGCCAGCCGGTATTGGCATCGGCGATGAGTTTGTCGCTCGGCTGCAGCAGATCAGAAACCATGTGGATCCGTTCGATATCCATCTGCGGATCGGCGCCCACCTTCAGTTGAAAACGGCGATATCCCTGGTCGCGGTATCCGGCCACTTTCTCCGCCATCGCGTCGGGCGACTCTTGCGAAATAGCGCGGTACAGGACAAAGTCGTCGCCATGACGACCGCCGAGCAATTCGCATACGGGCAAACCGGCGACTTGACCCAGGATATCCCAACAGGCCATGTCAATGCCCGACTTGACGTAGGGATGGCCCTTGAGCGCCGCGTCCATGCGCCGATTCAGGACATTGAGCTGTCTTGGGTCGCTGCCGAGCAGATGGGGAGCGAGTTCCTTGATGCCGGCCCGTACGCCTTCAGCATAGGCGGGCAGATAAAATGGTCCCAGGGGACAGACTTCGCCGTAGCCGCTCATGCCGCTGTCCGTTTCGACTTCGACTATCGTGCTGTCGAAGACTTCGACGGATTTGCCACCGGACCATTTATAGCTGCCTTCGTGGAGGGGCAAGTCGACCTGATAGGCGGCGATTCGCGAGATTTTCATTCTTTAATCTATCTCCCTATTTCGCTGGCTTATGATGATACCGTAATTCTAGTCGGCGTGGCGGGCGGATATGCCGCCGTCGATGACAATTTCCGTCCCGGTGATATAGCTCGCTTCGTCGCTGGCGAGAAAGGCAACCAGCGAGCCAACATTTTCCGGCTCGCCGATGCGCTTCAGCGGATGAATATTGATGACCCGGTCCTCTTCGGCCGCGGGATCGTCTGCATGCGCGAAATGATCAAGCACCGGTTTCGTGCGAACCCAGCCCGGGCTGACCGCCACTACGCGGATATTCATGTGCCCCCAATCGAGGGCCAGACTGCGCGTCAGTCCCAGTATGCCAGACTTGGCGACGTTATAGGGAAAGAAGTTATTCGCGGTCATGGTGGCGTGTACGCTGGCGATATTGATGATAACGCCGGATTCCCGCTGCGCCATGACGGGCAGGGCATGTTTGCAGCAAAGCCAGGCGCCGCGCAGGTTCAAGCTCATGGACTTGTCCCACTCGTCGGCGCTCATTTGCGAGGCATCGAAATGCTGGTTGGCCCCGGCGTTGTTGACAAGGATGTCCAGCCCGCCGAAGCGCGCCAGATGCGAGGCAATGCCGGATTTTATATCGGCCTCCGAGCGAATGTCGACCTGCGCGAATTGCGCCGCACGGCCGGCTTGACAGAGTTCGCCGGCTGTTGACCCACCTGTTATGCCATTGATATCGGCGATGGTCACGCCGGCTCCCTGCGCCGCCAATTGTTCGGCGATGCCGCGGCCGATGCCTTGACCGGCGCCGGTGACAAATGCCGACTTGTCTTTCAGGCGTAGACACATGGCGGCTTCCGCGAATCTAGAATCGTTGCACAGAGACTATGACGATAAGTCGATGACTACATTTTGTCAACAACTGTCGGCTATTTCGGCTCGCGGATACAAGCTGCGCGCCGCTGGCGGAGCGGCGGCATTTGGAATAGATTCTGTTTTTGACAAACAGACACCGGCGTGTTACAAAACAGCGGAGGGTGCCCTTGCATCCCCTTATTAGAACAGAGTCACTGTTGAAGAAGGAGTTCACAATGCACGAAAGACTGTTAAGTCGCATACTGCTAGTTTTCATGGTATTACTTTTGTTGGTAGCGTTGCCGCTGGCCGCACAGGACGAAGGAGAAGTCCAGGAGCTCGGGACCGGCGAGATTGAGATCAACTTCTGGAGCGGACTGGGCGGACCCGACGGCCAGTCGATGACGGACCTGGTCACGGCCTTCGCTGAAGAAAACCCGGACGTCAAAATCAATTACCAGATCCTGGGTTGGGGCACATTCTTCGACAAGCTTTCGGCTGCGATAGTGGCCGGCAGCGGCGGACCCGATCTGATGACGCTCTGGCATTCAGTCGTGCCGCAGTATGCCCTGACCGGGCACATCATGCCGGTGGCTGAACAAATGTTTAGCCTGGGCATGTTGGACAAGGATGACTTCAGCCCGGCCCTGCTCGACTCCGTCACCTTTGACGGCGAAGTCTATCCGGTGCCATTTGACAACTACGGCTCCGGTCTCTACGTGAACACGCACTTGCTGGAACGCGCCGGCATCGCGGTCGATGACCCGCCGGAAGACGGCGAAGAATTCCTCGAGTACGTGCGCCGCTTGACCTGGGACGAGAATGGCAACAACCCCGGCGACGAAGGCTTTGATGCCGACAACATCGCGGTATGGCCGCTGTCGATCGGCTGGAATCGCGTAACTGTTACGCCGGCGCTCTATCAATGGGGTACTGACGTGGTAACTGCGGCGCCGGATGCGGAGGTACTGGTCGATAGCGAAGCGGCCAAGGCGGCGGTTCAATACTTCCATGACCTGGTCTTCCAGCACCACGTGCTACCCGGGGTCAACTGGAGTGGCGAACTGATGCTGAACGATGGCTTGTCAATGTATCTCGACGGCGCCTGGACCTACAACTTCTACAACACAAACATGGAAGACGGGCAGATCACATTCTGGCCCTATCCGCGGCTGGGTCCCGAGCGCGGTTCCACCATCATGTGGTCGCACACCTTGGGGGTTGCTTCCAACACTGATCCCGACACGCTTGATGCGACGATGCGGCTGATCCAGTACCTGTCCGACAACTCCAAAGAGCACAGCATCAAGACGGGGATGCCTTCGGCGCGCCTGTCGCTGCGCACGGAAGATCTGGCGGACCAGATCTGGACATTCGGCACGCTGACGACGCAGATGGCGTCCGAGGGCGTTCCTGAATATCAGTCCGAGCGCTTCACCGAGGTCGAGAATATCATGGCGGCTGCCTACTCCTCGATCTTCACCGGCCAGCAGACGGTAGAAGAGGGGCTGGACGATGCCGGCGAGCGCATTCGGCGCGCGCTGCGCTAAGTAGTCGAGTCCTTTTTAGCTAGGTTGGGAATCGAGCCTTGTCTTGCGGCGAGGCTCGATTCCCAGAAATGCGGCTGTGTGAAGGTGACCGTTCCTTATGCGGCTAGTCACCGGGACCATGAATGACTTCAAGATCCGTATCTGCGGACAGCGGAAGAGCATCCGACTGGACGATGACGAATAAGAGGCGCGAGGCGATCACGGGCTATCTCTTCCTGGCGCCCTATCTTGTCTTTTTCCTCGTATTTCTCGCGGGACCGGTCATCTCCGCTTTTGTCACCGCTTTCGTCGAGTGGGAGTTGCTGCGCGGGACCTACCGTTTCGTCGGCCTGGAAAACTTCCAGCTGATGATGGAAGACGATCTGTTCCGGATTGCCATGGGCAATTCGCTCAATTTCGCGGTCATGACTACCGTGGGAAATGTTGTGGTTGCTCTGTGCGCGGCGCTGGCTTTAAAGAGCATTCGCCTGGGCCACACGCTATTTCGCGTGGTGATGTACGCGCCGGTCGTGCTGTCGATTTCGGTTATCGGGATCATCTTCAGTCGCTTGCTCGCGCCCTTCGGCTTGCTGAACGCGGGCTTGGAATTGTTGGGGCATGGTGGCTTCGATTACCTGGCTGACCCAAACCTGGTGCTGCCGTCGCTGTCGCTGACGACGATTTGGTGGGGCTTCGGCTTCCCGATGTTGATCTTCCTGGCGGCGTTATATGCTGTGCCGGAAGTGCTCTACGAAGCGGCGCGCATCGACGGCGCCGGGCGCTGGCAGATTCTGTGGCAGGTGACGCTGCCGCTGATCAGACCGGCGCTGCTCTTCATCATCGTCACCCAATTTATCGCCCATATTCAGGTCTTCGGCCAGCCTTATATCATGACCAACGGCGGTGGCCCAGGCTATTCCACGTATACCATCGTCTTGCATATCTATCGCAATGCATTCAGTTATTATCATATGGGTTACGCTGGCGCGATGGCGCTATCGCTGGGCGTGGTGATGTTCGTTTTCGCGCTGGCGCAGTTTCGACTTTTGGGGCGCTACACGGAGTATTAGCCATCCGCCATGCAAAGTGACAGTCGTACCGCGCTCAAGAAGCGCCTGAACAAGTTTGGCACTTACGCTTTTTTGACGCTGCTGCTGCTTATTGTGCTCTTTCCCACGGTTTGGGTGGTGGGCCAGTCCTTCATGCGCGAGGACCAAATTTTGAAGTGGCCGGTTCAGATCATTCCGAGCGAGCCGACGCTCGACAATTACATCGAGATCTTCACCACCAGGCTGTCGCGGCAAGAGTTGTCCTTATTTCGCTGGCTATTCAACAGCGTATACGTGACGACCTTGAGCACGGTCGGCGTCTTGCTCGTGACATCAATGGCGGGTTATGCTTTCGCGCGCTTGCGCTTCCCGGGCAAGAACCTGCTGTTTTTCGGCTTGGGCGCGTCTTTCCTGGTGCCTGGCGTCATGCTGCTGATTCCCAGTTTCATGCTCATGCGCGCCCTGGGCTGGATTGACACGCACCATGCGCTGATCTGGCCGCCGCTGGCCGGCTTTTTCGGCGTCTTTTTCATGCGCCAGTTCTTCCTCGCCATCCCCGGGGAGCTGGCGGAAGCGGCTGTCATCGACGGGGCCTCGGCCTTTGGCATCTACTGGCGGGTGTTTCTGCCGCTCTCGCGCCCGGCTGTGGCGACGCTTGGCATTTTCACCTTCCTCTTCATCTGGAACGATTTCACCTGGCCGCTGGTCGTGCTTAACTCCGACGAAATGCGCACTCTGCCTGTCGGGCTGGTGGTTTTCCTGGGCGAGTACTGGAGTTATCAGGGCATCGTCATGGCGGGCGCGGTGGTGAGCTCGGCGCCGGTCTTGATTGTCTACATCATCTTTCAGCGGCAGATCACGCGGGCGGTCATGGCGACCGGTTTTGGCGGGCGGTGAACAATCTCGCAACCAGGTAATGCGAATCCAAACCGTGTCCAATTCCAGATTGGTTTAGGCTAGAAGCTGCAACGGTATACAATTCAATCTCTGTTGACGTCCACTCGCTGATATAAGCTATAGTAAGCGATATCAGACGGCGCCGTTGAATCGCCAAACAGGAGAAAAGAAATGTCATTCTACGACAAACTAGACCCCGAAATCGCCCACGCCATCGACCACAACCCGGCCGAGCGCTATATCGCCATCGGCGAAGACCCGCCCAAGGCGCGCGAGATGACAATCGCGAACAACCGCGAGATGCGCGCCAATCTACCGCCGACCGATGTGACAATCGAGGAAAAAACTATCCGCGGACCGGATAACGAGATTCCGATTGTCATCTACCAGCCGCCCGGTCCCGCGCCGCGCGGTGGGCTGCTCTGGATGCACGGCGGCGGCTATATCGTGGGTGAGGCCCGCGATGACGCCCGTTGCATTGAATTTTCCGAGTTCGTCGGCTGCACGGTGGTCTCGGTGGACTATCGCCTGGCGCCGGAATCGACCTACAAAGAGAGCATCGCCGACTGTTTCGCCGCGCTTAACTGGATGGCTGACAATACCGACGAACTGGGAATTGACGCCGGGCGCATCGCCATCGGCGGCGGCAGCGCCGGCGGCGGCTTGACTGCCAGCTTGGCGCTTTACAACCGTGACCATGCAGGGCCGGATCTGGCATATCAACTGATGATCTATCCCATGATCGACGACAGGCATGATACGCCGTCGGGGCATGAAGATACTTGTCCGACGACCTGGAACCGGGATGTATCCTTCAAAGCCTGGCGTATGTATCTGGGCGATGAATACGGCGCCGATAATGTATCGCCCTATGCGGCGGCCGCGCGGGCGACGGACCTTACGGGATTGCCGCCCGCGCTCGTCATTGTGGGAACACAAGATTTGTTCCGCGATGAGAATATTGATTATGCCCAGCGTCTGATGGCAGCCGGCGTTCCGACAGACCTGCTTGTATATGCCGGCATGTTCCACGGCGTAGAGATCCATGTGCCTGACGCGACGCCGAGCGCGCGAATGAGAATGGGTTATCTCTCGGGCTTGAAGCGCGCGATCGGCTGAGCGCAACTGCGAAGCATAGACTCGGATACAGAAAAGGGCGCCGCGGTTTGCCGCGCCCACGCTTGAGGATGCCGGCCCGATAATGAGACGCCGGTCGTCAAATGACCCTGGAAGGACTCGAACCTTCAACCTAACGATTAAGAGTCGCTTGCTCTGCCAAATTGAGCTACAGGGCCTTGCTGCAAGGCAGGCATTATAGCGCTTCGCCGTCCGCCATCGCAAGGGTAAAGTGGCCTGCGCCCGCTGAAAATTCTAGGCATGGCCAGCGCGAAGCCAGCGTTTTTTTGAGTTGGACAAATGAATTTGCTGGTACAATTGCTTGCAGTGCGGTTTCCGGCTGTCGCCACAAATAGACAGTAGTTATGAGATGGAATCCAGGCCTATGTCGAAAAAGATCCTCATCATCGGCGGAACCCGAAATATGGGTTATTACCTGGCGGGGCAGCTCGCGGATAGCGGCGCTGATCTGACCTTGCTCAATCGGGGCATCACCCAGGACGACTTGCCGCGCTCCATCCACCGCTTGCACGCCGACCGCAGCGAAAGCAAGCAAATGCGGCGCGCCCTCTTGGCGAAACGCTTCGATGTCGTCGTTGACTTTGTCATGTTCCGTCAGGAGGAAGCGGAAACAGCAATAGACATCTTTCGGGACAATGTCGAGCACTACATTGTGATCAGCAGCGGGCAGGTTTATCTGGTCCGCGAAGGCCTTGAGCGCCCCTTTCATGAAGACGACTATGAAGGTCCGGTCATTGAGGCGCCCCGGGAGAATTCCTACGCCTATGAAGAATGGCTCTATGGCGTACAGAAGCGCGCGGTGGAAGACCACTTCCGCCGCGAGTGGCAACGCTCCAAGTTTCCTTATACCTCGCTGCGCTTGCCCATGGTCAACAGCGTACGCGATCAGTTTCATCGGGTTTATAATTATTTCCTGCGTTTGCGCGAAGGCGGCGTCTTGCTGGTTCCAGAGACGCCGAATTTCGCTCTCAATCATGTCTATGCGCTGGATGTGGTAACTGCGATCAGGCGGATTATCCAAACCGGCGAGGGAAAAGGAGAGGCCTTTAACATCGCCCAGGACGAGCGCCTTGGACTGGAAGAATTCTTGTCCCTGTTGGCCTCGATCATAGATGTGGATCTGGATCTGCTGCGGGTCGACCGTGCGGAACTGGAGGCGCACGGCTTCCTGCCGGATTGTTCGCCTTTCAGCGAGAACTGGATGAGCGCGCTGGATAACGGCCGCAGCAAGGAGATATTGGGAATCCGCTATACGCCGCTTGCCGAGTATCTGGAGATACTGGTTCGGCATTTTCAATCTCATGTCATCGCGCCGCCGCTCACCTTCCGCAGGCGGCGCGCGGAACTGTCCTTCGCGGAGCAGTCCCTTCGGCACTAAGTGCTTTGAGCGCTATTTGCGAGTCTGATAGCGCTCGCTGAAAGAACATCAATCAAGCGCGTAAGTAGTTCCAAGAAAGTAATGTGAAAGTATGACGAAGTATAGAGAGACGCAAAATAATCGAAAATATTGTAGAGGCGACTCTATGGACACTGTTGAAAAACTGTTTCACCCTGTAGCGGTCCCGAAAACTTGAACACTGGCTCGAGAGACTTCACCAATGCTCGCCCATCCGGGCAAAGAGCGACTATATAGTCGCCCTTTGCTTTGCGCTTTTTGCTATGCTCGTACCACTTGCTGCATCCCGGAACAATCCAGTCGAAAGGGAAAAAACGCTTGACCGGAAAAATCTGCTTCAGGGAAAACCCAAAATCCCCGAAAGCCAGTGAACACAAGGGTTTTACGCTGCCAAGCCGCTCTTATCTTCCCCTAATGTCAAAAGATTTTAGGGTGACTTCAGCTCCCTTAATGCGGGTTTTGCGGGGGAAATCAAGGGGACTGTTTATGTTTACTGCGGCGCTCATGCCACAAGGACTGCGCAAGCAGCCCGATCTGCCAAGGCAATTGGCGCATTGTCCGAAAAAGAGTTTTCTTTGTCCGCAAAACGGACAAAGTCGGACAAAGTTCAGACGCAAATCAAACCAGACCTGCCACAGCAAGCCCGGCGGATATGCCGCCGGCCAACTGGCAACAAATCTCCTATCTTGCGCTACAATACGCCCTGTCACCTTCCAAGCACAATAAGGAGAATCCCATGTCCACAACCAACGGCGTCCGCGCCAAGCCCAACCAGCGCAGCCGGACCCTCGTCCACGGCGCCGAGCGCGCCGGCGCTCGCGCCATGCTCAAAGCCGTCGGCTACAGCGATGACGACCTGGCCAAGCCGCTGATCGGCGTCGCCAATACCTGGACCGAGATCGGACCCTGCAACTTCCACTTGCGCAAGCTGGCCGTCGATGTCAAACGCGGCATCCGCGCCGCCGGCGGCACGCCCTTCGAGTTCAACACCATCAGCATCTCGGACGGCATCACCATGGGCACCGAGGGCATGAAAGGCTCCTTGATCAGCCGCGAAGTCATCGCCGACAGCATCGAACTGGTCGCCATGTCCAACATGCTCGATGGCGTGGTGGCGCTGTCGGCTTGCGACAAGACCATCCCCGGAACGATCATGGCGCTGATACGGCTCAACCTGCCCTCGCTGATGCTCTACGGCGGCACAATCTACCCCGGCAAGCTCAATGGGCGCGATATCGATCTGGTTAATGTCTTTGAAGCTCTGGGGCAATTCCAGGCCGGCCAAATCAGCTATGAAGAGCTGATGGCGGTCGAGAATGTCGCCTGCCCGGGACCGGGCGCCTGTGGCGGGCAATTCACCGCCAATACCATGGCCATGATCAGCGAGATCATCGGCATCTGTCCCATGGGCATGGGCGATGTGCCGGCCGAAGATCCGGACAAGGAAACCGTCTCTTTCCAAGCCGGGCACATGATGCTCGACATTCTGGAGCGGGACATCCGCCCGTCGGATCTCGTCACGCGGCGCTCGTTGGAAAACGCCATGGCCGCTTCCGCCGCCACCGCCGGCAGCACCAACAGCATCTTGCACTGTCTGGCATTCGCCCGCGAAGCCGGCATCAATTTCACGCTCGACGACATCGAGGCCATCAGCCGCCGCACGCCCATCATCGGCGATATGCGCCCGACCGGGCAGTATGTCGCGCTCGATCTCTACCAAGCCGGCGGCGTGCCCATTCTGGTCAATCGCCTGATCGACGGCGGTTATATGACCGGCGATACGCCCACAGTCTCGGGCCAGACCCTGGCTCAAGCCTGCGCCGACGCCGACGAAACCGAGGGTCAGGACGTCGTGCGCGACCTCGACAATGCCATCAAGGCCAGCGGCGGCCTGGTCGTGCTCAAGGGCAATCTGGCGCCCGACGGCGCTGTGGTCAAGCTCAAGGACACTCCTGCTCCGCTGACGGGTCCGGCGCGCGTCTTCGATACCGAAGAGGACGCCTTCGAAGCGGTCTCCAACCGGCAGATCGTCGCCGGCGACGTGGTCATCATCCGCTACGAAGGTCCGGTCGGCGGTCCCGGCATGCGCGAGATGTTGCAGATCACCGCGGCGCTCTATGGCCAAGGGCTGGGCGGCAATGTCGGATTGATCACCGACGGGCGCTTCAGTGGCGGCACGCGCGGCCTCATGATCGGGCATACCTCGCCGGAAGCGGCCGTCGGCGGTCCCATCGCCCTGCTGCAAGAGGGTGACATGATCACCATTGATGTGTCGCAGCGGCTGATTCATGTCGACTTGAGCGATGACGAGCTGGCGGAGCGCCGGGCTGCTTGGCAGGCGCCGGCGCCGAACTACGCCAAGGGTGTGATGGCCAAGTACGCGCGGCAGGTCTCGCAGGCGGACGATGGCGCTGTGACCGGGGCCTAGGCAGGATCTGAGTTTAATTGGGATGGAGCGAGTCTGGTTAGATGGCTCGCTCTAATGTTTGTGGAATTACGCAGGTTCGCTCTGCGCTTGTTGAAGGATGTGCATTGCAAGTTGAACCGACCACCATTGCCCACCAGCGTCAAGGACGCTCTTGCTTGCCTCAAGGGCAGTAGCCGTATCGACTTTCCACAGACAGTACAAATAGGCGGCGACGCTTTCATCTATCGGCATATCGCCGTCAATGTCATATTCCTGGAGCAGTCTCTTGATCCTGTAAAATACAGCTTGGCAACTCTCTGGACTACGTTGTAGATCAGCACACAACTGAACTAAGGTTTTGTCCTCTGACATCCCATCGAGTACCGAACGGAAGCCGCTCAAAACCGAATACTGAACCTGAAATTCAATTGTCTCGATCTCGCCAAAATACTTATCCAATGACATGAGGCTTCCTCTTTTCACTCCAGAACTCAGTCGGCTGTCCAAAAACCTCAGGTACACTGTTCAAGTGGTGTTCAATTTCACCGTCCTTGCCCCACTTGCTCAGTACATGCACAGAATCTATATTTCCTTGAAAGCGATTAACATAAGTCACCAATCCAACATGTTCCGGTTTGCCATTTCTAGTATAGACTACGAGGTCACCGGATTCAACGTGAGCAAAGGAAATCTCAATGTATCCGTCATTTCGTAGAATGACGTAGATTTCATCAATGTGAATCCAGGCGCGGCGACAAGCAAAGACCATGCCGACACAGTTGTACAGATACGAGGAAATCGACCGCACATTTAGTACCCGCTTGTTCTTGCCAGCCAGTGTGTTAATCACTGAATCGGTGCGACGCTGAATGTCGCTCTCAGCTTGATATTCGGTCAACGCTAGATACTCTGCATAAGCTGGAAGCGTGATCTCCCAGCCGGAACGGGCATATACTGGTTTGCGTGGGTCGTTATCAAAGGGAAGCAGCGTCATTGTGGTGGTTATTGCTGTCAGTGAAAAGTGCAAAGAAACAGCGCTGAATATAACACAAAACAAACGTCGTTGCCACATCACCTCGGTCCGCCGCTGCATGCGAGCGCGTTAGATGGCAAATGCGAGAGTCACTAGAATAGATCGAAGTAGAACTTGTGTTTCACTCTTTTCTTTGAGACAATGAGACGTTGTGAATGAAGGAATTGAGGCATGCGGTACTGCTTTCTCGATACTAACATTTTCATACACTGCCAAGACATCAAGGACATCGATTGGCAATCCGAACTCGGTGTATCTGAGATTTGTCTCGTCATAGCGCCAGTCGTTTTTGAAGAGCTTGATGTGTTCAAAGACGACCCTAGAAACAATCGCAAGCGAAACCGCGCGCGGAGCGCAATCAATTTTCTTGAGACAGTTTTGGACTCGCCGGATCAGACGGTACGAGATGGAGTAACTTTAGAATATGCCGAAGAAATGCCAGCAATCGAATTCGGCATATATAATCTGAACTCAAATAACAACGACGACCGACTCGTAGCGAGTGCAATTTGCTGGTCGCAAACGCATGTGAATAGTGAACTGATACTCGTGTCCCACGATTCCGGCCCTCGGATAAAAGCTAAACAGCGCGGACTACATGCTCGCGAACTGACAGACAAATACAAACTGCCCGATCAACTCGATCCACGAGACAAAGAGATACGGGAATTCAAGTCCAAGTTGGCCCAAATCGAGAACGCTCAGCCTAAACTGCAACTTGGGTTTTGGGACTCAATGGGCAAACTCGTTACCTACCTGCACGCCAGCAACGACTTTTCGAAAAGCCTTATTTCGGAATCTGAACTCGAAGACTTGCTGCAAACTGAACGTGACAAGTCACAATATGTGCCTATAGCACAGCCAATTGATAATGACCAATTGCCGGTTTTTTCTACCCTCGCGACGTTCCGGAAAACTGTGACAAATAGTCAGATAGATGAATACTATCGCAATGTTGACGACTTTTTGGAGCGCTATCGAGAATACTTAGTAGACATATCCTTAGCGAGAGTCTTCCCGCACCGTTCAATTCTACTCAACCTCGTCCTCATGAATGAGGGTTCAATACCAGCACAAAACGTAGAGATTAGACTAGACGTTGAGGGCTCATCCAAGGTACTGCTTCAAGTGCCAGAAGCGCCTCCATACGAGCCGAGCCCGCCAGCAAAACCCGAACCTCGGTCGCTATTCGACTTCGGCGCTTATGACCGTAATCTACTCCCGTACTTGGGCCACGGGATTCATGGCAACAACATTGATTTAGGTCCACCGTGGGAAGAATGGACTCGCGAAGAAGATAGTTCTGGTCTGAGCTGGTATGAATATGGAATTAAGAAAATACAACATCATCGAAGCCGTGACATGGAACCGCTCTACTTGTGCCTTAACGAATGTGATAAGTTTCCAGTAACAGTGGGCGTCGCGTATGAAGTTACAGCAGACAACTTGGTAGACATGCTGACAGGAGACTTGACAGTCATAGTCAATCAATCTGCCCCATGAACCCCCTCGCCAACACCCGCATCCTCGATCTGACGCGCCTGCTGCCGGGCACCGTCTGCACCATGCTGCTGGGCGACCTGGGCGCGGAGATCATCAAGGTCGAAGACCCGGTCGCCGGTGACTACGCTCGACTGATGCCGCCGCTGATCGACGGCATGGGCGCTTTCTTCCGCAGCAGCAACCGCGGCAAAAAGAGCATCGCGCTCGACCTGAAAAAACCCGCCGGTCAAGCCGCTTTGCACCGCCTCGTTGAGAACGCCGATGCCCTGATCGAGGGCTTTCGTCCCGGCGTGACCGCCAGGCTGGGCGCCGATTACGAGACGCTGCGCGCGATCAATCCGCGGCTGGTCTACTGCTCGCTTTCCGGCTGGGGGCAGACAGGTCCGCTGGCGCAGGTCAGCGGGCACGATCTCAACTACATCGCGCGCAACGGGCTGCTGGGCGGGGAGTTGCATCCGCAGACGTTGGGCGCGAAAGTGGCTGACGTCGGCGGCGCCTACGTCGGCGCGATGGGGGGACTCGCCGCGCTGCTCCAACGCGAGCGCAGCGGCCAAGGCGACTACGTCGATGTGGCGCTGTCGGAGGCGGCCATGCCTTTCGCTATGCTTGGCTGGGTGCATGCCTGCGCGCAAAGTAGTGGAGACGAAGTGTTGAACCTGGCGGGCGCAAACGCCTGTTACCGGGTGTATCACTGCGCCGATGGCGAGCCGGCAGCCTTAAGCGCGGTCGAACTGAAATTCTGGGCGAACTTTTGCCACGCGGCGGGAAAACCGGATTGGATCGCATTGCATACGGCGACCGATCGCCAACCGGAGTTGATTGAAGAAGTATCGACGTTGTTCCGGAGTAAGACCGCTGCAGATTGGGCTGATCTGCTGGAGGACGCCGACTGCTGTTTCTCGCGCGTGATTGCGCCCGAGTCTTTGCTCGATGATCCGCAAATGAAGGCGCGCGGCATGCTGGGCATAACGGCCGAAGGCATTCCCTGGATGCGCAGTCCCGTTCGCTTGGGCGGTGATGCTATCGATTTAAGGTCCGCGCCGAAATATGGCGAACACAGTCGCGAAGTATTGCTGGGCAATGGTTTCAGCGAGGCGGACATCGTGGCGCTATTCGAGACTGGCGTTATTCGCTAGTCACGCTGAAACCCTCGGCATCGGCGAATATCTTCTTGGGACCATGATCGTCAAAGAGTACGCTGACGATCTCGCCCTCGTTTTCAACTCCGATAACTTTGCCATTGCCAAACTTGGGGTGCGAGACATTTGCACCGACCTTGAACGGCGTATCGCTTCTGGCGTCCGGCTTGATGCCGGGAAAAGGAATAATCTTGCTGCGGATTTTGCTATCGGAGGGCTTGACCGTGCCGGATTTCAGGTCCCGTTCCAAACGGCTGGGCGATGATGGGGCATTGTCCCAGCGCGTCTGGGATTCGAGGCTCCGCGCCTTGTTCAAGTTTGCCAAGGTCAGTGGCGAGCCATCAAGAAGATGCCTGGGCAGATCGGCCAGGAAATCTGAGGGGCGGGCCACGGCGCCGCCGCCGCTATAGAGCGCGCGCCGGAAGGCATAACTCAAGAACAGGCTCTGCTTGGCGCGAGTGACACCCACATAAAATAGTCTGCGCTCCTCCGAGATACCATCTTGTTCTTCAAAAGCGCGAAAATGCGGCAGAATACCGGTCTCCAGACCAGTTATAAAGACGATGGGGAATTCCAGCCCTTTGGCGCTGTGCAGCGTCATCAGGGTCACGGCGTTAGTAGCGTCCTTCAAGGTATCGACATCGGCGACAAGCGACTGCTCGGCCAGGAACTCGTGCAAGGGCTGTTCGTACTCCATGGCGTATTCCAGCAGCCCGCGCAACTCGCGCACGTTGTCGGCGCGTTCGGCGGCTTCTTCAGGCAGATTGCTCGTGTTGTCGAGATGAATGTAGTAGCGGGTTTGCGCTGTGATATTGTCGAACATGTTCACCAGGTCGCCGACTTTCGCCATCTCTTGCCAACTGGACAACAAGTCGGCGAAGGCGCGGAACTTTTTCTCAGCCGCTGTCGAAAGGGGCGTTGGATCGTCATAGTACAGTCGGTTAAGCGCTTCGCTGATGGTGGCGCCGGCGCCCGAGACCCAATCCAAAAAAGCCCCTAGGGATTTTTTGCCGATACCGCGGGCGGGAACGTTGATGATACGTTCGAAGCTGACGCGATCGTCCGGGTTGTGGATCAAGCGCAGATAGGCCAATATGTCCTTGACTTCGCGCCGCTTGTAGAAGCCCACCCCACCGACCAGTACATAGGGGGTCGACCGGTTGACAAAGGCCTGTTCCATCGCGCGGGACTGCGCGTTGGTACGGTACATGACAGCGAAGTCCTTATAGTCCAGGCCGTCCTGCATGCGCAATTGCTGGATCTGTTCCAGGACATATTCGGCTTCATAGCGCTCGTCGTAAGCCTCGAAGACCTTGATTCGCTCACCCCGGCCTTGATCGGTGTGCAAATGCTTGGGCGTACGGTTGCGATTGTTGTCGATGACCGCGCGGGCCGCATCGAGAATGTTCTGTGTGCTGCGGTAGTTTTGCTCCAGCAAGATCACAGTTGGATCGGGGTAGTTCTCGCGGAAGCGCAGAACGTTGCGATAGTCCGCGCCCCGGAAGGCGTAAATCGCCTGATCTTCGTCGCCGACGACGAAGACATTGTTCTGTGGAGCGGCAAGGATCTTCACCAATTCGTACTGCACCTTGTTGGTATCCTGAAACTCGTCAACCAGCACGATTTCGAAGCGCTGTTGATATGCCTCTCGCAGCAAATCGCTGCCGCGCAATAACAAGACCATGTTCAGCAGCAGGTCGTCGAAGTCCATGGCGTTGGCATCGCGCAAAGCCGCCTGATAGGCGGTGTAAACCTGTTTGACGATCTCGCCGAAGTAGTCAAGAGACTGGAATTCATCGGCCCCAATCATCTCGTTTTTGGCGTTGGAAATCCTCGCCAGGATGGCGCGAGGATTGAACTTCTTGGGATCAATGCCGACGCGCTTGACAACCTGTTTCACCAGCGCCACCTGATCGTCGCTGTCATAGATCACGTAGTCGCGGCGATAGCCCAGGCTTTCCGCCTCTCTGCGCAGGAAACGGGCGCAGATAGCGTGGAAGGTGCCGATCTGCAAACCGCGCATGCGGTCGCCGAGCAGCGCCTCAACGCGCGAGCGCATCTCACCCGCCGCTTTGTTGGTAAATGTCACCGCCATGATGCGATGATGCGGGATGCGCTGCTCGCGTATCAGCCAGGCGATTCGCCTTGTCAGCACACTGGTTTTGCCGCTGCCGGGTCCGGCCAAGACCAAGACGGGACCGGCGCCGGCCGTGATTGCGGCTGCTTGCTGCTCGTTCATGCCTTCGGTGAAGAAATGCGCTTTCATGCCGCGGCTCTTTCCAGTGCCAAGTCTTGACACATTGTAGCAGAAAATATGAGCTACGGCATCAAATCACTCGGCGGAGAGCGGAGTTTCAGCAATGTCAAGTTAGTCATGCGAAAAGTCCGCTAGGTTTGGCGACTCCACTGCACTCCGCAAAGCCCCCGGGAGCGCCTCTGGAAGCCCCCGCAGCGCCCCCAGGTTTTCGGGCGTTTTGGGGTGGCGGAATGGCTGTAGGGCGCGGTATTGCTGGGTTTTGGTTTGGCCACAGAGGCGCAGATGGCACAGAGAATTTTTCGCCACAGAGGCGCAGAGGCACAGAGATTTTTTTTGCCACAGAGGGGCGAGCCTCCGGTAAGCCTCCGGGAGCGCCTCTGGAA
>JAPOOU010000274.1 GCA_026713245.1 Chloroflexota bacterium
GAACTGAAATTATACGCGGATATGATTCCAAGCCAAAGTCAGCGCCGCCCTGGGGACGCATTTCAATATTCTCGCAATATAGTAGAACCGCAAGTTTCGCCAAAGCAACGATCTGTAGCCGCTCCGCGGCAGCGAAAAGGTCTGCCGCGCTCACGCAAAATCGTAAGCCTTCTCGTCGCTAGAGCGACGCGGTTAACGTAAACAGGGGCGAGATTCCATGTCGCCCGAAACCAAGATCTCGCATTTGGGCGAGCCGCCGAGCGGCGTAGACACACGCTGTCGCTCGCCCCTACCGAGATTTCGCCAATTGAGGGATGGGGCTCGATGCGCCAATAATCTGAAATGCGCCCTCGCTCCAGCAGCGCAACTTGTGGTGGCAGACCTGCGTCGATACGATACAATCAAGCGCTGTCGAAACTACACTTACTTACGGACCATCACATGCGCAATCGCTATTTCGCTTCAGATCCGGCGCAGAACCGAATCGCGGTCGAACTTTACGAAAGCGTCAAAGATCTCCCGCTGATTTGCCCGCACGGTCATGTCGATCCGAGGCTGTTCGCTGACCCGGATTATCGGTTCGGCAGCCCGGTCGACCTGCTGATTATCCCGGATCACTATATCTTTCGCATGTTGTACTCGCAGGGCATTTCACTTGAAGCGCTCGGCATTCCTTCTTTGGATGGAAAGTCGATGCAAAGTGATCACCGAGCGATTTGGCAGTTGGTCTGTGATCATTGGTATTTGTTCCGCTCCACGCCCACCGGCATCTGGATCCGTGATGAACTCGCGGATGTCTTCGGCATCGACCTCAAGATCAACAGCGCCAACGCCGGGGCGATCTACGACCAAATCGCCGCCATGCTCAAGAGCGAGGCCTTCCGGCCGCGCGCGCTCTACGAGCGCTTCAATATCGAAGTGCTGGCGACCACGGACGCCGCGACCGACAGGCTCCACCACCATCAAGCGATTCTGGATTCCGGATGGCCGGGACGCATCATCCCGACATTTCGTCCCGACGCCGTAATCGCTATCGATCACGAGGGATGGGCGCAAAACATCGCATTGCTGAGCGATGTGTCCGGTATCGCGATCGGCGACTACGACAGCTATATCCGGGCGCTGGAGGGACGGCGCGCGTATTTCAAAACGATGGGCGCGACTGCGACCGATCACGCCGCTTTGACCGCCTATACCGAAGAGTTGAATCCCGCCGAAGCCGAAGCGATCTTCCAGCGCGCTCTAACGGGCGAAGCTTCGGCAAAGGACGCGGCGCGATTCACCGGTCATATGTTGATCGAAATGGCGCGCATGAGCAGCGAAGACGGCTTGGTGATGCAACTGCATGTCGGGTCCTATCGCAATCACAATCCCGCCCTTCACAAGCGCTTCGGCCGGGACATGGGCGCGGATATCCCAATCCGCAGTGAGTTCACCAAGAATCTCAAACCGCTGCTCGATCGCTTTGGCAATCAGCCCGAAATGACCCTGATCTTGTTCAATCTCGACGAGACCGCCTACAGCCGCGAACTGGCGCCGCTGGCCGGCCACTATCCGATCTTGCGCTTGGGCCCGCCCTGGTGGTTCTTTGATAGCTGGTTGGGCATGACGCGCTTCCTCGACGACGTTGTGGAAACGGCCGGGATTTATAACACTGCGGGCTTCAATGACGATACGCGCGCCTATCCGTCGATACCGGCGAGGCATGATGTCTGGCGTCGTGTCTGCGCGAACTGGCTGGCCGGGCAGCAAGTTCGCGGCTTCATCGACGAAGAAGACGCGCGCGAGATGATCCGCGCCCTGGCTTATGATTTGGCGAAACAGACCTACCGACTGGACGGATGAATATGGCGAAGAAATTGAGCTCGGAAGTGGCGAATGTAGCGCGCATGTACCCGGAAAGGATCGTGCAATTCGGCGGCGGCAACTTTTTGCGCGGATTTGTCGATTGGGTCGTGGACATCCTCAACGAAGAAACGGACTTCTGCAGCGGCATCGCTATGGTAAAGGCGACGCCGGGATCTTATGACGACCTGGATGCGCAAGATTGCTTGTTCACCACCTATCTTCATGGCGTCCGCAACGACGCCTTCATAGAAGAGACGCGGCTCATTACATCAGTGAATCGCACCGTCTACCCGTACCAAAACTTCGCGGCTTACCTGGAGCTCGCGCGGCAGGACCCGATCCGTTTCATATTTTCCAATACCACGGAATCGGGGATTGTTTTTTCGGAAGATGACAAGCTCAATGACGAGCCGCCCGCGACGTTTCCCGCCAAGCTGGCGCGCCTGCTTTATGAACGGTACCTGCATTTTGAGGCCGCTCCCGACAAAGGCTGCATCATCATCCCCACCGAATTGATTGAGGACAACGCGGCGCGCTTGCGGGAAATCATCCTGGAATACGCCCGGCTATGGGGCCTGGATGCGGGATTCGGCGACTGGATCATGCGGCGCAACATGTTTTGCAACACGCTGGTCGATCGTATCATTCCCGGTTATCCAGAGGCCGATGCCGAGCGCATCTTCGCCGAATTGGGTTACGAAGATCGCCTGCTGGTCGCGGGCGAGACCTACCACAGTTGGATCATCGAAGCGCCAAAGCGCCTGCTGGACGAATTTCCGGTTAATCAAACGCGGACGCCGCTCAATGTCAGGATTGTGGACGATGCCGCGCCCTATCGTACGATCAAAGTGCGACTTTTGAACGGCGCGCATAGCTCGATGGTGCCGATCGGTCTCATGCTGGGCATCGAATCGGTGCGCGAAGCGATGGAGCACGATGCGCTGGGCCCATTCATACAGGAATTGCTTGGAGAGGAAGTGATCCCCTCGGTGACGGAAGTACCGCGCGCCGAGCTGGATGCCTTTGCCCGCGATGTCTTGGATCGCTTCCGTAATCCACATATCCATCACCGTTTGCTAACCATCTCGCTCAACAGTGCCTCCAAGGTCAAGGAGCGCATAGTGCCTTCGATACTTGCTTATCACGAAGGGCGCGGCGAATTGCCACCGCGGCTGGTGCTGGCGCTGGCGGCATTCATACGTCTATACAAGGGCGAGTGGGAAGGGGAAATGATCCCGCTCAACGACGACCCGGGAGTGCTGGATTGGTTCCGCGAGACGTGGTCGGGGGCGGATTCCACTGAGGAATTGGCAGGGACTGTCCTGGCGAGTACGGCCCTCTGGGACCGCGATCTATCGCAAATACCCGGCTTGGTGGATCGCGTGAGCGCGAACCTGCGCGCCATCGAGGCGGGTCGACTGCTGGAGTCGCTATGAGTGACCTCGCCCCTGACTTGATCACCGTCGGTCGCGTGTCCATGGATCTGTTCGCGCGCGACATCGGCGCGGAATTCCATGACATCACGGCTTTCGAGACCGGCGTTGGCGGCAGCCCGGTCAATATCGCGATTGGCGCGAGTCGCCTGGGATTGACTACGCTCGCGTTCACAGCCGTCGGCGATGACGAAATCGGGCGCTTTGTACGACGCTATCTGCGGAACGAAGGGGTTATCACTGAATATATTCCGGTCAAGCCGGAAACGCGGACGGGCATGGCAGTTGTGGGCGTGCAGCCGCCGGACCGCTTCCCTTTGCTGTTCTACCGCGAGAACCCGGCGGATATTCATCTGAGCATCGACGAAGCCGAAGCGCTGCCGCTGTCGCAGACTCGGGCAATTTCGCTATCGGGCACGGCGCTCAGCCGCGGCAGCACCCACGATGTCAGCCTGTATCTGGCAGAACGCGCCCGCGCAGCGGGATTGACGACTTTCATCGACCTCGATCTGCGTCCCGATCAATGGCCGCATCCCCTGTCATTTGGCCTGCGCATGCGCCGCATCTTGCCGCTCTGCGATGTCATCATCGGCACCGAAGAAGAATTCTTCGCCGCACTGTCAGGTGCGCCCGAGCCGATCATATCAGGCGGAAAGGTCAGCGGCGCTCTCGAACGGGCTTTGCGGGGATTGCTACGCGACTTCTGCAAAGAAAGCGGCGCCACACTGGTACTCAAACAGGGCGACAAGGGCGTAAAGCTCTATGAAGGCGAGAACAGGCCTGCGATCGCCGGTTTTCCGGTCGAAATTACGAATACAGTTGGGGCGGGCGACGGCTTTGCCAGCGGTCTAATTTACGGCTGGGCGCAAGGCTGGGCTTGGGAACAAACGGCGCGCTTCGCCAATGCCTGTGGCGCGATCGTCGTTAGCCGTCACGGATGCGCGCGGGCTCTGCCTTATCTGCATGAAGTGGAAGCATTCCTGGAGACGCATCACTGAAACGAGGATGGATTATCGATGAATCATCACTTGAAGTCGAACTACGATGAAATGATCGTTCTGGACGTCACACCGGAATCGGCAGGATGGGAATATTTGTCATTCCGCGTCATCAAGATCCGCGCAAACCAGGTATATATGCACAGCACCGAGGACACTGAACTGGCGATTGTGCCCTTGGAAGGCAGCGGCCAGGTTCGCAACGACGACCGGGCCTTTAACTTGTCGCGGGCCGGCGTCTTTTCCGCAAAGCCCGCCGTTCTATATTTGCCGCCCGGCACGGAGTTCGGCGTTACAACGGACGGTGCGTTTGAATTCGCGGTTGGCGCGGCGCCGGCCGCGGGCAAGTACCCGGCCCGGCTGTTTTCCGCAGACGAGATTCGCAGCGAAGTCCGCGGAGGCGGCGCGGCGCGCAGGCAAGTTAACCACATCTTGTCGCATCCCATGCCGGCGGAACGTCTCATTCTTTTCGAAGTCTATGTGCCCGGGGGCGCCTGGTCGGGTTATCCGCCCCACTGTCACGATGGCTACGGCGGCTCTGAACATTTGGACGAGACCTATTACTTCCGCACCGACCCGGCCAACGGCGTAGCATTGCACCGCAACTATCGGCGTGATGTCGATTTCGACGAGATCTTCCCCGTCCGGGATACCGACCTGGTGCTGGTCACGCAGGGTTTCCACTCGACCGCGGCGGCGCCGGGCTCCAACCTGTATTTTCTGAACTATCTGGCGGGAGAGCTGATCGATGACGCCAGGAAAACGCCGCCTTATGACGATCCCGATTATGCCTGGCTGAAGGACAATTACAGCGCCAATCTGATGCGGCTGCCGCTGCCCTTTGCATAATGGATTGAGTCAATCGCAGCAAAACCGCTGCCTCAAAATGCACTTAATTCAGACTAAAAGTAAACCACCGAGTTACTCGCCCGTTTTTCGGGGCAGCCACAAAAACACAACCAGCCCGCAAAATGCAGGCAGCACGTAACCAAAGCCCCCGCCTTGCGAGATGCTAAAGC
>JAPOOU010000258.1 GCA_026713245.1 Chloroflexota bacterium
AGCTCCTGCCAGGCGCGCGCCTTGCGCAGGCCGAGCTCGGGGCTGCTGCTGGCGAGGACTTCAGGCTCGTCGGCTTCGAGATCATCAGAGATGAGCCGCCCAAAGAGGAGTTGCGGGAGTTGGAAAGTGGACACGGGCGTTTCTCAGGATTGGGGGGATTGTAGCATAGGTACTGTGGAAAGTGCGCGCCGAATGGTACACAATTGCGTAGTAATTGGATTTTGAGCTTCCAGTGCTTCCATATTAGGACTCTTATCAAGAAGTTTGCCATTTAACATTTTGCCGTCATTGAAGATTAACAATTTGTAACGATTTATTAATTAATAATATAATATTAACATATTATTACTTGACTATTTTTATTTAACGTGATATATTATTGTTATCGCAAATTTAAGTGGAGAATTACCACAATGACCTTCATCGTCAGGCCTCAGCAAGAGCAGTTTCTAC
Organism: Chloroflexota bacterium; assembly: GCA_026713245.1. GTDB lineage: Bacteria > Chloroflexota > Anaerolineae > Aggregatilineales > Phototrophicaceae > UBA6055. Next base: position 454 of record JAPOOU010000258.1, read on the forward strand.
GTTTTACAACCCAACGCTACAAGCAGGGTGGTCGTATTGCCTATTCTTTCATTATGAAGTTAGGCATGTTGGATAGCAACATTCCAACCGAAGTAAGCACCGATAAAATTATTGGGGCGAATCGCCGATTTAATCCTACACATGCTCGCCGCATTGCCGAGTATATGTATGACATTTCTGATTGGGTGCTAGGTGCCATTTTGTTAGGTATCGATCCCGACTATGTCCATTTCGAGCCTTATAGGACCGAACAAGGCGAATCATCACAATATCTTGGTGATGTTCTTATTTCGCTTGATGGCGGCACCAGCAGTATTAAAATACTTGACGGACAACACCGACGCATAGCCATCCATGATGTGCGCGAGCGGTTACGCACAGAGATTCGAGCTACAAAGACAAAGATTGAAGAAAACGGAAGCTACGTCAACCAGGACTATGGACTTTCAAATTTAGAAGAAAAGTTTAGCAGCCTAAATGCAATGGCTATTCCTGTTGTAATTTATGAAGAAGCGGATACACAAAAACTGCGCCGAATGTTCGCAGACCTGGCCCAAACACGCAACATCGACGCCATCACAAAAACAAGATTCGACGACAGAGATCCTTTCAACCGAGCGGCTACGGAGTTAGTTGAATTGGGCCGTAGTGAGCTTTTCGCCAATAAAGTAGAGATGGAACGTTCTACGCCACTGCGCAGCAGCGATAGGCTGCTTTCCCTCAACCAGCTTTCTCGCATCTTGAAGATCCTAAATTATGGATATGGCGGTCGTGCTAGCCGCGACCGTATTAACGAGGCTAACCTCAACTATGATTCAATTATAGATATGGGCATTGATTTTGCAGATGATTTCTTGCCAAGCGCACGCCCAGAATACGAAATTCTACATTCACTGGAATTGGAGGATGGATATATTGCCCAAAGGCGAGCGCATACTATAGCGTACAGCGCAACCGCCTTACAGCTTTTTGCTGGCTGTGTGTTCGCTTGGCGAGAATTAAATTTGCCGCAGAATCAACTCGCTGATTTTCTCCGAAAGAGCAATTTCGATACAACTTCTGAAGATTGTCTCTTCGTCAAAGCAGGTGTGATGATTAAAGACGATACTTCTCTACTCAGTCGATCGCAGTATATGAAGGGTGCCATTCAATACATCGTCCGTGAAGCACAAGAACAGAATTAATCACAGGCAAACTCCTGGCCGTCGCTTGATGCGGCGGCCAGAAATTCCTCATCGCCTCAACCTTTCGCCAGCGTCCGCCCTTCGACATCGAGCAGGCGGAGCAGGTAAGCCTGCGGGTCATCAATGGGTGGCAGGGGATGGAAGCGCGTCGGCGTCATGAAGGGCGCCGGCAGCGCGCTCTCGGCGATGATCCGATTCAGGATTTCGACGGTGCTGTTGTACTGGATGGCGACGGCGTTGACGTAATCTTCCCCGAGTTGGGCGGCCATCTCCGCTGCCACCAGAATCGATTCCAGCCAGTGCAGCAGGTCGCCGGCTTTGTAGCGGTGCTCGGGGTCGTTCTGCAACCCAAGGTCGGCGACCGCATCCTGGACCTGTTGCGCGGTGGCGACCAGGCGACGGGGGTCCAGATCCAGCGGCAATTGGAACTGTTCCAGGTAATCGGCGAAATGGAAGAAATCCGGTTTGCGGATATCGCGCGGGTGGGCGTGGATCTCCTCGTGGTAAGTCTCACGATAGAGGCGCTCATCGAGGATGCGGAGGCGCTCCTGGACGTCTTCGCGGCGGGCGGCGCTCAGGTAGCGCTTCAGGTGTTTGGCGCTCATATTGGTATTGACGGTGTAATGGCCATCGAAGACGGGCAGCACCAGAGAATCGATCGCGTTGCGGCCGATGGGGGAGCTGGCCACAAAGCCTTTGGAACCGGTGACCAGCAGCGTCTCAATCATCACTTCGTTGGTGCGGAGGAGCAGCCAGGATTTCAGCATCGTGCCCAGGAACTGCAGGAAGCTGCCGTCGTTGAAGGCGACCGAGCGGTGGAAGAGGTAATCCAGCAGGGCCGCTTTTTGGGCGAGCACGTACATCTGGCGGAAGACGTTGCCGAATTCCAGCGGATGTGAGCCGAAGATATGCTTGGTGGACAAATGCTCGATCGCCGCGGGGAGGGATTGCCGCATCCAGACGACGCCCATATAGCTGCAAAGGTAACGGCTGGCGGTCGCCATGCGCTGGACGATCGAGAGGCCATGGCCCGTTTTACCGAGCAGGCGGCCGGGGCCATCAATCTCGTAAGCGGAGAGGACCATATCCCGCAGCACGTGGGTTTCCATGCGCTGCCAGTTTTTGGTGCTGCTATGCGGCACGAGGAAGAATGAGAGCGAGCGCGGGCCATCCTTCGTCGGATCCAGCTTGGCGAGGACGATGTGATAATCGGCGTGGATGGAGTTGTTGATGATCCATTTGCTGCCGCGCAAGTAATATTCGCGGCCCGTTTCATCGCCGGGGATGGCGGTGGCCTGGGTGCGTAAACTCAACAGATCGGAGCCGCAGTGCTCTTCGGTCCAGGCCAGCGTGAAGATGGCGTCTTTGAGGGATTCGGCCAGCTCGTTTTCGTCGGAAGCGATCAGCAAGGTGTAGGCCAGCAGGGAAGCGCCGATGGCGATGTTGACGCTGGGTTCGCTGGTGGTGAGTTCGATGCAGGTGCGGACCGCGCCGAGCATGTTGAAACGGGGGTGGAAATTATCGGCTACCTGGCGATGAATGGTCCGCAGCCATTCAAAATCGACGATGCGGCCGTATTCTGGGTCTTCGCGATACACCCGGACTCCTAGGTATTTTGGTGGGCGTTCCGCTGTCGCACGCGCTGCAAGAATTGTACGCTCGCCAGCCGCCGCTCCAAAATCGATTCGATATAGCCCTGCAGCAAGGCCTCCGTCAAACCGTGAAGTCTAGCAGAGAGCCGCAGCGATTTCACGCGTGAATACGGCTCCCGCTGGAGGGAACGCAGCAACTTGAGCGTATCGAACACCAGAGGACGGAGATAGAGC
>JAPOOU010000195.1 GCA_026713245.1 Chloroflexota bacterium
AAGGCGGGGAGAAAAGGGCGACTATATGGTCGCAGTTTGCGGGCGGGAGGGCGAGCCGCCGCTGCGTGTACAGGACTTGACGTGATTGCAGGCGATGATTTCGGGCGACCTGCGCGCCCCTCGGAGATACTTTCTATGTTTCAACCGAAAAGGATACACTACCGTCGAGCATTCCCAAGGGCATTCGCAGCATAACCAAGCTATTTCGAATGTCACATAAATCTGGAAAATGGTGGGGCATCTCGTGAGGCCCCTGTCAATTGACCCTTTTTTTGCGGGCGTTTCAGCGAAACGCCCCTACAATGCCTCCTTTTTTCGGTGTACCGGCCGCAAAGGAAGACGGAAATCGCTCCACACCTGCTATGATCATTCTGATGCGATTGCCCTGAAGGACTCCCTAATCTCACGACGACAGGAAGCGCTCGGTCAAGGGCGGGCGCGGATTGCCTTGCCGGTCCACAATGCCGTAGCCGTTATGCATGCCCTCCGCCCAGGCATACCAAATGATGGCGGCGAATTTTCCCGGGTAATTCACTTTTAGATGGCGCACCATATCGGTAGCGTATTTGGTGATGTGGTTGATGTCGTCCTGCGGGCGATCCAGCACGCCCCATTCGGTCATCCACAGTGGTTTGTTCGGCAAAACCGAGCTATAGGCCCAGACAGACTCGTCAATATGGCCCCAGATGGCGTATTTTGGTTGGTCGTTCAAGCCGCGGCCATAGGGATGGAAGGCGATGCCGTCCGGCTCGACATCGTCCGGCAAGTCCCGCAGCAGTCGCCGGGCATAGGCGCCCCCGCGCTGGGGACCGCCGGTAAAACCGCCGGTGACAATGTGCGCGTCGTTATCGGCGCTGCGGATTGCGCGATAGACCTGCGCGAACATCTTGGTGTAATTCTCCGACGACATCGGCACCGAGGCGACAGCGCCGATCGGCGCGTCTTGTTCGTTCCAGACCTGCCAGGCAGAGACCAAATCACGCCCCGCCCATTGCGCGGCAATATCGCCCATCATCTCGGCGAAGCGCTCGATCAAGCGATCCCATTTGGCGTCGGTCATCTGTGGCCAGGGCCAAAACTGGCTCTGCGCTTCACCGTAGGTCTGGTGGCTGGTGGTAAAGACGACCCGGTAGCCCGCTTCGCGATAAGATTCGACCAGGGGCAAGTATCGCTCCATCGCGGCATCGATGTCTTCAGAACCCCTGAAGTTGGAAACGTTGTAACCGAAGCGCAGCCAACCCACCCCGCCCAGGCGCAACGCCTTCGGCTTGCCAAGATCGTGATAGACATCGAGGTTCACGCCGACCGGATTGACGCCGGGCAGGGCCTCCAGCCCTTCGCTTGCGGTCGTCGCCCCCAGATACCAGGCCGCGGTATAGCCTTGAATGCCGCTGAAGGAACGGACCTTGATCCATTTGTCCATGACGCCGATCTTTTCGATGGCGCGGCCATGATGCTCCAAAGGCTCCAGGAGGTCCCAGCTATGCACTTTGCCCTGTATCTTGCCGCGCCTGCTGGGCACATTGCGCACGCGCAAGTTGTCGGTGGTCGGCCGGACTTTGAACTCGGGAATGTAGATATAATCGCGCGGGTTGACAACATTGTCGATATGGGAAAAGCTGAGGCCCCGGTTCGGCGGATTTTGCAGGATGACGCGCAAACGATTGTCTTGTGACTTTGCCAGGACTTGACCCCGGCTGACTTCATCGCCCAGTTTCACCCGCACCAGCTTGAGGCCTTCATAGGTGGTGATGAAACGCTCTTCGTCCACGAGCGACTCAACCTGCAAATAACTGCGATATCCAATACTGTTGCCGGCGTTGGCAAGGCTGACGACTTCCCCGGGCGCCCCGCAGATCACCTCCGCATCCGCCTTGCTCCGGAAATCGATGCCCTCGCGCATGCCGCCCCGGCTGGCAATACTATTGAAAGTTGCAGTGACTGCCATGGGACGGGCGTTGGTCGGCCACTCCAGCGCGAAGCGCCTGAAAATATGCGGCGCTTCCATTTCCAGTTCCCCGTAGCGATCGTTTCGCTCGATGCGGCCTTGAACGATCGTAGAAAACTGCGTCGGCGTCGCCGCCCTAATGACATCGACCATTACGACCCGCGGGTACACGCGGCGGATATGGATCAGCGCCGAGTCGCTCATCCAGGTCAAGGGCACTTCCACCGCGCTGACATTGCGAAAGCGATTCAAATCGTTGCCCGCCGGCGACCGCACAATCACAAGGCCCGCGAAATGCTCCTGATATGGGAGAGCGACCTCAAGCCATTCATAAAAGCTGTGGTCGGGCAAAACGAGGGCGTGGGAAATGACTTCCTCAGCTGGCATGGTTTGTCCTTGGCGCGGCCAGAGGGGCGCTCAGTCGTCCTAACTGTAGACCTTTATAGCACAATATCGCATCCCAAGAGCGGCTATATGGCAAAGCAATCGCGTCAAAAGCAATACTTGTCAAATGCAACAAGATTCTGGAAAGTGTAGCCGCTCGGCGGCAGCGAAAAGGTCCCAGGAATGTCGCGCTCACGCAAAATCGTAAGCCTTCCCGTCGCATGAGCGACGCGGTTAACGTAAACAGGGGCATCTCGTGAGACGCCCTGGTAAAATGACCTTCAATTTGCGGTTGCTTCAACGAAACTCCCCCACCGGCAGTCAGGTAATTGCGGATTGCATATTCAACCGACTTAGATACACCACCGCGCTTGTCGGCGGAGATACACTGGATTGGGCGCAAATGACGTATAATAATAGCCGGACGCCGCCGAGATCGGCCAAGCGCAGCCAACCCGGCAAATTCAGGAGCGAGATCGATGGATATCGACCGCAACAAAGCCTTCAAACTGCTCATCGTCATTCTGGGCACTTTGGCTGCGCTGGCGGTGATGAGCACAATGGTGCAGTTGATCCAGACCGTGCTGCCCTTTCTGATTATAGGCACAGGCATCTACATCGGTTATCGCTGGGCCTTGAGCGATGCCGAAGCGCCAACCGCCGATGAAGTTCAGGAACAGGCGCGCGGCTGGTTTGACCGTTTTCGCAGGAGCAAACAAGCTGTCGAGACAACGGTAAAAGTCGGCGCGACGCTGCAAGAGATGGGCGAAAGAGCGGACAAAGTCCGCAAAACCACGGACGCCGTCGTCGCTGGCGAAGCGACGAAAGTCCAGGCCGCGCAGGCGCCGCCGGACGAAGCCGCGGCTCAAGATGAAGCGGAAGACGCGCAGCCAGCCGCGAACGTCCGACAGGCAGAAGCGGCGCTGAAGAACCAGCCGGGCGGCGCCATCGAATTCAAAGACCGCGATGTCGTGATAAGCAAAGATGATGTGGTACAGCCCGATATCTCTCGGCTGGAAGAGAAAGAAAAAGAAGAACCGGAAGTCAACGACAATGTCATGGCGCAAATCGAAGAGCGCCGGCGCCGCTTGCACGGCGGCGCATAAGCAATCCCTCGCTTCTTTAGCTATTTATGCTGTGCCATCGCCTCGTAAATGGGCTTCAACGCTTGATAAAGGTCCTTGAAAATCGTCAGTTGTCGTTGATAGCGCCGCGCGCGATCGGGGCGCGGATGGAAGGTTTTGCGCAGCTTGATCAATTGCCCGGTCGCTTCCTCGAGACTGCTGTAGACGCCGGTTGCGCAGCCCGCCAACATCGCCACGCCCAGGCTGGCCGCCTCCGATGTATGGATGATCGAGATGGGCAGATCCGTGATATCGGACTTGATCTGCATCCAGCGTTCGGAGCGCGAGCCGCCCCCGATAGCGGTTATCCGATTGATCTCGACGCCGATTTCGTTCAAGCTGCGGATGCAGAGCGCCTGCTCATAAGTCAAGCCCTCGAGGATGGCGCGGACGATATCCTTGCGCTTGCTGTCGAAGCTCAAGCCGAGTATCGCGCCCGTCGCCGACGGATCGTTGTGCAGCGCGCCGCTGCCGACGAAGTAAGGCAGCAGGAGCATTTCCCCCGGCTCATCATCGACCTGCTCGACGATGACATCATAGACGTCGCGGCCCGTCTTTTCGGCGATGGCGCGTTCGGCAGCCGCCAGTTCATCGCGATACCAGCGCAGCAAGCGGCCGCCCGTCTGGTTGCCGCTGAGAGCGATGAAATAGCCCGGCGCCGCATGTGGATAGCAGGACACGTTGTATTCCAGCATCTGCCTGCGCGGCTCGTCGGTGACCGCCACCAGCGCCTCGGTAGTGCCGATGGCGTACATGGCCGTGCCCGGCTCCAGCACGCCGGCGCCCAGCGCCCCGGCCGGCTGATCGTGCCCGCCGGTGACAACCCGTACCCGGCCCGTGAATCCCAGATCGGCAGCCAGTCGGGCCGGTATCTCGCCGATGATTTCGCCGCTGGGCAGGGCCTTCGCCATTTGATCGCGGCGGATCCCGCCGGCGGCCAGCAACTCCTCCGACCAATCCAGCGTATTGACGTCGAAAGCCAATGTCCGCGCCGCCATGCTGTGATCAATCACCGGCTCGACGCCCAGCTTGAACGCTACAAAGTCAACGTAGCAGAGGAATTTCCAGGTCCGCTCGATGATTTCCGGCGCGTTGTCCCGCCACCACAGCAATTTCGGCAGTGTATAAATCGTGCTCATCGGCTGGCCGGTGAGGGCGAAGATGCGTTCCGTCCCCAGCGCCGCTTCCATCTCGGCACTCTGCTTCATATTGCGCCGGTCGGAGCTGACCGGGCTGTTCGCCAGCACCCGGCCATCGGCCGCGACCGGCGTCATCGCCTCGCCCTGGGACGAGATCGCCAAGGCAGTCACGGGATCGTCCCGAAGCTGGGCATTAACCTCGCGCAGGCACTGGCAAAGGAAGGACCAGACCCCCTCGGGATCGAGTTCGTACCAGCCTGGATTGGGACTGAGCAGCGGATACTCGCGCCCGGCGCCCGCCAATACAGCGCCCGTTTCATCAAAGACCACGACCTTGCATCCGGTAGTGCCGACATCAATGCCCATCAAACTCATACAATTGTGCCCTCGCTTCGCTATGAATCGATCGCCCGCCAAAAGCCCGTCCCGGCAAACTGCGGATGTCGCTCCCCTTCTGTCTATATTGCGGAAGGGGCTGGAGATCGGCGTCTACCCTCTCACGGCGCCGGACGTCAAACCGGAAACCATAAACCGCTGCATCAGATAGTAAACCACGATGACCGGCAGCGTAATCAGCGTGAGGATGGCAAACATGGGTCCCGGCCGCATCATGAACTGCCCGCTGTAAACCAGCGGCACCAGCGTCAAGGGCTTGACCTGATTGGTATTCATGGTCACCAGCGCCAGGATGAACTCGTTCCAGGATGTCATAAACTGCCAGATGATGACGACGGCGATGGCGGGCCAGCTCACCGGCATCATGACGCGCCAATAAATGCCGAAGGGCGTACAGCCGTCGAGGATCGCCGCTTCTTCAATTTCTTTCAGGAAGCCGGCGAAAAAGCTGCGCAAAATTACGATGGCGAAGGGAACGCCCAAAGCCGTATAAGGCAGGATAAGCCCGAGATAACTGTCATTGAGTCCCAAGGCCTTGTTAATCTGGAAGATCGGCACGATCAAAGTCGGAATCGGCAACATCAAGGTCATGATGAGCAGATAGAACCAGATATCGCGCGCGAAGAACTTCAAGCGCGCCAGCGCGAAGGCCGCCAGCGAGCTGATCGCCACCACCAGAAAAACCGATGGAATGGTCACCGCCATGCTATTGATGAAATGCTGCACAATCTCCGCGTCTTCGAAGACGGTCACGTAATTCTGCAAGCTGACGCCGCTGATTAGCATGCCGCCAAAACGAGGCGCGCGCTGATCTGGCGGCATGAATGAGACCACCAGCATCATCATGATGGGCACAAGCCAGACCAAGGCCAGCACAGTGACAAAAGCGAAGGCCAATATTTTGCCCAAACGGCGCGGTGATCGCGGATGACGGCTCTTCTTCGCTATCATTAGACTGCTAAACCGACTCTAATTCCCAATCGTGAAGCGCGAGCCCAGCACGCGCACCTGGAAAATGCTGGCGCTCAAGGCGATCACCAGCAGCACCACCGCCACCGCCGAGGCATAACCCATGCTCTGCAGCGGGAATGCTTTCAGGAAAATATAAGTGGGCAGCATTTCCGTAGCATGATTGGGTCCGCCCTTGGTCAACATATAGACCAGGGCAAAGGTCTGCAAGGTGCCGATGACGCCGAGCAGGATCAAGGTCAGGTGTACGTGGCGCAGCATGGGCCAGATAATATATTGAACGCGCTGCCGGACGCTGGCGCCATCGACTTCGGCTGCGCTGAGGACTTCCTCCGGCAAGCCCTGCAAGCCCGCAACATACATCAACATGGAAAAACCCGTCCATTGCCAAACGTTGACAAATATGGTGGAAAAAATGGCGATTTTGGGATCGGACAAATAGGGCTGAACCAGAAAGCGCATCCCCGTTTCAAAGCCGATATCGGCCAGCAAGCCGCCGAAGGGCGCGTATATGCGCTGCCAGATAATGCCCAGCACGACCGGCGAGACGATGGCGGGCATAAAAAAAATGATACGAAAGACGTTCTGAAACGGAATCCCCGATGTCAAGATGCTCGCCAGCAAAAAGCCCAGGAACATCTGTGGGAAGATCGTCAGAAATGTCCAGTAAATGGAATTGCGAATGGCGACGCTGAAGGCGCGGTCATCGGTGAACATCTCGATGTAATTGTCCAGACCGATGTATGCGGCTTCGTTGATGCCATCCCAATCGTACAAGCTGGCGCCAAAGATATAGAAAATGGGATACAAAACGAACACGACGAACAAGATCATGGCCGGCGCCATGAAAAACAGACCTTGATTGTCGATCAGCCATTTGCGCGACATTGTGACGAAGTTCAACCCCCCTCTAAATCTCCCCCCATTGCAATGGGGGGAGACTTCGCTAGCTCGTGGTGGCCAATCCCTAATATCTATGGAACTCGTCACGGCGCGAAATTCAAGCGCGCGTGCCAAGTCCGCTCAATTAGCCCCCCTCTCCATCGCGATGGCGCGCGTAGACACTGCGCAACGGGAGGGGGGTTGGGGGGACGGGTCCGACCACCCTGCTCTAACTACATATTTGCGTCCTGCACCATCTGCATGCTTTCAGCCGGCGTCATTTCGCCCGCGGCCACGGCAGCCAGCGCGTCTTCCAGCGCTTGCTTGACATCCGGGCTCTTCAGTTGACGCGCGTACTGCACTGATGCGAGCCAGTCTTCGGTGAACAAGTCCCAAACGGCCTCTTGATTCTCCGACCCGAAGGACGCGGGTCTCAAGCCGATGTAGGCGGGCAAGTCGTTATAGGTATTGATCAGCGCTTGCGCCCCGGCGCCGCTGATGAAATCGGTGATCACCTTACAGGCCGCGTCCGGATTCGCCGAGTCGCGCGTCACGCCCAGCATGACGTCAATGCCGCCCAGCAGATCTTCCGGCGCGCCCATGCCCGTGACATCGGGGAACTTGAAGGGCGCGTAACCGGCCAGGTTCTGGTCCAGTGGTGGCGGATTCGGATTGGCCGCTTGCTGCTGCCACCAGGCGCCCATCGGGAACATGGCGGCGCGCCCGCCCTGGATCTGCTCGACCGCGGCCGGATAATGCGACATGCCCAAGGCGCCCATCTGGAAGATGCCATCGTCGAACAAGCGCTTCCACCAGGTCATCGCCTCAACGAAGGGCTCGTCGGCGAAGCTGGCCATGCCGTCTTCCGCTTCGTAGATCAAGCCCGGCGCGACATTGTGGATCAACTGCATGTAGACATCACGGCGGATCCAGCCATCGCCCGCGCCGATCATGACCGGGGCGATACCCTGGGCGTTGAACATATCCGCCAGTTCCTTCAACTCGTCGTAGGTGGTCGGCGGCTCGACGCCGGCTTCTTCGAAGATCGGCACCGTGTACCACATATTGATCGTCTGCACCAGCACCGGCAAACCGTAAATGTTGTCGTCGCCTTCCGGATTACCCAGACGCGCCTGCTCGATGCCAACCGGGAAGAATTGATCTTCCCAATCTTCACCCCAGGTGGCGACGGCGCAATCCTGCATCGGCATCAGATGGTCGCGATACTGCTGCGTCAATGCGCCCGGTTCCAGACCGATCAAATCGGGCAGGCTCCCGCCGGCGGCCATCGTCTGCAAATCGACCAGGTATTCAGGATAGTTGGTGATATCGGGCTCGATTGTGATGCCCGGGTTCTCGGCGTTAAAGGCTTCAATCATGGCTTCGGTGGTGGCGATCACCGGGCTCCAGGAACGAAAGCGCACCACGACATCGTCTTGGGCGACGGCCGGCAAGCTCACTGCCAGAATGAGCAGGAACATCAGGGCGAGCATAAACTTCTTGTACATCTCATTTCTCCTTATCAAGCGTCTATTGCATATTCAAAGTGGTTGATTGCGGAACTTTTGTCAATCACCCTCCTTTCCGATATCAAACGATTTGCTTCCAGATTGGCTATCCAAGCAATCTGTCGCTGAACTCCGGCGGTATCAGATGCGGCTGGCCGTGCTGAAGCGCCATGTGATAGAGTTGCGCCGCGATCTCGACCATAACCGTGCAGTGGATCGCCTTGCTCAGGGAGTCGCCCAGCGCAAGCATGCCGTGATTCGCCCAGACAACCGCCCGCCTGTCGCCCATAACTTCCAACATGTCGTAACCGAACTGACGCGAGCCGCTTGGCGCGAAGGGCATGACCGGCACCTCGCCGCCGACATCAATCAGCGTGTTGACGTGCAGGGGCGCGATGGGCATGTGTAAGACGCCGAAGACGTTGGTATAAATCGGCTCGGCATGCACGATGCCCAGCGCTTCCGGACGCCGTTCGTAGACGGCCAGATGCACCGGCGACTCGTGCGATGGCTCGCGAAATCCCTCGACTACAGCGCCGGCGAGGTCGAGCACAACGATGTCCTCAACCGCCAGTTGATCATAGGGGAAGTCGTGCGGGGTGATGAGGATGTTCCCGCTCTGTGGATCGCGCAGACTGAGGTTGCCTTGCGTTAAGGGCACCAGTCCGATACTCGCCACCAGCGCCGCACCGGCGATCAACTGCTGCTTGAGTGAAGTCAGATTTTCCGTGCCTGCTGCGGCTTTTGCCATGTCCGCTCCCGCTATGGCTGAGGCTAAGGGCGACTCATTCGCCTGTCCAGGATATTACTGTTATCGGCAGCGCTTGTCAAAACCTCGTCGCTTTCGATACAGGGCAATTGCATCAAAATGAAAATTGATGTCATTACAGTTCTTTAAGGATTAAAAAGGACAATCTCATGGAAGCGCTAGAACTCTTTTGATACTTATTAAACTGTTATGACCCTAAAACTGAATTTGATGCGATTGCCCTGGCTTGGGATACGGGATGCATAGCAACTTTCTCTATGTTATGGTAGGTTGTGCGTAATTTGTCCGTTTTCTCATTGATGCTGGAGTCCTTGAGTCAATTACAGTGTATCCTCCTCCCCCCGCGCGCGATGTTGCTCAATAAATTGTCGCGTAATTCGCTGGCAGTTGTTTTCAATTTTGGTCCCCGCGCCAAAGTCTTTGTCATGGCGCTGCTGCTCTTCCTGTTGTCGCCCGAGCTTCAGATCGAGGCTGCTACAATCAACGTCGGCTCTAGCTGCACACTGGCGCAAGCCATAAACGAAGCCAACGGCGCGACCAGCAACGTCGGCAGCTGTGCGGCGGGGACGGATGGCGCGGGGGAGGCCGGCGCCGACGTCATCAACATGCCCTCGACGGCCGGCACGATTACGCTGACGGCGGCTTTGCCCGTGATCACCTCAAACATCACAATCAATGGCAATGGCTGGACGATCAGCGGCGATGGCAAATATCGCGTATTCGAGCAGCACAGAGGGGTGTTTACGGTCAACGATTTGACGATCACCAAGAGCAGGAGCAGCGGCGGCGGGGGCGCGGTTTGGATCAGGCGCGGCGAATTCTTTCTCAACCGCAGCACGATCAGCGACAGCGTGTCATCCGGCTCGCATGGCGGCGGGATGCAGATAGACAGAACGGGCAGCGCGACGGTCATCGGCAGCGTGTTCTCCAACAATCGAGCCGGGCTAAGTGATGGCGGGGCGATCTACAATCTTGGCGCTCTGGCGGTCAGCCGCAGCTCCTTCAGCGACAATAACGCCACCATTAGCGGCGTCGGCGGCGCCATCATCCACGTCGAGGGCGCGACGAGCTTGCGCGTCGCCAACAGCACATTCAGCAACAACACCGCGAACATGGGGGGCGCCATCTACATCACCAACGGTCCCGCGGTCTTGACTCATCTGACCATCACCGGCAATTCCGCCATGGACAAAGACGGCGGCGGCGGGATCTACATTGGCGAGTCGGGTTTTACCTGCGTGGCGCTGCGCAACAGCCTGCTTGCCGGCAACATGGCTTATACCCAAGCGATTCCCGGCGCCGATGACTGCCGATTGGGGGCGGGCGCCTTGGTTGGCAACACCGGCAACCTGATTCGCACGGGCAGCTGTGGACCCGCCCTCTCCAGCGCTGATCCGCTGCTCCCTGAGATCTCGAGCGGCAGCCCGGCCGTTTTCGCCCTGCCAACGGACAGCCCAGCGGTCAATGCCGTGGACTGCATCACCGGCTACCCGGGCGACCAGCGAGGCATCCCGCGGCCGCAGCCG
>JAPOOU010000266.1 GCA_026713245.1 Chloroflexota bacterium
TTTCGCGCATCAGAACCGCCGGCGGCGACTCCGGCACATTGGCTAGCTGACGCGCTTTGTCAATGGCAGTGTGCAAGTCGCCCAGTTCGTCAACCAAGCCATTGTCCAGCGCCTGCTGCCCGGTCCAGACGCGGCCGCCGCCTATCCCGTCGATCTCGGCCGCGGTCATTTCGCGGCTGTCCGCCACGCGCTCCAGGAATTGTTGATAAATGTGCTCGACGCTGTCGCGCATCATCTCGCGTTGGACATCGCTGAAGGGACTTTCGCCAGCGACAAGGTTGGCATTGTCGCCGCGCAGGTAAGAGACGGCGTTGAAGCGCAGCTTTCTAAGCAGGTCACTGTTGACCAACTTGCCCATGATGACGCCGATCGAACCCGTGATGGTACCGGGCTGCGCCACAATCCAGTGCGCCGGCGTCGCAATATAATAACCGCCGGATCCGGCGACGCCGCCCATGCACACGACCAGCGGACGCGATTTGACGAACTCCCCCAGCGCCGAAGCCATGGATTCCGAAGCCGTCGCCGAGCCGCCGCCGCTATCGATATACAGCACCAGCGCGCCGCAACTCGGGTCTTTCATCAAGTTGCGCACCTGTTGATTGAGTGTGATATCGCCCAGGCGTTCACCCCCAACAAAGGGAACGGGAATCGGCACATCGCTCGGCGGCGTAGCGCTTTCCCCGTCGATGATCATGCCGCCGGCATATAAAATCGCGACATACTTGCCGCCGAAATCGCGGACGGGCAGATAGAGATGGCTGTCGGTCTCTTCCCACATCGTGATCTTCGTGACGCCGAGATACTCGACCAGCGCTTCCTCGTTCATGACCCCGTCTATGTAGCCCTTTTCCAAGGCGTCTTCGGTGAGATGAACGGCTTGATCTATCATTGCTTTCACCGCATCCAGCTTCATCTTGCGCGTGGCGGCGATGCCGTCGACGATCATCTCATAGACCGAATCGAGCAACCAATTGGTTTGGTCGCGTCCCTCCGGCGACGGTTCCCTGCGGGTGAGGCTATCGGCCGCGCCTTTATAAGGCGAGATCGCGACAGCGTCAAATTGCAAGCCGGCTGCCGCCAATCCCTCTTTCAAGAAGACTTGCTGGCTGAAGAGCCCGGTTGTTTCCAGCATGCCGCCGGGCGGCAGCAAGATCTCGTCACAAGCGCTGGCCACGTAATAGTCCAAAGTGCGATAACCGGGCGCGAAGCTCAAGGCGCGCTTGCCGTTTTCCCGCAAGCGCGTGATGGCATCGCGCATGGTCTGGAGATCGGCGGTGCTCCCCGCAAAACCGCGGAAGTGGAGGATCACGCCCAGCGTCCGCGGGTCGTCGGCGATGCGTTCCAGCGCCGCCACGAACTCCAGCAAGCTCATGGGCGCCGGACCCAGGATCTGTTGCTGGACGAAGTTGCGCTTGCTGGGGATCGGCGCGAAGGACGGCGGCACTTTGATCATGACGTAGTCGATCGCCTTGACGCGCCCCCGTTGCATGTTGAGCAGGTTGGTACTTAGTTGCTGGATGATGCGTGTGGTTTTGGACATGCCTTGCCTCTATTCTCGATCCCCCCCCCGCCCAGATAGCGAGAAGGGGGGATAAGCCTCTATTGCTCTGGTACGTATTCAATGACGTTAATGTCGCAGCTTCCGCCTAGCAGACGCAGTCGGCATAACATGAGCCTTGACTGACTTCGAGGCTGCTTAGGAGCTTTGGCAAGTCATTGCGAGCTGCGCGAAATATGATATGCTAGACAAAATGGATAGGCAAGGCAGCTTATAGATGACCACGCAAGAGCGACTGCTCGATGTCGATGCCGTCAGCGAGTTGATGCGGCAGCCCGAACTCGCGGACAAGCGCTTCTACATGATCGACGGAGTGATATTTGAAATGTCGCCAGTTCAACGGGTGCATAGTAGGCTTGCGTCAATTGTGGACTTTTTCCTGCGCGGCTATGTCATGTCAAAAGACTTGGGCGAAGTGCACGTTGAACTCGGCTTCTACCCGGCGGGGGACCGCTCGACGCTGCTGGCGCCCGATGTCGCCTTTGTCAGCCACGCGCGATTGAGCCAACAGCCCGAGGATGGGTTTCTTTCTATCATGCCCGACTTGGCTGTGGAGATCGCCTCGCCCAGCGATACGCTCGCGCAGTTGCGGCACAAAGCGCAGATCTACCTGGACAAGGGCTCATCTTTGGTTTGGATCGTGCTGCCGGCCGAGAAGGGCGTCGATGTCTGCCGTTCGGCCGCCGGCGCTCGCCTGGATATCGAGTTCGTCGGCCAAGACGGCGTACTCTCCGGCGAAGATGCCCTGCCCGGCTTTGAATTGGCGCTGACCCAGCTCTTCCCCGTGGACGACAAAGCCTGAGGCTCTCGCCCTAAATCTCATCTCCCAGCCGTTGAATGTGCGCGACCGTCTGCGCGATGCCCTCATCCAGCGGCGTTTCATAGATCGCATCAAAGTTCGCCCGTAGCGCGCTGTCATCAAAACCGGCCGGGAAGGGCAGGGGATTATCCGCCACTTCAATCTCCGCGCCTGGCAAGATGCCTGTGGCAATGTCGACGAATTGCTCGACGGTCGCCGACTTTTGGCCCAGGTTGAAGCCATAGGCGCCATCTAATGGCTGCTCGGCGGCCAGGATAAATTGCCGCGCCACATCGGGCGCGAACTGGAATTGCATGGTGCCGCTGAAGCCGACTCTGTAGGGCTCGTCCTTGACGGCGGCAACCAGGGCATGGGTCGGTTCGCTGGTCATGCCTTGGTCGCGCCCGACACCGTAAACCGTGTAGGGACGCAGCCAAGTGCTGGTGATGCCTTGATCGTAAAAGTAGACCTTGGCGGTCTGTTCGTTGCAAACCTTGTATCCACCGTACAGCGTGCGCGGGTTCTGCGGCGCGTCGTTGGGGATCAGACCGGGCGGGAACTCCGAAGGCGGTCCATATACGCCGATCGACGAGGCGAACGCCACGTGTCCCACGCCATTTGAATGCGCCGCTTCGAAGATATTGACGGTGCCGGTCACGTTGACCTGCGCGCCCAGAACCGGATTGGCGCGGCAGAATGGGACCTGTAAGGCAGCTAGATGTATGACATGCGTGATGCCATGTTCCGCGAATACCGCTTTCAAGCTGTCCGTGTCGCGCAGGTCGCCCTGCACATGAGTGATCTCGCTCTGGTCCTCGCCGCTCATTAACCAGTCCAGCCGGTGCCGGTCCGTACTCTGATCAAAATTGACGGCGTTCTTTCCGGCGCGCCGCAGGTAATAGAGCGCCCAGGCGCCGATGCAGCCCATGCCACCGGTAACAAGATAGGTGTCCGCCATGATTATGCCTCGACCATCCGATTGGCTAGTTTGCCAAGCCCTTCCACTTCCACGACATATTCATCGCCGGGCTTCATCCAAACTCTTGGATCCATGCCAAGGATCACACCCTCGGGCGTGCCCGTGCTGATGATATCGCCCGGGCTGAGCGTCATGACTTTGCTGGCGAAGGCGATGATCTCGGCCACGCTGAATATCATATCTGCCGTACTGCTGTTTTGCCGCAACTCGCCATTCATCCATCCTTTGATCGACAAGTTTTGCGGATCGGCTATCTCGTCCGCGGTGACGACGTAGGGGCCGACAGGCAAGAACTTGTCCAGTGTTTTTCCCAGCAGCCATTGACCGCAGAGCATCTGCAGGTGGCGTTCGCTGAGGTCGTTCATATTGCAGTATCCCAGGACATGGTCGAGCGCCTCCGCTTCGCTGACGTTGCGCGCGGTCTTGCCGATGACCACACCCAACTCCGATTCGTAATCGACGGTCTTCCAATCAGCTTGAATCGGAACATCCTCGTTGTGCGCGGCGATCGCGTTGTTGAACTTGCTGAACAAGACGGGATTCTCCGGCGGGTCCATACCCCCTTCGGCCGCGTGCTTGGCATAATTCAATCCCACGCAAATGATCTTGCCCGGATTGGGGACGGTCGGCGCATAAGTCAAATCGGCTTCATTAAGGTACAGCGCGTCGTCGTCGGCCTTGCTTAACAGATCCGCCAACGCCGGCAAAGCAGTCTGCCCTTGGCCATAAACAGCATCCGGATCGGCCGGGCAATCGACGCCTGTCGCGGCAACAGCCGCCGCCACATCCAGTATGCCTTGATCGGTTTTGATACCCAATTTGACGCCATTGTCAGATTGATAACTCGTCAGAATCATTGTCGCCCTTCTTCACTCAGTTCGCTGTCGCGCTTATTCTACCGCTTGTGAATGGCCTATAGCAAAGCCCAATTCTGGTCGTTGCATCGAAGTTGGTTGAAACAATGAATAACAGTCGCCTGACAGCCGGCAGGAGCGATAGAAGATCAGAGTCTACACGACCCAATGGATGGCCAAACTAGCAGAAGTTGAACAGGTATCGGACGACACGTCGAGCCGCTTGCGGTCGCGCGCTTTTGATGGGACGAAAACCGCAACATTGCCAGGAAGCATGATTCAATCCCCGGCGGCTTCCGCCTCCCGGCGGTTTTTCTCTTCCTCGTACCAACTCTGGCGTTCTTCATCGAACTTAAGCACGCGGAAGTGTTCCGCGTAAGCGACGCCGACCATCTCGCCACCAAGACGGTTTGACTCTGTCAGCCACTTCTTGGCGCCATTCTCGAAATCGTCGCCCGCGCCAATTTGTGAGACATGTGCGCCCAGCGCCGCCATCTTGAGTTCGATTGTGCTGCTGATGTCATGGTAGTGCGTCGGCGTTTGCGTCAGATTCAAATATAGTTCGCCGATCTTGTGCGGTTCGTAGCCTTCGGCCAGAAGCTCTGGAAAGATGGGTCGTGTTTCGGCGCTGGGGAAGGCGGCATAAAGCGTCCCTTCACCGGCGGCGCGGTGATCGGGATGGTTGATATAACTGCTGTGGGCATAGACAGTCGTTGGATCCTGACAGACGACGCGGTAAGGTTTGGTCTGGCGGATGATTCGTGTGATATCCCGTCGCAAGCCCAGAGTCGCCTGCAATGTGCCATCAGGGTAGTCGAGAAAGCGCACATCGCTGACCCCCACGATAGACGCGGCTTCCATCTGCTCTTCCCGACGCAATTCAATTAGAGCCCGCTTGCTTACGTCCGGATCGTTGCTGCCGGAGCCGCCATCGGTGATGATGACATAGGTCGCCGTAGCGCCCTCTTCGCGAATCCAGCGCGCTACGCTGCCCGCCACGCCGAATTCGATGTCGTCGTGATGGGCGGCGGTGACTACAATATGGTAAGGTTCGTCGCGTTGCGGAATCGCTTGAAGTTTGTCGTAATCAACAACCATATTTTGTCCTCATCCTGGTCTCTATGTTGAATCGGTCATATGACGCGCTCTGTGGCCGTGTATCTTACGGAACGGAACGAAGGTCCCTTGGTGGAGAGCATGATATTTTCTGGTATCATAAGCCAGAGGCGACAGCGTTGCCGCTAGGAGACAATGATGAAATCCAAGGCAAATGATCCGTTGGTAAAGACAGTTGACAAGCGGCAGGATAAGGAATCTGTTGAAGCGCAGGATGCGACTGTCGATCCGGATTTGTTCGATGCTATATTCGGCGAGCCGAGCGACGAAGAGATAGCGGAGGCATTGCGGCAGGCAGAAGCGGATTACCAGGCGGGAAAATATCAACCTGCCCGAAAGGCGTCGGAGACTTCCGCAGACGATGATGAGCCTTGGCGTCCACGTACCAAGAAGGAGATTCTGGAAGACATAAGACATGGATTCATGCAGATCTTGGCTGGGGATGTCCTTTCCCTTGAGGAGTTCCGCGACCAACTTAAAGAATAAAGTCGATTCTGATGCCCATCAAATTCGTCTTTTCTCGCGGATTTCTCAAAAATGTCAAAGAGTTGCGAAAGCGATATCGTCTCATAGAAGATGATATCAATGTACTTCTGGAGGAAATGCAGAGTAAAGGCTACCGTGGAGACGTCATACCTGAAGTCGGTGCTGATGTGTACAAGGTTCGTCTAACAAATCGATCTGCTCAACGGGGTAAGAGTGGCGGCTTTCGCGCGCTGTTTTTAAAAAACGAAGTCGATCTGGTTACCTTCATTTACATTTACTCCAAATCGGACAAGAACGATGTGACTGCTAGCGAAATCCGGAGCATGCTCCGAGATCTCGAGCAGCAAGACTAGAGTTATCCCGACAGTCCGGGTCGTCCAAATTGCTCACAGTCTACATTCTCAAGTACCGCCAGCAGGTTTATCATTGCCGCCAGCATTAAGGAAGGATTGAGTTAATGCCGCGTAAAAACCGCCTGTTGTGGTCGGTCTGCATCGGTCACTTGACCAACGATGTCTTCACATCGATGGTGCCGGTATTGCTTACTTTTTTGGCGGCCGGCATGCTGCCAATGAGCAATGCGCAGATCGGCCTCGCCGTCAGCTTGTCACAACTCTTTGGCGCCTTCACGCAGCCCTTCTTCGGCATCCTGGCCGATCGCAGCGGCGGGCGCTGGATCGGCTCGTTGGGGCTCGCCTTCCACGTTTGCATGTTCACGATCTCGATCTTGCTGGCCGCATTCACGCGGCAGTACTGGCTGATGTTCGTTCCCTTGGTAATCGCCACCATTGGCAGCGGCGCCTTGCACCCGGTGGGCGCCTTGCACGCGGCCGAATCCGTGCCGCGCCGCTCCGCCTTCAATATGGCGATCTTCTTCTTGATGGGACAGACCGGTCTGGCGCTGGGACCAGCCATCGCCGGAATCCTGTTGGATCTGGCCAATCCCGACCTGCTGGGCCGGCTGGGTCAAACAGTCGGCTTAAGTTACTTCGGCGTGCAGGACAATCTGACGCCGATCATCGTGCTTGGCGTGGCCGCGATACCCGGCGTCCTGCTGATGTCGACCAGCATTCCCCGGCGCCATGATCATCATCAACAGCGCAAAGAGCGAGAAGACGACCCCGCCAACGGCAAGAATCAGCATTTCCCCGTGCTGGCTTTTATTATCCTCGGGCTCATCGTCGTGCTTCGCGGGGTGGGGCAGCAAGGATCGGTCTCGTTCGTGCCGGTCCTTTTCGAGCAAAAGGGTTGGGCGCCCGCCGCCTACGGCGCCATCACCACTGCCTACTGGATCGCATCCGCCGTGTCGGGCCTGGTTTTCGGCCGTCTGGCCGATCGCTTCGACCGGCGGATAGTAATGATGCTGAGCATGTTGAGTTCGGCGCCGGCCTTTTACCTGCTGCCCGCCTATGAGGGTCCTGTCGCCTTCTTGCTGGCGATCGCCGCCGGCGGTTTGTCAGGTGGCGCGCACAGCCTGATTGTCGTGATGGCGCAGGACCTGATCCCGATGCGCAAGGGCTTCGCCTCGGGCGCGATCCTGGGTTTCATCTTCGGTACCGGCGCCATCGGCACGCTGATCATCGGCGCTGTCTCGGATTACATTGGTTTGGGAACCACCTTCCAGATCGTCGCGCTCATCATCGCTGTTGCCGGCGTGCTCAGCATGTTGCTGCCGCGCCAGACGAAGGACGCGTGAGCTCCTGACATCCGTTCAACAGGAAAGCTATGCCCAAGCTCCTCTATTTCTCGCTGATGCGCCTGCCCACGGAAAGAGCGCACGGGCTGCAGATCATGCAAAACTGCGAAGCCTTCGCCGCCGCCGGCTATGACGTAACCCTGTGGGTCTCGCGCCGCTGGAACACCCCGCAGATGCGGCGAATAACCGACCCCTATGCCTATTACGGCGTCGAACGCAACTTCAGGATTCGTCGCCTGCCCTGCATCGATGTCTTCCCGCTTTTCCCGACGGAAAGCGCCGGGGCGCGATTTGCCTTTTACCTGCTTACACTGTCCTACGCGCTGGTGATGTTGTTCGCGCTGCCTTTTGTCCGCGCCGATGTCTTCTATAGCCGCGATGAGTTGCTGCTGGCTCTGCTCTCGCGGCTCAAGCCAAAACGATCACTGGCCTACGAAGCGCATCTCTTCCCGTCATCGCGGCGCGGCGCGTCCTTGCAGCGTACCGTCTGCGGGGGCGTCGGCAGCGTCGTCGCGATTACGCCGCAATTGCGCGACGATCTCGTCGAAATGCGCAATGCTGACGTCGGGCGCATCATCAGCGCGCACGACGGCATCCGACGCGCTCGGTTCGAGACGCTGCCCGATACGGTCGAGGCACGACGGCAAGTTGGCTGGGACGAAAGTGCGTTCATCGTTGGTTACGTCGGCAGCCTGAAAATGATCGGCCTGGACAAGGGCGTTGGCGCCTTGCTGCGCGCGGTAGCAAACGTCGCCGGGGCGCAATTGGCGCTGGTCGGCGGGCAGTCAGCGCAGGCCCGCGCGCTCAAGCGGCAGTGGACCGAAATGGGACTGCCGGACAAGCGCTTCCTTCATCTTGGTCATGTACCGCCGGGCGACGTGCCTCTATATCTGCGCGCCTTCGATGTCTGCGCGATGCCTCATCCGGCGACGGCCCAATTCGCGCGTTATACCTCTCCGCTCAAGTTGTTCGAGTACATGGCGGCGGCCGGCGCAATCGTCGCCTCGGATTTGCCCGGTTGGTCCGATGTGCTGCGGCATGGTGAAACGGCCTTGCTCGTCCCGCCGGATGACGTTGCGGCCTGGACAGCGGCGATCGACGCGCTGCAACGAGATCCTGACTTACGGCGGAAATTGGGCGGCAATGCGCAGGAGCAGGTTATGGCGAATTACACTTGGACCGCTCGCGCAGAACGCATCCTTGCACATTTAGAGGCGGGTTTTGCTTAACGGATCGTCGCCGTGGTCCTGCCGTGCCAATCCCTCGATGGCCTTCTCAGCCGAAAAACGATCAATATTATCGGCTTGCATCAAGCGCTGCAGCGCTTCGTCGTGACGTTCCGCTTCTAGCATCGCCTGCAATTCGGACATATCCACGCTGGAATCTAGCAGCCGCAACTTATTGCGCTTGCTTTTGTCTTCCACCTGCAAAAACAGGTAAACGCCGACCAGGAAAAGCCCGGCCATCAGTACGAGATTAAGCGCGAGAAAAATAAGCAAA
>JAPOOU010000235.1 GCA_026713245.1 Chloroflexota bacterium
ATACCTGATGCAAGATCAATCCCGTCCCCCAAGCCGAAGGCAGCATTCTCGCGAATATATAAAGCCATAGTACCGGCGTGCGCAAAGCCTCTCGCAGGGTCCAGTTTTCCTCATTGACATCCCCGGCGCGGGGATGATCGCGCGCTTCGGCATCGCGCCTGGCGTTCTGGTTGTCCGGCAACAAGCCATAGTCTTCCGGCTTGTTGCGCATCAAAAATCCGAACAGCGGAACTACGAGAGCGCTAACGCCGATTCCCAGTACGACGAAGGCTGCCCGCCAATCCAGGCTATCCAAAAGCGCTCGCAGCCCATTCACGTACAAGCCTTGAAAAAGCGCATAGGCCAGCGCCAGGTAAGCCATCATGCGGCCGCGGCGCGCGCGGAACCAGTTGGCGACCGCTGTCGAACTCACCAAGGTAAGCGCGCCTTGCCCCAGCCCGCGAATACCGATGAAGGCGACGAGCAGCATGATCGGACCGTTGATGATGGAGCACAGGCAAAGAACCAGACTGAACAGCAGACCAATCGCCACGCCAGTCCGACGATTGCCGGCCAAATCCAGTTTCCGGCCCAGCCAGGTCAGGCCAAATGACGCGATAAAGGTGCCAAGCCCATACAGACTGCTGACAGTCGTGCGATCAAGGCCAAAATCGGCAATGAAATAGTCCATGAACAAGGAAACGGAGTAACTCTGTCCCGGCGAGCTGGCAGCCGTACCCGCAATCGCCACAAACCAGACGACCCAGCCATAGTAGATTGGCATGGTTGTCACAACCGACTTGAATCCCGGCGCTTTTGCCGTCATGGCTCCTCTATTCCACGATTCTGATAACGGAGTGGGGCCCGAACATTATATAAGGCGGCGGGAGATTTAACAGTCGGTCAAAAAAGTTCGTGCTAGAATTGATTATGAAAAGTTGACGCTCCTATATCATTGCCCGACAAGTACAAAAGGGATTTTGCGCAATGGTCATCCCGTCAGATCTGGAAATCGCTCAGAATGCCAATCTCCTTCATATCAACGAGATCGCCGAGCAAATGGGATTGGACCCGGATCGCGATCTTGAGCACTACGGGAAATATGTCGCGAAGATCAAGCTGGATGCATTGAACCGGCTGCAAGATCGACCGAATGCCAAGTACGTGGATGTCACGGCGATCACCCCGACGCCGCTGGGCGAAGGCAAATCGACCACCACCGTCGGCATCGGCCAGGCGATGAAGCATATCGGCAAGAACGCCGTCATCACAGTCCGCCAGCCATCGCAGGGTCCGACCTTTGGCATCAAAGGCGGCGCAGCCGGCGGCGGCTACAGCCAAATCGTGCCGATGGAGAACTTCAACCTGCATTTAACCGGCGATATTCACGCCATCAGCGCCGCGCACAATCTCATCGCCGCCATGCTGGACGCGCACATATATCACGGCAACGAGCGTAATATTGATATCCATAACATCCCCTGGCGTCGGGTAGTCGATTTGAACGACCGCGCCTTGCGCAATGTTGTCATCGGCCTTGGCAAACGCTTTGATGGCGTCCCGCGCGAAACCGGCTACGACATCACCGTCGCTTCCGAGATTATGGCGATCCTGGCATTGACCACATCGCTACAGGACATGCGCGAGCGCATTGGCAGAATGGTCGTCGCCTACGACAAGGGCAAGAACCCGGTCACCGCGGAAGACATTCAAGCCGCCGGCGCCGCCACGGTTTTGATGAAAGAGGCCATCAAACCGAACTTGATGCAATCCCTGGAAAATACGCCGGCGCTGGTGCACGCCGGTCCCTTCGCCAATATCGCGCATGGCAACTCGTCCATTATCGCCGACTTGATCGCCATGAAAACTGGCGAGTATGTCGTTACCGAATCCGGCTTCGGCGCGGATATCGGCGCCGAGAAATTCTTCAACATCAAATCGCGCGTCTCCGGGTTGAAGCCCAACGCGGTCGTGCTGGTGACGACCATCCGCGCGCTGAAAGCGCATACGGGCAAGTACACAATTATCCCCGGCCGTCCGATTGATCCGGCGCTGAAAGAAGAAAATGCCGCCGATGTTCAAACTGGCGCGGCCAATATGGTGCGCCATTTGGAGAATCTCAAGAAATTCGGCGTCAATCCCGTGGTTGCGATCAACGTCTTCGCCGACGATACCGACAAGGAAATCGCCGCTGTGCGAGAGATCGCCCTGGCTGCCGGCGCGACCGGCGTATCGGTAGCGCGGCATTGGGCGCAAGGCGGCGCCGGCGCGGCCGAACTGGCGGAAATGATCGTCTCCGCCTGCGAGATGCCCAACGACTTCCGCTTGCTCTACCCGGACGATATGTCCATCAAGGACAAGATCGAGACCATCGCCAGCGAGATCTACCGGGCCGACGGCGTCGATTACGCGCCGATCGCCGATCGCAAGATCAGACAATACGAAGATCAGGGATTGCGCCATCTGCCTATCTGCATGGCGAAAACCCACCTTAGCCTGACCGACAATCCCAAGCTCAAGGGCGCGCCGGACGGCTTCCGCATCACCATTACCGATATTCGCGCATCGGCCGGCGCCGGCCTCATCTATCCACTCTGTGGCGATGTCCGCACCATGCCGGGCCTGGGCAGAACGCCGGCAGCGATGAATGTCGATATTGACGCCGACGGCAAGGTCACTGGCTTGTTTTAACGCCGGACTATGAGCGGCCACTTCGCGGTTTTCAAGCGACAACACATATTCGCGCGGCTATCGCATCAAAGTGAAACTACGCTGATTAGGGTTATCTCCACTCAGTTTTCGTAATCTGTAAGGTTTGTCCGGCACTAGAAGCCTGGCACGCAATTTGTCCTCAAGTGCTGGGAAAATGCCCTGATTTTGCCCCCTTTTTGAGTAACTGTATAGATACAGTATGTATATATGGGGGGGTACCCCC
>JAPOOU010000059.1 GCA_026713245.1 Chloroflexota bacterium
CCACCCCCCTCCCCGTATACATACTGTATGTATACTGTTGCTCAAAAAGGGGGCAAAATGAGGGCATTTCCCCAGCATTTGAGGACACATTCCGCCTCACAGAGCGCTCGCTCCGAGCAAATCGATGCACTATCAATGATCACTTTTGTGGAAAGCCGAGGCGCTTCCCTGTTATATTTACGCAAGCTAGGCAGTCCTGTTGGCAGACACTTGCTTATAGATGGGTGAAATATAACTACCCGCCACATAACATCGTTTTGAAAGGAGCATTAAGCTATGAAAGTTACTGGTGTTGAAACCATCGCCATCCGCAATATTGAGCCCTACCGCGGGGGACCCTACTGGCTCTTTGTTCAGCTAAAGACCGATGAAGGCATAACGGGATTGGGCGAACGACCAACCGGTCATGCCCTCAATCTCAACCCACAAATTAGCATGATCGAGGATTTGTGCGATCAATTTGTCATCGGCAAGAGTCCCTTTCAAATTGAACGCATATGGCAAACGGCTTATGCGTCGCGGCATGATGGGCGTCATCCCGGGCTTTATATGACCCCGGCCCTCAGCGCCATCGAAATGGCATTATGGGATATTGTGGGCAAAGCCACAAACCAGCCCATTTACAACTTGTTGGGCGGAAGAGTGCATGACCAGCTGCGAGCCTATGCCTATATGCCGACTGAAGGCATTTGGGAAGATCCGGAAAAGGCCGGTGAAATTGCGATCAAGCTGGTGGAAGAAGGTAATACCGCTTGCAAACTCGATCCATTTACGCCGTTTTTTCCACATCCGCGCGACTTCTCTTTGAAGACGATTCGTCATGTAGCAAGAATCTTCAAAGCCATCCGCGCTGCCGTAGGCGACGAGCTGGAAGTCGGCATTGGCACTCACGGTCAATTTAGCACCGCTGTTGCCATTCGCGTGGCAAAAGAGTTGGAGCAGTTTAGCCCGTTCTGGTTTGAGGAACCCGTACCCCCGGAAAACATTGACGAAATGGCGCGCGTGGCCGCGCACACCAGCATTCCGATTGCCAGCGGCGAACGCCTGGTAACCAAATTCGAGTTCGCCGATTTGCTCAAGAAACAGGCCGCGCAGATTATTCAACTTGATGTGGGGCAGTGCGGCGGTATATTGGAGTCAAAGAAAATAGCCGGCATGGCCGAGTCCTACTACGCCATGATTGCCCCCCACATGTACTGTGGGCCGGTCGCCGCCGCCGCTGCCGTGCAGCTTGACACCTGCTCGCCCAACTTCCTGATACAAGAGTACAACGGCGACAGCCTGCATAGCGAAATCTTCAAAGAGCCCATTCGCTTTGAGAACGGTTTCATCACGCCACCGACGGGCCCGGGCCTGGGTATCGAGTTGGACGAGGCGGTCGTAAAGAAGCATTTGGCATAGACCGGATCACTGTCCGGTTGGCCGGCGCCGACCATCGGTCAAATAGAAGAGGCGAATGACGCATGAGCGCGCATATCATAGATTCAGCTTTCTTCGCCGATTTTTTTGGATCCAGCGAAATGCGCGCGGTATTCGATGATCGCAACTTGTTGCAGAAATGGCGAAGCTATTGGCGCGCCTGGCTAGGGACCATCGCGATTCGCCCATGGCGGGAAGAACGCACGGGCAGCAAGCCTTGCCGATAACCCTCGGATACAAAGTCGCAGTCTGGCTGGCGGAATTGCTGCGCCATCGCGACAGGCTGGCGCAGGTTAAGAAACGTGTACTGGTTGGCCAATTCGCTGGCGCGGTCGGCACCCTGGCCGGGCTCGATGAATCCGACCTTGATGCCCTGCAAGTGCAATCGAGTTTGATGGCCGAGCTCGGCTTGGACGTGCCGATCATCGCCTGGCATACATCCAGAGACAGTATCGCGGAATTGATTCACCTGCTCTGTATGATCGCCGCCTTGCTAGGGAGAATCGCCAAAGAAGTCATCGAATTGCAGAAACAGGAATTTGCCGAGCTTGAGGAGCCCTTCGAGGCCGGCAAGGTCGGCAGCAGCACCATGCCACAGAAACGCAATCCGATGCTCTGCGAGTCCGTCTTGACCCTGGCGCGTCTCTGCCGCGAAAAATCGGCGACCGCTGTCGATACCTTGATTATCAACGAGCACGAACGGGATTGGTCGTCGGTACAAATGGAATGGGCAATCGTGCCCGAAGTTTTCATTTATGCGCACGGCGCGCTGGAAATAACGCGCCGCGTCCTCGCCGCGCTGCGCGTCAATACCGAAAGGATGCTGGGGAATATGGCGCTTACGGGCGGCCTTCTCCTGTCCGAGCGAGTGATGTTCGCATTGAGCGAGCGCTATGGCAGGCAGCGCGCGCATGATCTGGTCTACACTTGCGCCATGGCTTCGTACGAAGGAGACAGACCCTTTGCCGATGTGCTGCTGGCGCATCAGGATGTTTCCGCCGTCTTGAGCCGGGAACAGCTGGAAGCGCTGCTTGACCCGCGCCAATATACCGGGCTTGCCGGCCGCTTCGTCGACCGAGTCCTGGATAGCCTTGGCTGAAGGAGGTCAGGCGGCTGCCTCGTCACTGACGCCAGTCGTCGATCTCGTCGAAGGGATAGAAGGGGCGCGGCAGCTTTCTCCAGTTGAAGGATTTCAAATTGGAACTGGTGGCGCCGGGCGCGTCTACCAATATGACTTGCGCCGCGAAGGGCCCATAGTCGACGCGGAATGCCGTGGGCGTCTTCACCACTACGATGCCTGCCTTGCGCGGATCTAAACCGAGCGATGTATAAAGCGCCGTGTCACCCTGGAATACCGGGCGTTCCATAATCTGCAGAAAGATTGCGCCGGATTGGAGCAGGACGGTGCGCCCGCGGTGGAACTCGCGGCCGCGATACCCGGGTCCGGTGAAACGAAAGGCGCCGTCGGAAACTCGCAGCACGCGGCCGCTTATTTCGGCCGGTTCCCACATGTCGGAGGACCATGCGCCGACGCGCAGGCTCACTTCATTCCCGACCCCGGCCTTGATCGCGCTGTCCACCGCCGCCGGATCAACAATGTTGATGAGCGTCTCGACATCGACGCCGGCTTCGAGCAACGCGCTTAAGATGGCGGGGCTGTCGCCGGGGGCGCCGCCGCTGGGCGCGTCAGCCCCGTCCGCCAATATCACCGGTCCCTCCGGCGCGTTGACAGCGGCGCGAACAGCATCCTGCAAAGGCGTCAAATCAACGTACAAGCGCCTGCGCCGCCGCCAGAATTCCTCCGCGATTTCGTCAGCGATTTCGTCCGCCAATCGCTGATCGCCATTGGCAACGACAACGACGCTGCAACCGATATCGCTCAAATCCAGCCAGGGCTGGACATAGAACACCGATACATTCAGGATATTTGGATGCGATTCAAAGGCGAGGGCGATTTCCATCAGCTCGCGAAAAGGTCCTTCTAACGTGACCGAGTTCTCCGGGGGCGCAATCAGGGGCAGCCGGCAGTATCCCATGACAGGCTTTACCGCGCCGCGAATGACATGCAGAAGCAGCCGCATGCCAGCCGCGCCCGTTTCGTACAAATCGACGTGCGGGCAAGTGTGATAACCGACCAGGCCGTCGCTGGCCTCTATCATCTTGCGGGTGACATTGGCGTGCAGATCTAGCGAAGCGACGATTGGCGTATCGGCGCCCACCAGCTCGCGCGCCCGGGCGAGGACGGTTCCCGAAGCGTCTTCGTCGCCCTCGGCGACCATCGCGCCATGCAATGCCAGGAACAGACCGTCTACGGGCAGGCGCGCTTCCAGCCGCCCCAGCAGATCCCCGAGCAAGTCGTCAAAAACGTCGGCGCGAACGTATCCGGATGACACGGCGTTACAAGCCAATAACGGTACGATGCCGGCGTTCTGCTCTCTGGCCAGATCGATGGCGCCGGCGACCTCAACCTTGTTGCCGATCATGCGCGTCAGGATTTCCTCGCCCCGGTAGATATGACCGGCGCGAAACTGTTCCCAGGAACAGCCGATCGGCGTGAAGCTATGCGATTCCTGCATGAATTGCCCGATGGCGATCTTGAGCATTTGAGGCCTCGCTGCTAGCGAATTCGAAACCCGCGTCGACTAATCGTCATCCGGCTCGGTACCATGCGCTGTCACTGGATCGGTGATGGTGAGCGAGATGTAGGTAAGCGGCCGGTAGCCCCGGTTGGTGATCTCGTGCGGGCAGGTCGCGGGAATGTACTGGTATTGGTGCTCCGCCAGCGGTCCCGACAAGGTATTCAGCGACAGATGAGCCGTGCCGGAGAGCAGGTAAATGATGCGGTCCTGCAGCTCGCAATAGCTGACAGGATCGGATTGGCCGGAGGCCAGTGTGATCTTCTGACAGAGGAAGTGCTCGTTGGAGGGCAGGTCATCGGTCTGGTATACGTTCACCAGAGTGGCGGAGCCTTGATGCGCCTCCGGCGGAAAATCGCTCGTCTTCCAGCGGGCGAATTTGTGATTGGGCGCGACAACCACAAAGAGGCAGACGTGCTCATCGCCGGCGAGCCAATAGTCGTGATATTTGTCGGGCGGCACCAGGAGAAAGTCGCCAGCGCGATAGACCGCTTTGGTTCCGCCGATCTCGATTTCCATGCTGCCTTGCGCCAGGAAAAGGATTTCACTGGCATCTTCGTGGAGGTGCGGCTTGTGACCGAGCGGATCGTTGACAAACCAGTTGGCATCGGTGGTCCAGGCCAGGCCGCGCCCGCGCGTGCGCTCGCCCCAGATTAACTGCTGGTTCATCCAGGCTTGGTAGTTGATTTCGGAAGTCATGACGGTCTCCACTATTTCCAGTTTACCAGCGCTAGCCGGGGCGAGAAGTCCGTCTACGCGTTCAGGCTCGAGCCGGTCTTCAATCGAGCTATTATAGCGTTGATCGCGCCGCGCGACATTTGGGTAGCGTATCCTATTCGGTTGAAACAAAACCTTGGGCGTTTCAGCGGGTCGCGTAGGGCGTGTAGGTCGCGTAGACACTGACCGCCGACACAGCCCGCCGACACTGACCGTCAAACGCCCCTACAAGGCTTGATTGGTACTAGAAGTTTGGCGCGCAATTTGTCCTCAAATGCTGGGAAAATGCCCTGATTTTGCCCCCTTTTTGGGTAACAGTATAGATACAGTATGTATATACGGGGGGGGGGTACCCCCTGCCCGGATCGGACATGCCTGTTTGACAGCGGCAGGCTGTCGGCAGGAAAGCGGGCGACCAGATTGGTCGCCCCTACATAGCTTGTGTGTATGTTGTAGTTTGGTATGCAAAATGGCGTCATTTTTTTGCTGTGGGACGAGTGTTTGGGTCGGTTTTGTTGGCCACAAGGCTTGGTCGGTAGCCGGAAAGCGGGCGACCAGATTGGTCGCCCCTACATAGCTTATGTGTATGTTGCAGTTTGGTATGCAAAATGGCGTCATTCTTTTGTTGTCAGGCGGGTATTTGGGTCGGTTTTGTTGGCCATAAGGCTTGTCCGGTAGTGGTTGAAAAAGAGTTCCATCAGTCCTTTTCAATGCGGTAATCCAGCCACCATTAGCCTGAAAGCGGGCGACCAGATTGGTCGCCCCTACATAGCTTGTCTTTATGTTGTGGTTTGGTAGGCAAAATGGCGTCATTTTTTTGTTGTGAGGCGGGTATTTGGGTCGGTTTTGTTCGCCACAAGGCTTGTCCGGTAGTGGTTGAAAAAGAGTTCCATCAGTCCTTTTCAATGCGGTAATCCAGCCACCATTAGCCTGAA
>JAPOOU010000103.1 GCA_026713245.1 Chloroflexota bacterium
CAACGCATCGTTCATGGCGGCCAGGGCCTCATAGGCAGGCCCGAAGTCCGCGTCAGCGCCGGCCGCGGCCGCATATTTGTCCAGGGTCGCCTGGAACTCGGCGGCCAGATCACGGAAGTCGTAGGGATGCAGCGGGTTGTTGAGCAGGCGCTGCAGCGCGGTGGCATAGACGCGCAGGTCGCGCATCAAGTTGTCCTTGTCGGCGATCTCCAGTTGATCGTTTTCGGTGTGCCAGGCGATGTTGGCGCCGCAACCGCCGACCGGGTAGTAGCCCATTTCTTCCGCTTTGGACAGCGGCATGGACGAGAGCAGCATGAACAGGCTCGAGATGCCGATATTGTTGAAAGAATAGTCGCCGGCCTGGTGCGGACGCTCGCCGCTGAAGCCCTTGCCGGTGGAGTCCTTGACGGAGGTTGCGGCGAACGCTTCCACTTCGCTCATGACCGTGACGCCGCGGTATTCGGTCGCCCAACGACAGCCGGGCGAATCGATATTCATCTGGGCCACGCAATTGCGCGCCAGGTCGAGCCCGAAGGCGTCGGCGTACCAGGTCGAGGCGCCGTAGCGACCGGTGGAATGCCCGGACCACCAGGCCACGCGCAGGCTGCGCGCCATACCGTCGCCATTGTCCTGGAAGATGCGCGCCAGTTCCAAAAGCGTGGCGTCGCCGACCGCGTTGTCGCCGATACCGACATCCCAGGAATCCAGATGGCCATGCACCAGCACGAATCGCTCCGGCTCGATAGTCCCCTTGATCTCGGCCACCAAGCAGGGGCACTCGAACCAGCCCTCTTTCAGTTCAGTGTGCAGTGTAACCTCAAGAGCGCCCTGTTCCATTTGCTTTAAAAGGTCTTCGCCATCGGGGCGATTGATCGAAAGGACCGGAATGGTCGGTTGCCGATCATAATTGTCCAGGTCGGGCGCGCCCCAGATCGTCGTGCAAATGCCCCAATGGATGTCGACGCCGGGGTTGATAAAGATCGCGCCCTTCGCGCCTTTGTTCTGGAAATACCAGACCGGCGGCGGACCGCCAAAGCCATCGACCACCACGATCTTGCCCTCAACATCCACATCGGTCGTCGGCGAGAAATCGAAGAAGTCGACGCTGCGTCCCGCGGCAAAACCGTCGATGCGGACGGCCTCCCCGCTGATGCCGCCGGCCGGCGTGCTGATCGAAAAGCCGGGCGTTTTGGAGCGGTAGGTTTTGGCGCCCGCCAGCAGCGACGCGCTGACCGGCACGCTCAAGAACAGCTCCGGCATGTGCATGGTGTGGGGGACGCCCAACGCCGACAAGCGATCCGCGATGTAGTTGAAAGCGCTACGCTCGTCCTCGGAGGACGATTCTCGCACCAGGGTGGTGAAGCGTTCGATCAATGACCAAGGCTCGCGCGCGTCCAGCGAATCGAGCAAACTGTTTTCCAGAGCGGCATGCTTGGATTCGTAAAGTGCTTGCATATGCGGTGATTCCTCCATTTGAAAATCTTGACAAGCGTGAATTGTCTCGGTCGCCGGCACGAACCCGCCCGAGCCTCTCGCGCCTTCGCTCCGATGTCGCGATGCGGCTGCGAGAATTTGTCGCGCAGTTTTTCCCGCAAGCATAACCGAGTTATATTCAATGCACGCTATTGTAACAAGCGGGAGTGCTCTGTCAAAGAAGGCGTTTAGATGAGCCCGCTATCGAACGGAGCGCCAACAGGTTTGAACCATGACAATGAATCAAAGTGCCGTCTCATTCGCCATCGAGCACGCCCGAAGCGCTCGCGACGCCAATCTCGCGGGATTCAAAGAACTGCTGCGCTTCCCGTCGATCAGCCAGGATCCGGCCTGTCAGCCGCAATTGCTGGCCTGCGTCGACTGGCTCGTCGCCGAGATGACGCGCGTCGGCCTAAGGAATTGCCGGGCGATCGCGACGGCGGGCAATCCGGTCCTCTATGGCGACTGGCTGGGCGCGGGCGATGACAAGCCAACCATCCTCATCTACGCGCACTATGATGTGCAACCGGTCGGCGATGCCTCGCTTTGGCGGACGGACCCCTTCGAGCCGACAATTGTCGGCGATCGGCTGGTCGCGCGCGGCGCCGTGGATGACAAATGCGGCATCTGGGTCAATCTCAAGGCGATCGAGTCCGTCCTTTCCGTATCCCGCAAGCTGCCAGTCAACATAAAGGTCATTTTCGAAGGCGAAGAAGAAATCGGCTCGCGAAACACGGGCGCCTTCGTTCAGGCACGCAAGGCGCTGCTGGCGGCGGATGCGCTGATCATTTGCGATGGTCCTTTTTCGCCGGAGCAACCGGTAATCGGCATTGCGGTTCGCGGCGCGGTCATGGGCGAGGTGAGGCTCAAGGGACCGCCGCATGACTTGCACTCCGGCCGTTATGGCGGGGCGGTGAAGAATCCGCTGCATTACGCGGCCCGCGTCATCGCCTCCTTCCACGACCAAAGCGGCCGCGTCCAGATCAAAGGCTTCTACGACGACGTCATTCCGCTGTCGGACCGACAAGCCCGACATATGAATCAAATCTGGAAGACGATCGGGCCGGGCATGCAGCGCGCGGCCGGGGTCGACGCATTCTTTGGCGATTACCTCGGCGTCTTCGCCGAGCGAACCACCTCGCAGCCGACGCTGGATATCAACGGCATTTTCGGCGGCTATCAAGGTGACGGAACGCGCGCCATCATCCCGGCGGAAGCGGGCTTCAAGGTCACGATTCGCACCGTCGCCGGACAAGATTCCGACGCCATATGGGAGCGCGTCGTCGAGCATGTCATGTCATTCGCCGAGCCCGGTATCGACATCGAGACCGAGCTGCTCAATATCGCCCATCCTTTTACAATGCCGGACGACGGGAGGGAGTTGCGAGCGATTCAGCGCGCGCTCAACGCCGCCCTCGGTGTGGAGGCTTTGCTCATGCGGCATGGCGGATCGCTGCCGATTGGCGGTATCCTGGGGCGCGAGCTTGGCCTGCCGGTCACGATGTTCGGTTACGGCTCGGGCGACAATTCTCACGCGCCGGACGAATATATCGTTATTGAAGATCTACAGGCAGCGATCGAGGTGGCGATTCATCTGCTATTTGCGCTAAGCGGCGCTGGCTAAGAATCCGCTTCGCGAGAACAAAAAATCAGGATTCAGCCACAGCAAGTCAAAGCGCCCGGCGAGAAATGCCGTCGCTTGCGCCTTGCGCGAACAGATCTGATCAAGAGACAATACGCCGAAGCTGTAATCCGGGGAGTCCTAAAGATGAAAACCATGTCATTCGATTTCAAGTCACGCCGCTCCATGGTCAGCGCCCGTCGCGGCATGGTCGGCGCCAGCAATCCGCTGGCCGCTCAAGCCGGCCTCAACATTTTGCGTCAGGGTGGCAATGCCGCCGACGCCGCCGTCGCCACATCCGCCATGATGAACGTGATGGATCCGGGTTCCTGCGGCGTCGGCGGCGATTGCTTCGCCTTGTACTTCGACGCGCGGACCAGGCAGGTCAGCGCCCTGAACGGCAGCGGAAGAGCGCCAAAAGCCTTGAGCCTCGACGCGGTGCGCTCGCTGGGCTGGCAGACGATGAACCCCCGCCACGCCCATTCAGTCACCGTGCCGGGCGCCGTGCGCGGATGGCATGATCTCTTGGCGCGCCACGGCAGCATGACGCTGGCTGACGCGCTCAAGGACGCCATCCACTACGCCGACGAGGGTTATCCGCTGGCGCCGGTGGTCGGCTACCGCTGGCAGCGATCGGGCGCCTTCCTGCGCGAGGCGGCGCATGCCGAAGAATATCTGCCCGACGGTGTCCCGCCCAAAGCCGGACAGGTGCTGCGTCTGCCGGGCTTGGCGAATACGCTGCGCGGCATCGCCGAAGGCGGGCCCGATGCCTTTTACAGCGGTCCTGTGGCGGAGGCGATTGTCACATCAATTCAAGAGCTGGGCGGCTTGATGACCCTCGACGACTTGAAAAACCACCATTCTACCTGGGACGAGCCGATCTCCAGCGATTATCGCGGCGTCACGATTTATGAATGCCCGCCGAACGGACAAGGCTTGACGGCTCTGATCGCCCTCAATATCGCTTCGCATTTCGACCTGGCCGCGCTGCCTTGGGATTCGCCGGGGCGCATCCATTTGATGGTCGAGTGCATGCGCCTGGCTTGGGCGGACGCCCACGAATACATCGCCGATATGAGCCGCGCGGACCTGCCGCTGGACATGCTGCTGAGCGCGGATTACGCCGCTGAACGCGCGGCGCTAATCCAATCCTACTACGCTATTGATCCCCCGCCGACGTCGGGAGAGCTGCCCGGCCGCTCGGACACGATCTACCTCAGCGCTGTCGATGGCGACGGAAACGCTTGCTCCTTCATCAAAAGCTTGTATATGGGCTTCGGCGTCGGCATCGTCGCAAAAGGAACCGGAGTCTGGCTGCAGAATCGCGGCGCCGGCTTCTCGCTGCGGCCCGGCCATCGCAACGCCTTGGCCCCGGGCAAGCGACCCTACCACACCATCATCCCGGGCCTGGCGCTCAAGGACGGTGCGCTTTGGGCCAGCTTCGGCGTCATGGGCGGATTCATGCAGCCCCAGGGCCATTTCCAGGTCATCAGCGCCATGGTCGACGACGATCTCAACCCGCAAGAGGCGCTGAATCGCCCGCGCTGGCAAGTCAGCGCTGGCGACCCCGGCGGCGCGCTGTTGATCGAAGAGGGCACGCCCTTCAAGACGATGGCGGATCTGGCCGAGCGCGGTCATCGCATCCAGCCGGAAGCGGGCATAGGGCGGGGCAATTTCGGGCGTGGGCAGATCATCCGCTACGATGCGGAAACGGGCGTCATGCACGGCGGCAGCGAACCCCGCGCCGACGGGCAAATCGCGGCCTTTTAGACCGCATTATCCCAGCGCTGAGAAGGCGTTAAGGGACAACACGATGACCGCGGACGCGCCGGCAATATCAAGAGTTGCGATGAAGTTTTTTGAGGCCCTGCGCGGTCTGCCCTATCAGTGGCTGCTGCCCCTATGCTTCTTTTGCCTTGGCTTGATCTACATTTATGCCGCCCCGCATTTTGAAGCCTCCGATTCTATCGCCCATGTGGGCATGATCAAATGGATCGCCGACCACGATGGCGCGCTTCCTATTCAGTCGGCCGATCACGATCAGCTCTACCGGCAGCAGGCCAGCCAGCCGCCGCTCTACTACTACATGATGGCCGCGATCTGGACGGCGCTGGATACCAGCGATTTCGACGAGTTCTTCCGCCTAAGCCCCTTTGCCATCGTGGGCGACCCGATGCGCCTGGGCAACCGCAATCGCATCTTTTATCGGCAGCCCTATCCGCCCAATCTGCATCAGGGCACGTCACTGACGCTCTACGTCATTCGTCTGGCGACGCTGGGCATGGGTACGGTGGCGGTGGCGGCCGTCTATCAGTCCGCCGGCGCCGTCATGCCCCGGCGCAGGGATTTCGCCCCGCTGGCCTGCGCTTTGACCGCCTTCAATCCTCAGTTTATCTTTATCAGCGCCTCCGTCAGCAACGACGGTCTCGTTATCATGCTGTCGGCGCTCATCACCTGGCAGACGCTGGTGATGCTGCGAGACGGCTTTCAAACGCGCCGCAGCCTGGTACTGGCGCTTCTCATTGCCCTGGCATCCCTAGCCAAACTGAGCGGCCTTGCATTTGCGGCTTTGCTCATTCTGGCCGGCATATGGATACTCTTCAGAACCCGGGATCGACGCGGCTTTCTCGTTTTGCTGGGCGCGGCGCTGGTCATTTGGCTGGTCCTCGCCGGATGGTGGTTCCTGCGCAACCTGACGCTTTATCAGGAGCCATTTGGCACCGCGTCCATGCTCGAATATGTCGGGCGGCGGCAAAGCACGATTCCACAACTGCTGGCGCAGGAGTTTCAGGGCTTGCGCATCAGTTTCTGGGGGCTGTTCGGGGCCTTCAGCATTCTCACGCGCGACATCCACTATCAACTGATGGACGCGCTGACCTTGGTTAGCGCTGCCGGTTTTCTCGTCTTCGCCGCAAAACACCGCCGCGACAAGTTTATCCTCACCGCCATCTGTTGTCTCGTCATCATTCTTGCTGTCGCCTGCCTGACCTTGTTCTGGTGGAGTACCCAAACGACGGCGAGCACCGGGCGACTGCTTTTCCCATACATCACCGCGATCAGCCTGCTGATGGCCATGGGGCTGACCGCCTTGCGGATTCCGGCGCTTCTGGTCGCTTTGCCCTTGCTCGCCTTCAGCATAGCCGCGCCCTTCCTGTTTATCATCCCGAATTATGACCACCCGCCGCAAGTTGATGACTTGCCGGCTTCCGCGGGGCAAACCTTCGCCCGTTGGGACGAGATCACATTGATCGGCTACGAGTTGAAAGCGCCCGAGCGCAAGGCATCCGGCCTGGAAATCCCGATCACGCTCTATTGGCGGGCGCAGCGGCAATCGACCGAGACCAGGGCCCTTTTCATCAGCCTGGTCGATTCCGAAGGCAGTCCTCTGACCAGGCTGGAAACTTTTCCCGGTTGGGGCACGTTGCCCACGCCCTGGTGGCGGGCGAATACGATCTATCGCGACGATTACATCCTGCAGATCCCGGCAGACGCCGCCCGGTCCGCGCCGGCGGCGCTGCGCATCGGCTGGTTTCCTTTCCCTGGTGGCGACGACATGCCGCTCGTGCTCGAATCCGGCGAGGTAGCGGCGACTTTTGCGATTGAACTCCAAATGCCCGAATGATTGCCCAAGACCGGCAACGCCATTTTTCCTAGCGCTTGAATGCTCCCGAAATTAGATACTTGCGTAATCGGTTGCG
Source organism: Chloroflexota bacterium (assembly GCA_026713245.1). GTDB lineage: Bacteria > Chloroflexota > Anaerolineae > Aggregatilineales > Phototrophicaceae > UBA6055. Next base: position 6,793 of record JAPOOU010000103.1, read on the forward strand.
CTTGCGGTATCATTTGCCGAAATCATTTTTTGTGCGGCGTCGACGGCATGCTGCAATTAAGCTGGCGGCGTTGAAAACAGAGCGAAGCGTGAATATCTTGCGACTCACACGATAGCTTCGAGAGACATAATATAAAGGAGGTATTATCGAACTAGCGTAAATCTGTTAACGACCCGTTTCTATCAACTCTATAGGAGGGAATAATGAAAGGCATCAAGCTTCTTTTCGTAATCGCAATACTGGCGATGGCGCTTGCGCCCGTCGGCGCCCAGGATGTCACCACCGTCTCCTTGTGGTTCGGCGAAGGCGCCACACTCGATTGCTGGGGTCCCATCATGTTGGAATTCAACGACATCGACCCATCGGTCCAACTGGAGATTGTGCCGCAGGCTGATACCTGGAATGCGACTCGCACCGCCGTTGTAGGCGGTGGCGGACCGGATATCGTCCGCACGCCGGGTCCCTCGTTCGTCTACGAAATGGCGCAAGCGGGCTTGATCCTGCCCATGGACAACTTCTCCGAATCAATGGGCTGGAGCGACTTCTTCTTTGACTGGGCGCTTGACCTCGGCTTGGTCGACGGTCAGCTTTACAGCCTCTCCGATGAACTGGAAACGCTGATTCTCTATTACAACACGGACGTCTTTGAGGCCAACGGCTGGACGCCGCCGGAAACGATGGACGAATTAAACGCGTTGGGTGAAGAAGTCGCCGCGGCTGGCTATACCGTCTTCTCCCATGGCAACGCCAGTTGGCGCCCCTCGAACGAATGGTTCGTCGGCGAATACATGACCCAAATCGCCGGTCCCCACAACGTCTACAAGGCGCTGACCGGGCAGATCCCCTGGACGGACGAGAGCATGGTGGAAGCCATGGAAGTCCTGGACGCGCACATGCAGGCTGGTTGGTACGGCGGCGGCATCGACCTCTACTTCACCAACGAGGGTCCGACCCGGCGCGCGATGCTGGCCGATGGCACTGCGGCGATGAATATCGAGGGCAGTTGGGCCATCCGCGAATTGAATGATTATCACGTCGAGTCGGGTCAAGGCTGGGATTGGGTATCCGTGCCCAGCAAGACCGGCGACGATCAATTCACCATCGGCATGGGCAACACCAGTTCCATCAACGCCAACAGCCCGAACCCGCAAGCGGCGGCGCAATTCCTGACCTGGTACTTCTCGCCGGAAACGCAAGGCAAGATGCTCACCTCCTGCCGCAAGGGACCGGCGCCCGTCGAGATTTCGGCAGAGGTCATGGGCGAGCTTGACCCGCGCATCGCCAAGGTCTACGCCGATCTGTCGGATGCCTCCGCCAACGACCGCTACGGCTACACCACCTGGACCTTCTGGCCGCCCAAGAGCGACGTCTACATCTACGAAGAAGTAGAGCGCGTCTGGACCGGCGATATCACCGTCATGGACTACCTCGAAGGCTTGAACGAACTCTTCGCCGAAGAGCTCGCCGCCGGGGACATCCCGCCGATTCCAACCCGCTAAAACTGAGTTTTCTGGCGCTGGCCGTCGTCCGGGCGGTCAGCGCCTCCTCATGACCCAGGAAAGGCACTGATTATGGCGGTTCTGGCTCAGAAGAAACCGAAGACCATTTTCGAAAAGTTCAATGATGAAACCTGGCGCCGTAAATTCCTGCGCAATGTCCTCATTCCCTGGATCTTCATCGCGCCGCTGCTGATCATCCACATCTTCGTCGTCGCCATACCAGCCGTGCAAGGCGTCTATATGTCCATGACCGACTGGGGCGGCATTAACCCCAATGTCGAATTCATCGGCCTGGAGAACTACCAGAAACTCTTATTTGAAGACCAAGGCTCTTCCAAAGCGATAAGCAACAATGTCGTCTGGATGATATTTTTCTTGACCGTGCCCTTCATCATGGCGCTCTTCTGCGCGACCCAACTGGCACAAATCAAACGCGGCGGCATGCTCTATCGCAGCATCCTTTTCATCCCTTATGTTATGGCGAGTGTTGTCGTCACCACCATTTGGAAGAACCTCTTAAACCCAAAGCAGGGCATCCTGGCCGCCACTGCCCGCGCGGTCGGCATCCAGGATTTCGAAGTCGCCTTTCTTGGGCGCACCGATACTGCCCTGCTATCCATTGCCTTCATTGACAACTGGCACTTTTGGGGATTTCTGATGATCCTCTTCCTGGCGGCCATGCAAGCCATCCCGCCCGTGCTCTACGACGCCGCCAAGATCGACGGCGCCAACCGCTGGCAAGAATTCCGCCATGTAACCCTGCCCGGCATCCGCCCCATCGTGCTCTTCATGTTCATGATGGTCGCGATTTGGTCTTTCCTGGCTTTTGATTACATCTGGCTGACTACGCAAGGCGGACCGGGCGGCGCATCCGAAGTCATCGCCACCCAGCTCTACAAGAACGCCTTTCAGCGCTTTGAAGCCGGTTATGCCGCCGCCCAGGGCGTATTCATCAGCATATTCGCCGGCTTCATCATTATGATCTTTGTCATATTAAAGCGCAGAGGATGGGACATATGACAGCCATCGGCAAGGTATCGCTCCGGAATACTGTCTTCCAACGCGGGCGCAGCAAAGAACGCAGCAAGCTGCTGGTCTTCAATCATGCCGTGCTGCTGTTTTTGACCGCCTTTGCTGTCATTCCGCTGGCTGTCTTGACATTTAATTCGCTCAAAACAGAGCTCGAAATCGGACAGAACCCGCTGGGACCACCGAAGCAATTCATCATCGAAAACTTCGCGGAGGCTTGGGATAAAGGCGATTTCGCCACCACTATGCGCAACAGCGTCATTTATGTGGTCGTTACTATTGCGGCTGAATTGGTGCTGGGCGGCTTGGCCGCCTATGCCTTGGCGCGCAAGCGACCGCCCGGCTCCGACTTGCTCATGCTCTATTTCCTGGTCGCCTCGACCATCCCCATTTGGATGTATATCGTCCCGCTCTTCGTGCAAATGCGCACGATGAAGTTGCTAGGCACCTTCCACGGGCTGATCATCATCTATATCGCCGGCAACGCGCCCTTGACCATCTTCCTGCTACGCTCTTACATGATCGACTTGCCCAGCGAGCTGGAAGATGCCGCCCGCGTCGACGGCGCCAACGAATTCCAGGTATTGACGCGCATCGTCCTGCCTCTGACGAAACCCGGCTTCTTAACCGTTGGCCTGGTGGTTGGGATTGGCGTCTGGAACGAATACACCCTGGCGCTGACCTTTGTCCACGACCCGAACCGCTTCCCGGTCACGACCAGCTTCGCCAAGTTCGTCGACCGCTTTGACACAAATTGGGCGCTGACCAGCGCCGGCGCCATCATCATCCTCTTTCCCGTCTTGGTGCTCTTCCTGGCCTTGCAGCGCCAGTTCATCGAGGGCTTGGCTGAAGGCGGCATCAAGACCTAGGCGCCCGGCGCATAAAAAGATGGTTGGCATATATTTCGGACGCATTTGGAAGTCAGCTATGGGCTGACTTCTTTCAATCATTGAAGGACATAGGAGACAAATAATGGCATTACCAAATGACTATCTGGAACGGGTCTATGCCGGCGTGCTTGGCAAGTTGATCGGCGTCTATCTGGGCCGGCCCTTTGAAGGCTGGTCCTACGAAGCGATCACGGAGCGCCTCGGCGAAATCAACTATTACGTGCACGACCGACTAAACGTTCCATTGATCGTCACCGATGATGATATTTCCGGTACCTTCACCTTTGTCCGCGCGCTGGAAGATTACGCCTACAACCGCGATCTCACCGCCGCGCAGATCGGGCAGACCTGGCTCAATTACCTGGTCGAGGAACAGACGGTGCTCTGGTGGGGCGGCATGGGCAATTCCACCGAACACACGGCCTATTTGCGGCTGAAACAAGGCTACGAACCGCCGCTCAGCGGCTCGGTGGAGCTTAACGGCAAGGTCGTCGCCGAGCAGATCGGCTCGCAGATTTTCATTGATGGCTGGGCGATGGTCGCGCCGGGGGATCCCGAATTCGCCGCCGATCTGGCCGGGCGCGCCGCTTCCGTCAGCCACGGCGGCGAAGCGATCTACGGCGCGCAGTGCCTGGCGGCGATGGAAGCGGCCGCCTTCGTCGAGTCCGATATCAACAAGCTCATTGATACCGGCCTTTCCGTGATTCCGGACGATTCCATCATCTATTACATGATCAACGATATCCGCGAATGGCATGCCAAAGAACCCGACTGGCGCAAAGGTCGCGAACTGCTGGCGGAACGCTATGGCTACCACATCTACGGCGGCAACTGCCACATGGTCCCCAACCACGGGCTGATCGTCTTCTCCATGCTCTATGGCGATGACGACTTCCAGCGCACGCTGATGATCGTCAATACCTGCGGCTGGGATACCGACTGCAATTCCGGCAATGTCGGCTGTTTGATGGGTATCAAAGACGGCCTGGCGGGCCTGGAAACCGGACCTGACTACCGCGGGCCGGTCGCCGACCGCCTGTATATCCCCACCGCCGACGGGGGCAATGCTGTCACTGACGCCGCGGCACAAACCGTACGTCTGGTAAATACGGGACGCGCGTTGCAAGGCTTGGCGCCGATCGCGCCCAAAGACGGCGCTCGCTATCACTTCGATTTGCCCGGCTCGGTGCAAGGCTTCATGAATGATGAGGCGATCGACTCCCGCGATGTCTGCGCCATCAGCAACGTACAAGCCCCCGATCTGAGCTTGAACGGCGAGCGCTTGCTGGCGCTGGATTACGCCGGATTGGCGCCCGGGCGCGTCGGACGCGTCGAGACGGCCACTTTTGTGCCCTCCCTTGAAGTCAATAGGCACTTCGAGGGTCCAGGCTATAGCTTGATGGCCAGCCCCAGGCTCTCACCCGGTCAGACGGTCCGCGCGCGCGTCCTTGCCGCGGACGAGAACGACGCCGAGGTTGAAGTCTCGCTGTATGTCCAGCATTACGACCACGACGACAATCTCGTCGTGCTGACCGGATCGGGAGATAGTTTTGCCGCCGGGCAGTCGGCCGAGCTCGTCTGGCAAGTGCCGGATCTGGAAGGCTATCCCATCGCCAAGGTCGGCGTTCAAATCAGCGGCGAAGGCGGCGCGGGCGGACGCGTTTATCTCGACTGGCTGACCTGGGACGGCGCGCCCAACGTCCGCCTGAAACGTCCCCACGCGCGCAATTTCGCCCGCTGGGACCGCAAGCTGGGCGGCATAATGTGGAAGCGGGCCTGGGTTAACGGTCTCGACGCCGCAAAAGGCAAAATGGTATTTCTCGACTTCTATCCGGAAACCTACCGTCTCATCCAGAATGAGGGACGCGGGCTGATGATGACCGGCTGCCGCGATTGGACCGACTATCAGGTCAGCGCCAGGATGACGCCGCATATGTGCAAGGCCGGCGGGCTGGGCGCGCGCGTCCAGGGCATGAAGCGCCACTACGCGCTGCTCTGCGACGAAGAAAATACGCGCCTGGTTTCTACCTGCGAAGGGACAGACACTGTCCTGGCGCAAGCCGACGAAGGCTGGACCTTGGGCAGCGAATGCCAACTCACGCTCAAGGTCGAAGGCAATACCCTGGCCGGCTATATTGACGGGAAGCTGCGCGTCAAAGCCGAAGATCCAGAGGCGCGCTTCAGCGGCGGCGGCATCGCGCTGATCGCGGAAGAGGGCAGGATCGGCTGCGAAGACGTCGAGGTGCGACCGCTTTAGTCGCGATTGCCATAGAAAGCCTAGAGAAGAAAGCCTAGAGAACCCAAGAACAGGGTAGGGGCGGCCCGCCGGGTCGCCCTTGAAGTATCAAATCCATGACCCAGCCACGCGTCCTTTGCTACGGCGAAATCGACCTCGATATCTACCTCAATTTGGACCGTCTGCCCACATTGAACCGCGCCGGCAACACCCGGGACGAATTTGAAAACGTGGGCGGCGCCGCGGCCAACAGCGCCATGTGGCTGGCGAACTGGGGCATCGCCACGCGCCTGCTGGGCCACGATCTCGGCGACGACCGCGCCGGCGATACGGTCCGGGCTCTGCTCGGCGCGCTGGAAGATCTTGATACCCGTTACATTGCCTGCCACGCCGGCTATCGCAGTCCGCGCTGTCAATGTCTGGTCACGCCGGATGGCGAACGCAGCTTCATCATGCACTGGCTCGACGAGTTGCGCGTCACCGACCTGGAATCGCAGATGCTGCGCGGCATCGAGTGGCTCAATCTCGATATGTCGGGTCCGCTGGAACCGCGCTTGCGAGCCGCTCGGATTGCCGTCGAGCGAGACATTCCCGTGCTGATCAATGACATTTACGCGCCGGATCACGCGCTGCTGCCCTATGTTGATGTGCTGGTGATTTCGGCGTCGATCGTGCGCAGCAAGGCGCCCGGCAGCGAGCCGCTGGCGCTCGCGCTAAGGCTACAGCAAGCGGGCGATTGCCATGTCATCATCACTGACGCGGCGGCGCCGGTCACCCTGTTGCTGCGAGGGGGCGAAATGCGCCAGATCCAGCCCCCGCCAGTGACCGCCGTCGATACCACCGGCGCCGGCGACACTTTCAAATCGGGCTTGCTCTATGGCTTGCTGACGGACCTGCCGCTGCCCGAAGCAGCGCGCTGGGGCTGCGCCGCCGCCAGCCTGATGTGCCGATTCCCCGGCGCCACCCGACACTTGGCCGGTCTCGACGCCGTCGCCGCCTGCCTGCCTTAGGACTCGCTCGACCGATCCTTATCTCCGCTCTTCAACCCGACCGGGAGAATCCCTGCCCGTTGGCATTTAGACCTGACGCAATGTCGCGCGGCGGCAGCCTAGCCAGGGAATCGGGTCGACGCGGCGGAAATCGCCGCGGAGCGACGGTAAAATAGCTGCGTATGCCGCTCACGAACCGGGAAAGGCCAAGGAAATGTTTCTCGATACGCTTGCGCAGCATTACAGAGACCGCCCCCAAAAGACCGCTATCGAGTTGATCAGCGACGCGGGACAGTTGCGGATTTCTTATGCGCAGCTAGAGGCGCATGTCAACCGCACAGCGGACTACTTGTTGTCGCTGGGCGTCAGACGCGGGGACCGCGTGGCCGCGCAATTGCCCAAGTCGCTGCCTTTCATCTATTTTCACCTGGCGGCAATGCAGATCGACGCGATTTTCTTGCCGCTCAACCCGGCTTATCCCGGGGCCGAACTGCGCTATTTTCTGGCGGATTCGGGCGCAAGCGTCTTCATCGCCGATGCTGAAGACGCGCCCCTGATCAATGCCTTCACCGACGATTTGCCCGATCACCGAAAAACTGCCTTCATCGGCCGGCCGGAAGACAGCGGCGCGGACTGGCTGGAAGACAGATCGTCCAGCCCGCTTCAGCCGCCGCCGAGTGATCCGAACCAGACTGCCATGATGCTTTATACCAGCGGCACGACCAGCCGTCCCAAAGGCGCGCGCATCACCCATGGCAACTTGACCGCCAATATCGCCGCCCTGCACGAAGCCTGGGGCTGGCGCGAAGATGACGTGCTGCTGCACGTCTTGCCGATATTTCACGTGCATGGCTTGGTCGTGGCGCTGCACGGCGCGCTGCATGCCGGGGCGACGGCCGTGCTCACAACCTCCTTCAACGCGCCGTCGACCCTGGATCTGCTGACCTCCGGACGGTTCAGCGTGTTCATGGCAGTGCCGACCATGCACCGGCGCTTATTTCAGTGCGCGGGCGAGAAACGCTACGACCTCAGCGCTATGCGGCTCTTGACATCGGGCTCCGACCGCTTGCCCGACGACCTCTTTTTTGGCTATCAGCGCACCTTCAATGTCACCTTGCTGGAGCGCTATGGCATGACGGAGACGGGCATGAACCTGTCCAATCCGCTGCGCGGAGAGCGGCGCGTCGGCGCGGTGGGCAAGCCCTTGCCCGGCGTATCGACGCGAATCGTCGACCCCGGGAGCGGCGCAATCCTGCCGGATGATCAAGTCGGCGAATTGCAAATCAAAGGCGATCACGTCTTCGCCGGTTACTGGCGACAGCCGCAAAAGACGGCGGAGGCATTCACGGACGATGGCTGGCTGCGGACGGGCGACCTGGCGCTGCGCGAGCCGGACGGCTATTACACGCTCAAAGGACGGGCCAAGGACCTGATTATCAGCGGCGGCTTGAATATCTATCCGCCCGAAGTCGAGCTGGCGCTGATGGCGCACGAGGCGATCGCGGCCTGCGCGGTGATCGGCTGCCCGGACAATGAATGGGGCGAACAAGTGGTCGCGGTCGTCGTGCCACAGGCGGGTGAATCCATAGACAGCGCCGAAATCATCGACTATTGCCGCCGTCAACTGGCGGCTTACAAGGCGCCGCGCCGCGTTCTGGTCGCTGACAAACTGCCCAGCAACGCCCTGGGAAAAGTACAGAAGGCGAAATTGCGCCAGCGCTGCTGCCCGTAAAGGCCTTGCGCTATCCCTAAGTCTTGTCCGGTACCCGACTTGTGCTAACCGTAAAGGACTGAAATACCCGTCCGACAGCAAGAAAATGACACCGTGTGACAAGCCAAGCCACTGAATACAGATGAGCTATGCAGGGGCGACATATCAGACGCTGTTGAAAAATAGGATTTAGTCTAAAAGAGTGGTCTCTTCTGAACTTGTAACACCCCTCCCCAAAGCATTGGGGAGGGGCCGGGGGAGGGGTTAGAGTATTATTTCAACAGACTCCATTGGGTCGCCCGCTTTCCGGCTGGGAGTAGTTGGATAACCGCATTGAAAAGGATACTTGGAACGCTTATTCACCAGTAGCGGACAAGCATTCTAGGTTATCCCGCCCATTTGAATGCTTTGCGGATCCGCCTGAGGCGCGCGCGCACGGATGCGGCCGCTTCTTGATCCGCCGCCGCCAGCAAGGTTAGCGCGCGGTCGCGATAGATCGGATGCTGATCGGCGATCACAGCCAGGCCGTAATAGGACCAGGCGCGGATGAATTTGTTGACGTCCGTCGTCTGCTCGATGACCGCGGGCCACAGCCGCTCGACGCGATTTGCCGGAAGGGTCAAATCCCCCATCATTTGCAGGACGTGCAAGCGCGCTTCCCAATGACAGTCGGCCGTCAGAACGTTGAGTACTTGCTCCGTTTGCCCCGAGGACAAAGTCGCCCCCGCGCTCGCATAGCGCCGCAGCAGCCAGGTCGAGGCGCTATGGGCCCGCGCGTCCTGGCTCCCAACGAAATCACACAGCGCTTGCAAGACCGCCGGCGACGGGTCAATCTGCGCGGCGACGGACGCCAGGCTGTCGATACCTTTGCCGTCATACTCAGCGATTGCCGCGGCGACGCGTCCCGCGTCTTCGCTACTCATTTGAGCTTGGGCAGGTGACGGCTGGCCCGCTCGATCAGTTCGCGGACGGCGGGCTCTCGCAGTTGCTCGGCGTGGCGAATCTTGATATGCCGCAGCTCCTTGCCCGCGCCTTCCAGCATGTTCTGCGGATCGGGCAGGTCCGCCCCATAGAAGAAGCCCAGGTTCAGGTGCTTTTTGAAGGGCGCGAGATAGCAGAAGTGTTCCGACATCTTCTTGGGACCGACGCCGTAACCGGCAATCTTCTGTCGCGCCCAGGGCACCTCGGTGATGCCGGGCATGACATCAGCCACGAGGGCGCGCGCCTCGCGGGCCAGCGCCTGAACTTCCGGCGTTGCGCTCGCGATGACTTCCTCAAAGTTGCCGTTTCCGCCCACGGTCTTGATCTTCAGTTCGCGCATGTTTGTCCTCGCGCATAGGCTCATATTTCATCATTTTACCTGCGCGTCGCGACTGGCGTCAATTTCATGTAAGCGTCTCGGCTACTGTATCCTTTTCAGTTAAAGCAATTAAGGCGGTCTTCGACATGAGATCCTGGACCCAGAATACCCGTGACGTGGTGGGGGGCGGCTCGGTGGACGCTGTTGAAAAATAGGATCTCGTCTCAAAGATTGGTCTCTTCTGAAGTGTTTACACCCCTCCACTTCGGATGCTTTGCTGAGGAGCGAACATGTTTGAAGTAACGCGGTACGATAGCGACGGGTAAGCTAATAGCGTAGGTCTGTGTCGGCGGGCAGTGTCTACGCGCCCTACGCGACCTGACCCCTGCAAGGTTCATTTATGGCGAAAATTGTAGGGGCGACAGGCGGTCAGTGTCTACGCTGTAGTGGTCTCGAAAAACTGGACACCTAGTAAAGAGAGTATACTAGCGTGACAGAAACGGAGGAAAGTGCATGGCAAGACAGCGCAAGCACAGCCCAGAGACCAAAGTGAGGATCGTG
>JAPOOU010000058.1 GCA_026713245.1 Chloroflexota bacterium
AGCTTGCTTGCATGGTGGGGAATCCTCTTTATTGTTTGCGTGATAAAGGGACAGTAGCATAAATGTTCTAGCAAGGGGCGACTATATGGTCGCGGTTTCGGCATAGAGTCGCGGGTTGCGCCGCGCGATGCAAGGTCGAGTATCATGTGTGCCGTATTTCGCTCAGTGCTTGATTACAAATGCGCTTTATGCGACACTGCTCCCTACCCGACAGAAGGGACAAACAGCATGCGACTAGGACTGATGGTCGGCTATTCCGGCGCGCGCATCCACCTGCCGATGGACTTGATCCGCGAGGCGGATCGGCTGGGTTATCACGCCGTCTGGACCTCGGAGGCTTACGGATCGGATTGCGTCAGTCCCCTGGCCTGGATCGGCGCGCTGACGGAGAATATCAAGCTAGGCACGGCCATCATGCAGATGCCGGCGCGCAGCCCGGCCATGACCGCCATGACCGCCATCACGCTCGATCAATTATCCGGCGGGCGCGCCTTGGTGGGGCTGGGACTCTCGGGTCCGCAAGTGGTGGAGGGCTGGCACGGTCGCCCCTACGGCAAGCCCCTGGCGAAGACGCGCGAATACCTGTCCATCGTCCGGCAGATACTCGCGCGCGAGGCGCCGCTTGAACATGAGGGCGAGCATTATCAGATTCCCTACCGAGGCGATGACGCGAGCGGATTGGGCAAGCCGCTCAAGAGCATCGTTCATGGCCGCGCCGACATGCCCATTTATCTGGCCGCGATCGGTCCCAGGAATGTCGCGCTGACCGCGGAAATCGCCGATGGCTGGCTGCCGATCTTTTTCTCGCCGGCCGCCTACGATGACTGCTACCGCGACGTTCTGGAAGCGGGTTTTGCCAAAGCCGGGCCGGGCAAAAGCTCGGCCGATTTCGATATCGCGGCGTCGGTCACGGTGGTGATTGAAGAGGATCTGGAAGCGGCTTACAACCAGATCAAGCCGGTATTGGCGCTGTATATCGGCGGCATGGGCGCCAAAGGCAAGAATTTCTATTATGATCTGGCTTGCCGCTATGGCTTCCCCGAGGCGGCGGATACGATACAAGAACTTTACCTAGGCGGGCGCAAGGGCGAGGCGATGATGGCGGTTCCCGACGCGCTGGTGGACGCGGTCGCGCTAGTCGGTCCGAAGGAGCGCATCCGCGACCGGATGCAGCTTTGGCGGGATTGCCCGGTTAATTCGCTAAATATCACGGCGTTCACTGTCGAAACAATTCGCTTCATGGCGGAGTTGGTGCTTTAGCCTCTTGAGAGGACAGATGCTGACCACAACAGCCAGCGCGGCGCGTAACCGGCGAAAAAGTCCGCCGCGCTCACAGAACATTACGAGCTTGCGCCTGGAAAGAGCGCGGAGTTCCGCAAGTAAAGAGGCGGCACTGAAACCGCTGCGCATTGGCGACATCTCGATTGATACGCCGCTGCTGCTGGCGCCGATGGCCGGGCACAGCAATTACGCGCTGCGCCATCTCTGTCGAGAATTGGGCGGCTGCGGGCTGGTCTGCACGGAACTCATCAGCAGCAATATCGTCAAGAATTCGCGGGCCCGGGCCCTGCAGCGCTTCGACTGGCGGCCGAGCGAGCGCCCGGTGGCTGCGCAGCTGTTCGGCGTTGACCCGGCGATCGTGGCCGAGGCCGCGCGCGTCGTGGTCGATCATGGCGCCGATATCGTCGACATCAATATGGGCTGCTGGGTGCCCAAGATCGCCAAGAAGGGCGGGGGCGCCGCGCTCTTGCGAGATGTGAAAAAGGCGACAGCTGTGGTCAAGGCCGTTGTGGAAGCGGTGAACGCCCCGGTGACGGTCAAAGTGCGCAGCGGCTTTGAAGACGGCGTGGTGACGGCGGTTCCCTTTGCCCGGGCGGCGGAAGAGGTCGGCGCGACAGCGGTGGCGGTGCATGCGCGCTTCGCCGGGCAGGGTCACGGCGGCGATGCCGACTGGGATGTCATCGCGGCTGTCAAGGACGCTACATTAAAGATGCCGATCATCGGCAACGGCGATGTGCGCTCGGGGTCCGACGCCTCCCGCATGCTGGCGCATACAGGTTGCGACGGCGTGATGGTCGGTCGCGCGGCTTTGGGGCGTCCCTGGCTGTTTCATCATATCGAAGTTTTTCTGGCGACCGGCATCAAACTGCCCGAACCATCACGCGCCGAACGGGCGCGCATCGCGCTGCGGCACGCGCAACTGACGCTGGAGACGACGGCTCTGCCGGAGCGCAGGGCGGTTTTAGAGATGCGCGGACAGATCTCGAAGTATCGTCTGGACGCGCCCGGCTCGCGTCAGGTGAGGAATCGGCTGGTCAGGATTGAATCTTATACTGAATTGGAGTCGATTCTGCTCGAGGTCGTGGCGAGCGAAGATTAAGCGGGGCTGCACGCCGAACATCTTTGTACAATATTATTCCCATTAATTTCGTTCTGATATCATAAAGCCGATTGTCGTTCATTGCGCGGTTCCCTTGTCAGACAGTTGAATAACCAGGCATGACAATCGCCGAAAATGCGGCGGGACAGAATTTCCGCTGTAAATATAGATCGATGATACTCCCTAAGGAAAAGAAGCGAAGGAAATCGTTAATGACCTATCTCATAACCGGCGGGGCAGGGTTTGTCGGCAGCCACGTGGCCGAAGCGCTGCTGCAGCGCGGCGACGTCGTAGTCGTCATCGACAACTTCAACGACTATTACGATCCCGCCATCAAGCGCGGCAATGCCGCGCGGCTCGGCGACTACGAGAAATATACATTGATCGAAGGCGACATCCGTGACCTGGCGCTGCTGGAGCGGCTCTTCGCCGACGAAGGGATCAGCCATGTGGCGCACCTGGCGGCCATGCCCGGCGTGCGCGCCAGCGTCGAACAGGTTCGCCTGTACATGGATGTTAACCTGACCGGCGCTATGAACCTCCTGGAAGCCAGCAAAATCCACCAGGTCAAGCAATTTGTGCTGGCTTCGACCTCATCGGTCTACGGCAAGACCGAAGTCCTTCCCTTTATCGAAAGCGATACCGCGGACCGCCCGCTGGCTGCCTATCCCGCCAGCAAACGCGCCGCCGAGCTTCTGGGGCATACCTATCACAACCTCGTCGATATGAATGTCACCGTCCTGCGGTTCTTCAACGTCTACGGTCCGGCCGGGCGCCCGGACATGATGCCCTGGAAGCTGATGGACGCGACGCAGTCGGGCGAAGTCATCAGGCTATTCAACAACGGCGATATTCACCGCGACTGGACCTATATCGCCGACACGGTGCGGGGCGTGCTGGCGGCCCTGGACAAGCCCATGGGCTACGAGGTCATCAACCTCGGTTGCGGCGCGCCAATCTCGCTGTCGGAATTCGTCGAAATCATTGAAGAATACGCCGGGAGAACCATCAAGAAACTAGCGACGCCCACGCCGCTCAGCGACCCGCCGATCACCTATTGCGATAACAGCAAGGCGCGCGACCTGCTGGGATTCGCGCCGACGGTGAGCACGCGAGACGGTCTCTGGCGCACATGGCAGTGGTATCGGGAGTTTCGCGCTTTGTAAGTTGGTGACTACCGCCAGCATTTCTGATAGAATATGAGAACTTGATCTCTTTACTTTCCATCAGACTCACTTTTACGAACAGAATGGCAACTGTGCCGATTCACTCTTTGGAAGACTTGCGCCGGCAACGAGACGCTATCCGTGCGGTCGCCAGACAATTTCGCGCTAGCCGGATAAGTGTATTCGGATCGATATTGCGCGACGAACTGAGAGCCGAAAGCGATATTGATTTCCTGGTCGAGTTCGAGCCCGATTACAAATTGCGCGACCACATCCGGCTTACGCAAGCGTTGCAGGGCTTGCTTGGGCGGCGCGTAGAAGTAGTTGATCGTCGATCACTGCGTGAGGAGTTGCGTGATTATATACTCCAGGACGCGCAGAGTTTGTGATGAAGGATCAGATCATACTCTGCCGCGACATTCTTGATCGAATCCGGCGCATCGGACAGTACGCCAGCGTCGGCCGCGATGAGTTCCTCTCATCAGAGTTACATCAGGATGCTGTGATACGCAGCTTTGAAGTCATCGGCGAAATAGTTAAGCGGCTCGATCCCGACCTCATCGTCAAATACCAGCAGGTTGCATGGGGCGACTTTGCCGGTTTTCGAGATGTATTGATTCACCAATATCATCACATCCGACTTGATTTGGTATGGGATTTCCTGCAAGAGGATCTGCCGTCACTAAGGTCGACAATCGAACTGATAATTGAGGACTTGGACACCGGCAACGCCTCGGAAGTCTGATACTGTTTCAACACCCTTGGCCGGGGCAACCCTCTGGCGCACCTGGCAGTGGTATCGGGAGTTTCGAGGGATATAGCCGGTTACGCGCCCCGTGGCTGTCTGCCTTGCCGCGTTTTAGTCCATAGGTTTCGCTGAGCCTGGCGACGCCGATATCAGCCGCCAGGCCTCGGACAGATCGTGCCCCGGCAACTTTCTCACGCGCAAACCGCTCTAGAGAGCGTCTTGATAGCGTTCGAAATAGCGACTATGCGACTCGGTCGGATGACGCCGCAGTTCGAAGGCTTCAGCGGGCGCATTACCGCCATAGCGCTGCAGGCCTTTGTACTGACGCGCCCGCGTCATCCGCGCCGAACTGTATCCGTCGCCAGTTTGGCCAGGCGGCCGAATCATCTCTCTGAATTTGCGCCCTGTCGCTGCAGCGCACAAGCCCCCCAAGAGCCCGGTACAAAAATTTGACAAACATAGGGGAAAAAGCTACAGTCTCCTTTGTAAACTGGAAACTGTTTACTCACCCACAATTTGTGGTGTGGGGCAGGGCGTCTGTCATGGGCGCGGAGATTACAGCGCAGTTCTAGCGGGGTAGTGGGGCAAGCGGTAAATGGAACGGAGCGAGGCATCACTGCGGAATGCATCCGAAAGCGCGCGGAGCGACGTCCCGCTGTTGCGCGCCCGAAGCGTAAGCAAGGCATTCGGCACGGTACAGGCGCTCAGCGACGCCGAGATTGCTGTTTATCGAGGCGAAATCGTTGCGCTGGTAGGCGATAACGGCGCCGGCAAGTCTACCCTGATCAAGGTGCTGTCCGGCGCGCACCGTCCCGACGGCGGCGAAATCGTGGTTCGCGGTCA
The DNA here is from genome assembly GCA_026713245.1 of Chloroflexota bacterium. Classification (GTDB taxonomy): domain Bacteria; phylum Chloroflexota; class Anaerolineae; order Aggregatilineales; family Phototrophicaceae; genus UBA6055. Next base: position 5,138 of record JAPOOU010000058.1, read on the forward strand.
ATCGGTCACCATCGACAATCCGAACGACGCATTTGATCAAGGCATCGCCACCGTTTATCAAGATCTGGCGCTGCTGCCGACGCGCGACGTCGTGGCTAACCTGTACGTCGGCCGCGAGCTAAGCAAGAACGGCATATTGGATCGGCGCCAGATGACCGCGGAGGCGAACAGAGTCGTCCGTCAACTGAAGACCAATCTACCCTCCGTTAATACGCGCGTGCGCCACCTTTCCGGCGGGCAGCGGCAGGCCATAGCCATCGCGCGGGTGGTGCATTTTGGCGCGGAAATCTTGCTCCTGGATGAGCCCACCGCGGCGCTCGGCGTTAAGGAAGCGCATGAAATGCTGACCTTGATTGAACATCTCAAGGAGCAGGACAAGGGCGTTATCGTTGTTAGCCACAATTTGGCGCATGTATTCCGCATCTGCGATCGCATCACGGTGCTGCGGCATGGTCGCACGGTAGGCACGCTCATAAAAGACGAAACTGATTCTACCGAGGTCGTGCGGATGATAACCGGCGCCGATCTCTTGTAGCCGCTCGGCGCGTAATCGGCGAAAGGGTCCCAGGAATGTCGCGCTCACGCAAAATCGTAAGCCCTTTCGTCGCATGAGCGACGCGGTTTACGTAAACAGAGCGGATGACCGCCGCAAGTCTTTATTGTCACGGCAACGGAGCGAGGTTATGACAAAAAAGCGAGAGGAAATCGAACCGACCGTTGACGAAGCGGCGGGCGAGTCGCTCTGGAAGCGTCTGCTGGCGCAGCGCGAGATTCAACTGCTGCTGGTGCTGGTTGTTTTCACTGTTCTGGTGCGCGCGGGCGGGGCGCCCGGTTTCCTGGGTCCGACGCATTTTCCCATTTTCCTGTCACAGGTAGCGCCGGACATGCTCGTGGTCATCCCGATGGCGATGCTGCTCATCGGCGGCATGTTTGATCTGTCCGTTACCGGTATCGCGAACCTCAGCGTTGTGCTTGTTGGCTGGACTTTCTCGCGGATGCTGGGGCAAATCGATGATACCTTGCTCATTTTCCTCGTGATCGCGATTGGGCTGTTCGCCGGTTTGGTGGTCGGGCTGATCAACGGATTGGCGGTTACGCGTCTACGTATGAACCCATTGATGACGACGCTGGCAACCTGGTGGATGGCGCAGGGCGCGGCGACCGGCGTTGCCGGCGGAGAATCGCGGCATAATTTTGTCGGCTCCTTCCGCGATATCGCTCGCTTTCAGCCCTTGCGAGACCTGGGCGAGACTTTCCCCTTCTTGCAGGAAATGAAGATCAGCACCCTGCCGATGCCGGTGTTTTACGCCGCGATCGTGATTTTTATCGGCTGGCTGGTGCTGAATCGCACGCGCTTCGGCTGGCATATCTATGCCACCGGCAGCGACCGACAGGGCGCGGCCCTCAACGGCGTCAATGTCAATCGCGTCACCTTGATCGGCTTTGTCGCGACCGGTATGGCGGCCGCTATGTGCGGGATCGTCTGGACCAGCCGGCTTACATCGGCGCCGCCCAATACGCTGGGCGGGCTGGAGTTGCGCGTGATTGCCGCGGCGGTTATCGGCGGGGCGGCGCTCACCGGCGGAGAGGGGAGCGTATTGGGGGCGGTACTAGGGCTGTTCTTCATGCACATGATCAGGAGCGCGACCATACAGTTGGGCTTGCCCGTGTATTGGGAGTTCTTCGTCTTGGGCGTGGTACTGTTCACAGCGGTTGCCTTCGACGCCTGGAGCAAGCGGCAGGGCGCAACCGATCGATGATGACCGGCAATCGGCGGTCGCGCAGTTTTGTGTTTCCCGGCAATTGGCAGGAAGCGCGCTAGAAGGGGGCGGATGCATGCAGCGGCGCATCCGCATCGCCGTCGTGGTGAATATTGATGTCATATTCGTTGTCAAAGCCTTGCCCACGGATCTCAATCACCTCGGTTAATTTTTGCCAAAACAACAGCAATTCTTGGAGCGCATAATGAAGAAGTTTGTGGTTCTTTTGTTGGTAGTTTCGCTGTTCATCGGCGCGGCAGCGACGATCGGCGCGCAAGACAGCAGCGAAGACATCTACTATATGGTCGGGGGCAACCTGGGGCATCCCTGGTGGAAACAGCATTTCGAGGGCATTGAGGTGGCGGCCGAATGGCTGGGCATCAATGTCGAGATTGTGGGTCCGCCACCGACGGATGGCATCGCTCTGGAGCAGATCAAGCTGCTGGAGGAGATTGTCGCCAAGCCGAATACGGCCGGCATCATGATGATCGGTTTTGATGTCACGCTGATACCGGAGGTATCGAAGCAGGCGATGGCGGCGGGCATCCCCTTCATCCAGTTCAATGGCGATCTCATCGACAAGAGCGCGCGTCATGCCTTCGTCGGCACAGGCGACTACGCCTTTGGCGAATCCGCCGCACAACTGGTTCTGGATCGCTACCCGGATGGCGCCAAGATCGGCGTGGTCGCTTTCATCAGCGCGCAGCAGCATCGCGACCGCTTGCAGGGCTTCCAGGAGACGCTTGAGGCATCGGGACGCGCTTATGAATTCCTCGAACCGGTTGATGATCGCGCCTCGATGGACGGCGCCTACAACGGCGCGTTGAATCTGATCGAAGCTCATCCCGATATGGATATCATCTATTCGGGCGATGCTTTTGCCGAAGGCGTGGCCAACGCCGTTAATGACATGGGTCTGGTCGACAGCATTGACGTCGTCGGCGGCGACCGCGCTGACTCGCTGCTGCAGGACATCAAGGACGGCACTGTCATGGGCACGATTGCGCAGGACACCTTCGCCGAGGGCTTTTTTGGCGTACTTTACATGTATGTGGCGCGCCAGGGTCTTGTATCGCAGGAAGGCGGGCGCATCGCCCTGCCCGATACATCAATTACGCAGTCCTTCACCATCACCGCCGAAACCGTCGACTTCTTCCTCGGGGTCGAGCCAGACAAGCCGACGCTGCCGGCCGGCACAGATGGCGCCTACTACATGGTCGGCGGCAACCTGGGGCACCCCTGGTGGAAGCAGCACTTTGAAGGCATTCAGGCCGCAGCCGATTGGCTGGGTATAAATGTGGAGATTGTAGGTCCGCCGCCCACCGACGGCATCGCTTTGGAGCAGATCAAACTGCTGGAGGAGATCGTCGCCAAGCCGGATACCAAGGGCATCATGATGATCGGCTTTGATGTCACGCTCATCCCCGAGGTATCAAAGCAGGCGATGGCAGCGGGCATTCCATTCATCCAGTTCAATGGCGATCTGATCGACCGGAGCGCGCGTCACGCCTTCGTCGGTACCGGCGACTTTGCCTTCGGGGAATCTGCCGCGCAACTGGTGCTGGACCGTTATCCTGACGGCGCCAAGATCGGTGTAGTCGCTTTTATCAGCGCGCAGCAGCACCGCGACCGCTTGCATGGTTTCCAAACGACGCTTGAGGCATCCGGCCGCGCTTACGAATTCCTCGAACCGGTTGATGATCGCGCCTCGATGGACGGCGCCTATAACGGCGCGCTGAACCTGATCGAAGCCAATCCCGATATGGACATCATCTACTCCGGCGACGCCTTCGCCGAGGGCGTGGCCAACGCCGTCAAGGACATGGGGCTGGTCGACAACATTGACGTGGTCGGCGGCGACCGCGCAGATTCTCTGTTGCAGGCGATCAAGGACGGCGATGTCATGGGCACGATCGCACAAGATACCTTCGCCGAGGGTTTCTTCGGCGTCGTGTACATGTATGTCGCGGCCGAAGGTATAGTCGCGCGCGAAGGCGGGCGCATCGCCCTGCCCAATACGGTGATCACGAAGTCCTTCACCGTCACCGCTGAAACCGTCGATTTCTTCCTGGGCGCCGAGTAGGAACCTTCAACCCCGCTCCCCCTCTCGCCTTGTAGGAGAGGGGGAGCGGATATTGTTGAAGCAACACGATACGATAGCGGCGGGTCAGCTAATAAACTCTGTTGAAATTCTACCCCATCCCCCGGCCCCTTCCCCATTGCAATGGGGAAGGGGAGCTTAAGAAGCTATTATGAGCTTTTCCTCTTATGCGACGGTGGCAGGGTTTGGTCGTAAATCGTGATTATCAACAGAGTTCAATAGCTGACCCCTACAAGTTACAATGCGAAGAGTGTAGCCGCTCGGCGGCAGCGAAAAGGTCTGTCGCGCACACGCAAAATCGTAAGCCTGTTCGTCGCATGAGCGACGCGGTTTACGTAAACAGGGGAGGGGTTAGAGTAGAATTTCAACGGACTCTGATGGATCGCCCGACGAGTAGAAACTGAATGTGTATCGGGCGACTCAGCGAGTCGCCCCTACCAACGTCGTTCATATTTTGAGTCAAGGATCTCATGTCGAGGACCGGCTAACAAGTATTTCTACCGAAAAGGATACACTACCGGCAGTGAGGCCGTTGGACAAATGAGGACAGAATGCCGATGAGACTGAAGGACAAGGTGGCGCTGGTCACCGGCGGCGGACGCGGGATCGGGCGGCATATCGCCTTGCGGTTGGCCGATGAAGGCGCGGATGTGCTGGTCAATTACGCCAGCAGCCGGGCCGGCGCGGAGGAGATCGCCGATCAGATCCGCGCGAAGGGGCGGCGAGCCACAGCGCTGCGGGCGAATATCGCCCAGCGCGACGAGGTCGATGCTATGTTTGAGCGCCTTGTAGACGACTTCGGTCGGATAGACATACTGGTGAACAACTCGGCTATAGACCCCGTCATCCCGTTCCTCGACATGACCGATGAACAGTGGGATCGCGTCATCGATATCAACCTGAAGGGCAGCTACATGTGTTCTCAGGCCGCCGCCAAGCTGATGGTCGAAGCCGGTGGCGGCGGCAATATTGTCATCATCGGGTCCATGCACAGCATGGCGACCTTCCCGGGCATGCTGGCGTATGCCAGCAGCAAAGGCGGTCTCAACGCGATGACGCGGGCGATGGCGCTGGACCTCGCGCCCTACAGAATCCGCGTCAATTGTGTGATCCCCGGTTCGATTCACGTGGAAAAAGCCTACGAGGTCATTCCCGATTACGATCCGCATATGATTGATGATCAGATCGCCCTCGGTCGCATCGGCTATGGACCGGATATCGCGGCGGCTGTTGTGTTTATGGCGTCGTCCGATGCGGCCTACGTCACGGGCGCCACGCTGAATGTCGATGGCGGCGTCATGGCGCGCATGGCGCTCTGGTTCGACGACCTGGAGACCGTGGAGCGAAAGTACGATAATTAGCGGCGCCAGCATATCTGGCACAGAATGAAGGAAGACCTGAGCGATGACTGAAGTCGAACATGTCCTGTCTTTGGGCAATATTCTGGGAGAGGGCCCACTGTGGCACTCCGGGGAGCAGGCGCTTTACTGGGTGGATATCGAGTCCAGTCAAATCTTTCGCTACGATCCAACAAAGAGCCAGCATGAAAAGGCGCAAATGGATATCGCTGTGGGCGCCTTGGCCTTTCGCGAATCCGGCGGCTTGATATTGGCGACCGCCAAAGGCTTTGCCTACTGGGACATGCAAGACCGCCAGTTGGAATTCATCGCCGACCCCGAAGCGGACAAACCAGGGTCACGCTTCAATGACGGCAAGGTGGATCGCCGGGGGCGGTTTTGGGCTGGTACTATGACCGTTGAAGGCGCTACCAGCGCGCTCTATCGACTTGATGCCGATGCTTCCGTGCAAAGAATGGAAAGCGGTATCACGATTGCGAACGGACTGGGCTGGAGCCCGGACAACAAGATCATGTATTTCACCGATACCATGATCCACACGATTTATGCCTACGACTTCGACCTGGAAAGCGGCAGTATTTCCAACCGTCGGGTATTCGTTCAAGATGCGGATGTGCCCGGGCTGCCGGATGGATTGTGCGTCGACAGAGAAGGCTACGTATGGAGCGCGCGCATCCTCGATTGGCGCATTGTCCGCTTCGACCCGGATGGCAAGATGGAGCGTGAGATTCGCTTACCGGTGAAGAATCCGACCAGCTGTGCCTTCGGCGGGGAGGGTCTTGACGAACTATACGTAACTACGGCGGCTATCGGCTTGACGGACGAGGAAGCGCGACAGCAACCTCTGGCGGGCGATCTGTTCCGCATTCATACGGGCATAAAGGGGCAAGTCGAGCCCTGTTTCGCCGGCTAGCCATGCAGCAACTTGAGCAAATTTCGTACAAGCATTTCGGTTGCTGTTATCGTCTCTGCAACGATCAAATTGACCTGCTTGTCATCGGCGAATTCGGACCGCGTATTATCCGCTTCGGATTCATCGGCGCGGAGAATGAATTTGCCGAGGTCGACTTTTCGCTGGCCATTCCCGGCCATGGAACCTGGCGGCTGCACGGAGGGCATCGCTTCTGGCACGCGCCCGAAGATATGATTCGCACCTACATCCCTGACGATGAGCCTGTGCGTGTGGAAGAACACGGCGGCTTCATCCGCGTCAGGCAGCCGATCGAGCCCAGGACGGGGATCGAGAAGGAACTGGATATCTCCCTAGCGCCGGATCGCCCCTCGGCGAATGTCGTGCATCGGCTTCGCAATCACAATCTCTGGTCCGTCGAATTGGCGCCTTGGGCGCTCTCGGCAATGCGGGACAGCGGGACCTGCATCCTTCCCTTGCCAAGCAGAGGGGCGCCTGACCCTGGCGAACTGCCAGGGATAAGCACGATTACGCTCTGGCAATACAGCGACATGTCCGACGGTCGCTATTGCTGGGGTTCCGACTACATTCGCATTCGACACGACAGAGCCAGGGACGCGCCACAGAAAATCGGCGCGCATGTCACCGATGGCTGGGCGGCTTACCTGCGGAAGGGGAATCTCTTCCTCAAGACTTTCGATTATGTGGAGGACGCGATCTATCCCGACCGCGGATGCTCGGTCGAAGTCTTCTTTAATGAGGAATTTCTTGAGGTCGAGACGCTCGGTCCATTAACACAGCTGGCGCCGGGCGCCAGCATTGAGCATAGGGAATCCTGGCAGCTATTCCGAGACATTCCGCCGCTCGAGCGCGATGATGAGATCAGCGACTGTGTCCTACCCATCGTCGAACAGCTGAGGGCAGAGGAACCGTGGTAAAGCCGGAGGAAAGCGCGTTGCCGGAGAGCAAGGCCGACTCGATCTTCGAGACACCCTTCGATAGTCCTCTCTATCCGCGTTTCCCAATGGAGATGCGGGACGTGGAAATCATGACGGTGTTTTATCGCACAGACATAGACGCCGCCCGCAGGCTGATCCCCGCGCCACTCGAAATTAAGAGCGATATCGTGATCATTCACATGTATCATATGCACGACGCGGATATGTTCGGCGACTATTATGAATCGGCGGTGCAGTTGCCGGTCGCCCTGCCGGGAACTGGGGTGAGCGGCGCGTATTCTCCCTATCTATATTTGAGCAGCATGGGAGCGGTCGCCGTCGGACGTGAGATATACGGACAGCCGAAGAAAGGGGGAGAGCCGCGCCTGGAAGTTCGTGGCGACCTCTTTGTAGGCACGGTAAGGCGCAACGGCATTGAGGTCATTACTGCCACCATGCCGTATAAGGCGCGCCGAGCGGAACTCTCTGAGATGCTCGAATTCGGCGATTTCCGCAGCAATATCAATCTGAAGATCATCAACGGTGTGGACGGCAGAATTGCCATCCGGCAGCTTACGGCGCGCCGATTCGAAAATGTTCGTGTGCATGAATGCTGGGCGGGACCCGCGACGATTGAGCTCCGCCCCAACGCGCAAGCCCCTGTCTACAGGCTGCCCGTCCGCGATATGATCGCAGGCTTTTACTGGCGTACTGACTTCGTATTGCCCTGGGGCGAAGTCTTGCACGACTATTTGGCGACGGAAACCGGCGACGATGAGTCTTAAGGGCAAGGTTGCCCTGGTGACCGGCGCCGGCAATGGTATCGGCAGAGCCGCTTGCCTGGCCTATGCCGCGGCAGGAGCGCATGTATTGGCTGTCGATATCGATGGCGCTGCTGCCCTCGCCACAAGAGACGCGATCCGCGCAACCGGTGGCGAAGCGGAGGCCCATCGCGCGGATGTAAGCCAGGCGGGGGAGGCGCAAGCCTACAGTCAGGAAGCGATTCGCCACTTCGGGCGCATTGACTGTTTCTTTAACAATGCGGGCATAGAGGGCGTCGTCGCCTCCACCATGGAATATCCGGAAGATGTCTTTGATCGTGTGATGGCGATCAACCTCAAGGGGGTGTTCCTGGGTTTGAAATATGTATTGCCGCATATGGTGGAAAATAATTCCGGTAGCGTCGTGAATGCGGCTTCGGTGGGCGGGGTGGTCGGCGCGCCGGGTCTGTGCGCCTATTCCGCCAGCAAGCACGCCATCATTGGGTTGACGCGCACCGCCGCCGCTGAAGTTGCGCAATACGGCGTACGGGTAAATGCGATTTGTCCCAGCGCGATAGAAACCCGAATGATTGATTCGCTGGCCAGCATGTATGCGCCGGACGACCCCGATTCGGTGCGCGATCAATTCGTCGCTCGTAACCCAACGCGGCGTTATGGGCTGCCGGAAGAGGTAGCGCAGGTTGTCCTGTTTTTGACATCGGACGCGGCGAGTTTCGTCAATGGAGAGGCCCTGATGATTGACGGCGGGCGTACAGCGGTCTAAGCACCGCCGGTTATGCTCCGCCGCGACTATTCGAAGACGAGGACCGCGTGCAAGTCCAAGGCCGGCAAAGTCGTTTGCAGCTTACCGTCATTGATCACGAAGTCCAGCGCGGTATCGGGCGCTATATACACGCGGCTGACCCGGTCAATTGCCATGCTTGATAAATCCAGTTCAATCTCTATATCGCGCAGGGATATGCCGTTGTCCTCAAAGGACGGTCGATCGACACTGCCGCGATATCGATTCAGCAAGTGCGCGACAGCGCGCCGATTCTGCCGATTCAACACCACCTCGACGCCGGCCGGCGCGCTGGTCTTCAATATCGGCCGCTCTACCAGGCTCTCCGCCAGGACAGCCATCAGCCGTTTGACCCAGACGTTGGGCATCCCGCGCGATCGCAGCGGCGCCGCGACATAGACGCAGGTCCCTGCGCCGACCTGATTGCGAAGGATCCCGGGCAGGGTTTTCGACTCGTCGGGCGCCGCATCGCCCCATAGAATCGTGGTCGCTTCGGTCCGCCTCGACTCGGGCAATGCGAATTCACTAGTTACCTGCCCGCCGCAGGCCCGGACCTGTAGCGCTAACTGATCGATCAGTATCGGCAGCGCGGTCACGGCATGCGCCAATTCGTCCTCGCCCAGCCGAAGGTACACGAAGTCGCTGCCCGCCTCGCGCTGATACGACACGCCGAATACATCGGCCAAGCCGAAGTCCGCGCGGCGCTGCCCGTTTTCGTCCCAGAGCGAACTGCTGCCCGATGCCAGCAGCTTGCCGCCCCCGCGAACATACGCGCGCAGGCTTTCCAGTTCCGCGTCGCCGAGCGCCGCCTGATCTGGCAAGATGACAAGCTGGTAGGGCGTCAAGTCGCGATCGAGCTGAATGATGTCGTACTGCAGGTGCATGTCAATCAGAGCATCGTGAAATGATTCCGCGCCATCCAGCATCAGGCCCCACAAGTTGGAAGCCGAGCGCGGCTTGGGCGCCATGACCAGCCCGATATCGCTGGCGCCGGTCGGCTCGGTCAGCCATGGTTCAAGCGCGCGGACCTGCCCGAACACTTCCGCCAAACCGGCGAATTGCGCCGGGTCAGTGGCGCCGTTGGCGTAGGGCGCTTGTCCAAAGACCATGCTGCCGCCGTGCGCCAGCGCGATGGCATTCTCGAGCTGCAAGAAAGCCAGCGGCTTCTGATCGAAGCCATTCCAGCCGCCGCCGAGTTCCGCGCGCGGCAAGGCGCCGGCGGTCAAGATTTCGAATGGTTTTCCGCGCGTCTTCGCCCAGCGCGCGTTAAAGCTCTGCCGGACGTATTCGGGCGCATGCCCTTCGATAGAAATCAGATCGCCCGAGTCAATCGGATCGCCGGGCGCGCCCGCCGCGTTATAGGTGATGACTGCCTCCGGCAGGTTGCGGCGAATGACGCCATAAACCCGGTTCAGGAAATCATCGACTTTGGCGGTCATGAATTCGAAAATGCGGTCCGCCTCTTGCGGGGACGGATGCAGCGGCAGTGCTTCGCCAGTTTGGGCTTCATAGCTTTTCTGCGCATAGAGCGAGTAGTCGGGAATCGGATGCGGCGCGATCATCCAGAGGTCTTGCGGCAGGTCTCGCGCCAGCGGGATGATATCCAGCCAGAAGCCGTCAACCTCATAGTTTGCCGCCAACTCATCGATTTGCTGGAGTACGAAGTCGGCGTATGGCGAACAGATCGACGCCATGTAGAAGGGGCGCAGTTTGTACGGGTCGCCCAGATAGTTGACCATGCGCCATTCGGGATGCAGTCCCAGCGCATAGTTGTCAAAGCACACGCTGACGTATGCGATGAGCCGGATATGCCGTTTCTTCAGTTCAGGCAGCAACTCGCCGAGGATGTTCCGCGGGTGCGGCAGCCCAAGCGAGCAGGGATAATAGCAGGCGCCGTGATGGTCCTTGCAATACAGTTCGAGGCAGTCGACCGCCGCCGCTTCCAGGCTGTCTGCGTATCGAATTGCATCAAAGCGCAGGCCCTGATCCTTTGCCCACTGGGGTGATACGTAAAGTTTGTGAACCTTGCGAAAAGTCTGGCCGAACCACTTGCTCATAAGCTTGTCCTTCCTGTTTACGAAAACCGCGTCGCTCATGCGACGAGAAGGCTTACGATTTTGCGTTAGCGCGACATTCCTGGGACCCTTTTCGCCGCCGCCGCCGAGCGGCTGCAATCTTGGCGCGCTAGCGCAGCGCGCCGGCGGTCATGCCCCTGCGAATCTGCCGCTGGAAGAGGAAATAGAAGACAAATAGCGGCAGCGCCGTCAGGGTCATGATCGCGAACTGCTGCCCGACCACGCTTTCCGCCGCCATTGAGACGGGGCGATAGCCGGCCACCGCCAGCGGCAGCGTCCTAACTTGCGGTTGATCCAGCAGCACCAGCGCGAAAAATAGTTCGCTCCAGATCCAACTGATATTGATGATAGCCATGCTGGCGATAGCGCCGCGGGAAACGGGCACAACCACGCGGATAAACGCGCCGAAGCGCGAACAGCCGTCCAGCAGCGCCGCTTCCTCCAATTCGTGCGGGAAGCTCAAAAAATAGGCGCGCATCAGGATGATCGTAAAGGGCAGGCCCAGGGTCGCGTAAACCAGCATCATGCCGACGTGGTTGTTTCTCAAGCCGAGATCGCCCATGAAAAAATACATTGGGATGATCAAGACATGGACCGGTACGGCCAGCGTGAGCAGAAACATTTGCTGCGTGGCCGCGTTGCCGGGGAAGCGCCCCCGCGCCAGGGAATAACCAGCCAGCCCGGCGACGAACAAAAGAATCAGCAAACTGCCGAGCGTGATGATGAAGCTGTTGATGAAAAAGGTCGAAAAAGGCTGGGCAACGCGATCGCCTTGCCAGACGATGGCGTAGTTTTCGAACTTTAGGGGATCGGGCAAGGCGAAGGGCGCGTTCAAGATTTGCTTGTCCGTCTTGACCGATGTGATGAACATGAAAATGATCGGATAGACTTGCACGACCGCCCATGCGAGCAGCAGAACAGTCACCGCCGCTCCCGGGACGCGCTTCAAGAAAAGCGGGATCGTGTTTCGCTCTGCGCGCATCGAGATTGGCGCCATGTCAAAACTCGACCGCTTCAACGCGCATCAAGCGTTGATAGACATAGGTCACGGTGAAAATAACGACGAACATCACAACTGCAACCGCCGACGCATAGCCGTATTCTTGTTTGCGGAAGGCTTCTTTATAGAGAAAGGTTCCCAACACCGATGTGCTCTCCGCCGGCCCGCCCAGCGTCATCACCCATACGAGGTCAAAGACCTTCAGCGAAAAGATGAATTGCAGAACGCTGATGGAAATGAGCACCGGTCGAATGAGCGGCAGGGTGAGATGCCAGATGCGCTGGGCTTCGCTGATGCCATCCAGCGAGGCCGCTTCGTGCAGGTCCTCGGGAATGTTCTCGATGGCAGCCAGCAAAATAATCATCGGGAAGCCGGAGAACTGCCACACGGCGACGGCAATAACCGAGCCCAGCGCAGTTTGGCGGCTGGCGATCCAGGTGCCTTCCAGATGCGCCAAACCGACACTGCGCAGCATGACGTTCAACATGCCGAAGTTCTGCTCGTACATCCGCACCCAAAGCGCCGCCGTCACCGCCATGGGCAGCATCACGGGCAGATAAAAGATGAAACGATAGATGGAAGCGCCCCGAACGCGGCGCGCGATCGCCATCGCCAGCATAAGCCCGATGCCAACCGTGCCGACCATCGAATAGACCGCGAATGTCAGCGTGTGCGAGAGCGCGCCCCAGAAAAAGCGGTCATCGAATAAATCTTCGAAATTCTCCAGCGCGATGTATTCACGCGGCCGCAGACCATTCCATTCGTAGAAGGCCAACTCCAGGGACTGGATGAGCGGCAAAGCCATGAACATCACAAGCATGATCACGGCCGGGGCGATGAATGCGTACCAAATCAGATTGCGCCTCAGCCACAAGCCGAAGCGCTGTCCGTTGCTTTGCGGCGCGCCGAAGGCGGCTGCCCTTGGCTTGAGGGCGGAATCTGCCTTGTCGATTTCCACGATCGCTCCTGGAGGCGAAGCTGATCAAAGGTGGTGGAGCAGCCGTTTCGGCTGCTCCACGCGATCGTCAAAGTGACGAGGACTAGCCCTCGCGCGCTTCTTCCGTCGCTTCCTGTACCATTTGAGCCGCTTCTTCCGGCGTGATTACGTCGTTCAGCACCAGATCCGACGCCTGCTTCAGCGCGGAGAGCACATCGGGCGGCACATTCGCCTCATACAGCGACGGCGCGCCCATTGCGGCGACATCAGCAACCTGTTGCGCCGATTCCGGCGTCAGTATCTCGGCGACGGCTTCCTGGGGAATATCTGTGCGACCGGGGGTAATGCGCGATGCGCGTGCATAGGTCTCGACGCCTTCCGCCGAACCGAGGAAAGCGACGACTTTGAGCGCCGCTTCCTGATTGTCGCGGTTGAAGACGATGAAGCAATTGGGGATCCAGCTCCCCACCGGTCCGTAGGGTTCGATCATGTCGTCATCGTAATGCGGATAGTAGAAGTAGCCCCAGTCGAAATCGACCTCGTTGCCCAGGCTGCCGGAAGCCCAGGAACCCATCTGCCACATGGCGGCGCTGCCGCCGGTGAAGAGGCCCTGGCCCTGTCCGTATTCCGTGTGCCCGGCGAAGCCGTCAGCCAGCAATCCGCGGTCGACCATTTCCTTCATCGTCTGGAAGATGCGGACGCCGTGCGGATCCGTCCACTTGTATTCGTTCGCCCAGTCCGGCGAGCCGGGATTGGCGTTGAGCATGAAGGCGCGGTACTCGTCTTCGGTCCAGGAGCGCATCATCAGCGCATCCGGCAAGTGGTTGACCAAGCCCCAGTCATAGAGGTTGACCATCGGCTGATAGCCGCCGGCGCGAACCTTGTCGGCAACCGCATAGAGTTCTTCCCAGGTCGTCGGCGCCTCAGCGCCAACTTCGGCGAAGATGTCCTTGTTGTAGTAGATATACGGTGTCCAGACGACATCGATATTGACGCCGTAAATGCTGCCGTCCGGCTCGGTGTAAAAGTCGAGCGTACCCTGGGTGAAGGCGTCGTACCAGCCTTCGGCCTCGTAGAGACTATCGAGGGCGACCAAGAGCTCAGCTTCGATCATGTCCTTATACTGGAATGAACGCGAGCACCACCACCAGCTAAGATCGGGACCATCTGCGTCGGCGAACATTGTTGTCGGCGCAGTTGCCTGCCAGTTGACCTCGTCCGCCTGGATTTCCAGCTCGACCTGGATGTCCGCGTTGCCCTCATTCCAGACCGAGATGGCCGCTTGCAGACCTTCGGCGACCGGACCGGCGAGGCCCGTCATACGCAAGGTCACCGCGTCTTGGGCATAAACGCCCGCGCTGCCGACCAGGGCCAGCATGAGCGCGACCAGAAGCAGGCAGGCGACTTTCGAACTGTGCGATTTCATTTTTTCACTCCTTTGAACAAAACTTTTGAACCATATAGATACTCGCTTGAGCCGCTTGGCTCGGTTTTACAGTCTGTCTCCGTTTCAACCTCCTTTGATTCCCCGCCCGTTTACGCGAACCTAATACCCCAATGTTACCCCGCCATCGACCTCAATGGCGACTCCCGTGACAAACGACGCCAGGTCGGAGGCCAGGAACAGCGCCACTTTGCCAATTTCGGCGGCGGCGGCGATACGACCCAGGGGATGTATCGAATTCACATAATCACGCGCCCCAGCTTCATCCGGCTGCATGGCAAACCAATCGTTGACCAGCGGCGTCTCGACCCAACCGGGACAGATGCAGTTCACGCGTATGCGGTGAGGCGCCAGATCGAGCGCCATATTCTTTGTCAAGGCGACGATGCCGCCCTTCGACGCCGAGTACGCGCCCGAATGACCCTGTCCAACCAGACCGACCATCGATCCCATATTGATAATAGCGCCGCCGGATTGTTTTAGCGACGGCAAGACAGCCTTGGACACGAGAAATACGCTCTTCAAGTTGGTGCTGATGATCCGATCCCAGTCATTTTCCCCGGCCTCTTGAATGCCTTTTCCGTCGTGCGTGCCGGCATTGTTGACGAGGATGTCAATTCTACCGAAGCGTGCCAGGATGCCTTGGACGGCTGCCGAGACATCGGCGGCGCAACTGACATCGGCGCGGAAAAACGCGGCTTGCAGACCGCGCTCCCGCAATTCCTCCAGCGTCGCGCTCGCGGCATGCTCGTCAATATCAACGAGCGCGATACTTGCGCCAGCTTCCCCGAAAACGCGCGCGCAGGCGCGCCCAATACCCTTGGCGGCGCCTGTGACAACAGCGACTCGCTTCTCCACAAGCTGTCCGAAATCCGGCGGCGACAAATCAGTCTTGTTCATCGGAACTCACCAGCCTGCTGCATCCCGGGCGCCCGGACCGCCAAAACCGGGTGCGGGAAGCCAATATCTCACAGTATACTGTAAATTGTATACATCTTGATTTTAATCAGATGTCGCTGTCTGTCAACAAATTGGGCAATATGAGGCCTGTCGGTTGACTTTCAAGACCATCCCAAGTACCCTTTCAATATTGTATACAGTAAACAGACTTCCCGACAGTTTTCAATGGCAAAAGATACGTTATCCAATTTGAGAGGCATTCAGGAACGCAGAAGCTTAGTCCATGATGTTCTCGAAGCGTTGCGGCAAGCAATTTGGGAAAGACAACTGCAACCCGGCATCCGCCTGAGAGAAGAAGAATTGGCCGAGGCGCTCAATGTCAGCCGTGGTCCAGTTCGGGAAGCGCTCATCCAATTGGAACTCGAAGGCCTGGTCATTCGCGAGCCGAACCGCGGCGCTTCGGTCGCCCGCCTGGCTCCGGAAGATCTCGAGGAAGTCTATTCCTTGCGGATGGCGCTGGAGAAACTGGCGGTGCAATTGGCCGTGCGGAATCACTCCGCCGAACACATTGCCCAACTGCAGGAAGTACTCAGCGATATGAGCACTGTGCTCGAAATGAAGGTCACCGAGAAAAGGGCCGCCGACCTTGATATCAAGTTTCATGAAATCATCATCATGGCCACCGGGCACAAGCGACTCAATCTCTTTTGGTCTATCCTGCGTCCACAGATTTATGTCTTCCTGCTCTCCCGCAATGTCGCCAACGCCGACTTTCGCGAGCATATGTTGCCCGGGCATCAAGACATTGCGGACGCCATCATCGAACGTGACGAGGCGCGAGCGCTACAGCTCATCGAATCTCATCTTGAAGTCGCGTATTCGCGCGTTTTCGCCAGCTATCAGCAATTCCTGGAGACGGAATAGACAGCCGCTCGGCGCGCAACCGGCGGGAATGTTTGCCGCGCTCACAGACAATAACAATGCGCTACTTGCATGAGCACGATGGGTCATTAAAAAAGAGTGCGAGACAGTGGCAGTAGAGGGGTAAAATCGTTGTTGGAAATGTTTAGCCTGCGTGAAAAAGTAGCGCTGGTGACAGGCGCGGCGTCCGGCTTGTCACAGGCGATTGCCGTCGGTTTCGCTCGCTGCGGCGCCGACCTGATTATCGCCGATATTGATCTGCCAGGTCTTAAGGAAACTGCCAGCCGGATTGAGGCCAGCGGGCGAAAAGTCGTTGTCAACCAGTGTGATATCGCGAAGCAGACCGAGGTTGAGCGGCTTTTCGATCTGCTTGATTCATCCTTCGGTCGCATTGATATCCTGGTCAACGGACCGTTCGCCTTCAATCGGTCCCGCCCCGAAGATATGAGCCTCGAAGACTGGAACCATGCGCTCTCAGTGTGCCTGACCGGGTTCTTCTTGTGCGCGCGGGGCGCCGGGCGGCGAATGATCGCAGCAGGCGCCGGCGGCAGCATCATCAGCATCGGCTCAATCGCCGGCGCGCTGGCCTTGGGACGCGGTAACTTTGTGTATAGTGTTGCGAAGGCCGGCGTACATCAATTGACGCGGGAGCTTGCGGTAGAATGGGCGCAGCATGGCATTCGCGTCAACGCCCTGATGCCGGCGCAGATGCGCACCCCGTCTGTCAAGCGCTGGCTGGAAGACCCGGCTACAGATCCGGGACTGGTGACGCATTTATTGAAAGGCATTCCTATGAATCGAATCGGTGAACCGGCAGACATCGTCGGCCCGGCAATATTCCTGGCATCCGAAGCGTCCGCGTTTATCACCGGTACGCTGCTCGCGGTCGACGGCGGCAATTTGGCGCTCAACGCCGGCGGGAGCCATACATGGTAGCCTTGCCGACATTAAGAATTGGCGATTTCCATGTCGCAGGTAGATGACAGTATGACCACTGTAGTAATTGCGCACGCGTCCTTCCCCGATATCCGCCTCGAAACGGAAGCGCTGGCGGCGATTGGCGCGACGACTGTGCATACGGGAAACTTGCGCGGCGACGTCGCGCGCGCGGCCGCCAAAAGCGCGGATGCGCTGATGGTGACGATTCAGGCAGTCGACGCCGACCTGATTCGATCGCTGGAAAACTGCAAAATCATCGCCCGCGTCGGCACTGGCCTTGACGCAATCGACATCTCGGCCGCCACCGAGCGCGGCATTTGGGTGACATACGTCTCCGACTACGCCATCGACGAAGTGTCGACCCATACAATGGCGCTCCTGCTTAATCACGCGCGCCGTCTGCCACAGATGGTCGCCTCGGTGAAAGACGGCGCCTGGTACGATGCGGCGCGAATAGAACCGGCGCCGCGTTTGAACGGGCAGGTCTTGGGCATCATCGGCTTGGGGCGCATTGGGCGGGCAACCGCGGCAAAAGCGCGCGGGCTCGGGCTCAAACTCATCGCTTTTGATCCCTTCGTCACGCTGGACCCGGACCAGGAATGCGATTTCGAACTTGTCGACCGTGATACCTTGTTCTCGCGCGCCGATTACATCTCGCTGCACGCTCCGCTGACCGAGTCTTCGCGCCATATCATCAACGCCGCCGCCCTCGAAATGATGAAGCCGACCGCCTATGTGATCAATACCGCGCGGGGCGAGTTGATCGACGATGCGGCCTTGCTGCACGCGGTGAGGTCGGGCAGCATCGCCGGGGCAGCGCTTGATGTGCTGGTCGCGGAGCCGCCGCGCGCCGACGCGCCCTTGCTCCAAGACGAACGTATTCTTATCACCCCGCACGGCGCTTGGTATTCTGAAGCGTCAAAGCTTGATGTTCGGCGCAAAGCGACCGAAGATGTCCTGCGCGTATTGACGGGCAGGAAGCCGCTGTCGCCGGCCAATCAACCGCAGCTCGGTCCCTAGGCACGGTATACGAGGAGACTTGGCATTGGACAAACATGAAATGGCGCTGAGCAATGAGAGTTTGCTGGCGCTGTACAGAACGATGGTTCTCATCCGGCGGACGGAAGAACAGTTGGCGCGCGCCCACCAAATGGGTCTGGTGCCCGGTCCCTGCCACACCTATGTCGGGGAAGAGGCGATCGCGACCGGGGTCTGCGCCAATCTACGCCGCGACGATGTCGTTTTCAGTACGCATCGCGGTCATGGGCATGCGCTGGCGAAAGGCGTCAGCGCGCGCGAGGTGGCGGCCGAGCTCTTCGGTAAAGTGACCGGCTGCTCCCAGGGGCGCGGCGGCAGCATGCACCTCTTCGCCCCGGAGACCGGCTTAATGGGCACGAGCGGCATTGTCGGCCCCAGCATTCTACAAGGCGCGGGCGCCGGCTACAGCTTCAAGCTGCTTGGATCCGATCGCGTAAGCGTCGCCTTCTTTGGCGACGGCGCCGTCAGCAACGGCGCCTTTCACGAAGGACTGAACCTAGCCGCGATTTGGGACCTACCCGTGATCTTCGTCTGTGAGGATAATATGTACGCCACCGAGGTTCCCTTTCGCGAGGCGACGCGCAACCAAAATGTAGCGGAGCGCGCGTCCGTGTCCTACGGCATGCATGCCGTCACCGTGGATGGGAATGACGTGCAGGCTGTCTGTAGCGCGGCCGAAAGGGCGGTGACACAGGCGCGGGCGGGGAAGGGCCCCTCGCTGATCGAGTGCAAGACCTATCGCACAAGGCCCCATGCCGAAGGCATGCGCGATGGCGGCTATCGCGGTGCGGAAGAAGTCGCCGCCTGGAAGAAGCGCGACCCCATCGCGCGCTTCAAATCTTGGCTTCTCGCCAATGATCAGGCGGATAGCGACGCCATTGCCGCCCTTGATGACGACGTACATAGAACCGTCGAAGACGCCATCGCATTCGCCCGCTCCAGCCCTTTCCCGGATCCAGCCACCGCCGCTGATTTCATTTTCAGCGCTCAGGAATAAGCTATGCGAGAGATCACTTACACAGAAGCGGCGCGCGAGGCGCTAGCGGAACAGATGGCGATAGACCCCGGCATCTTTGTCGTTGGCGAAGGCATCGGCGAGCGCGGCGGCAACTTCAATACTACCTTGGGGCTATACGAGCAATATGGACCCATGCGCCTGCGCGATACACCGATTGTCGAGCGGGGATTCGTCGGCATGTGCGCCGGCGCCGCCATGACCGGGGCGCGCCCGGTCGTCGACTTCATGTTTATCGACTTCATTCTGGATTCGATGGGCGAGCTGCTCAACCAGATCTCCAAGGTCCAGTATATGAGCAGCGGACGCATCAAAATGCCGATTGTGCTGCGCGGCTGCATCGGCATAGGGGGCGCGGCCGCGACGCATCATTCCGGCAGCTACTATCCGCTTTTCGTGCACATTCCGGGCTTACGCGTCGCCCTGCCATCCACCCCCTATGACGCCAAAGGCCTGATGAAAACCGCGCTCACTGGCGACGATCCGGTTCTGTTTCTGGAGCACAAATTGCTGCTCAACAGACGCGGGCGCGTTCCAGAGGAAGCATACAGCATTCCATTCGGGCAAGCGGCTGTCATCCGGTCGGGCAGCGACGCAACCGTAGTCGCCTTGACCGTGATGGCGCCAAAAGTGCTCGCGATCTGCGAGGATATGGCGCGCGAAGGCATTGAAATCGAGGTGATCGACCCGCGCACGGTCGCGCCGCTCGATATCGACAGGATACTGGAATCGGTCCACAAAACCGGGCGCCTGCTGATCGTCGATGAAACTTTCGGACCCTGCGGCATCGGCGCCGAAATCAGCGCGCTGGTGATGGAAAACGGCTTTGACGATTTGGACGCGCCGATCGCCAGATTGAACGGCATGCACACACCGACGCCCTACAGCCCGACATTGGAGAAAGCCGTCACTCCCGATGAGGCCGCGATCACCCGGGCGATTCGGGATTTGCTGGCGGAGTAGCCGCTCGACGGCAGCGAGAGGGGCTTGCGCGGGAAGACAGTTCATCGAAGACATTTCGCTACCGCAAGTGTTGCTATTACGGGATGAGACAGGCTGCCCTATGGCGATAGAAATCGTAATGCCCAAGCTCGGCTGGACCATGGAAGAAGGCGTCCTCGACGAATGGGTCAAAAATGACGGCGAGCAAGTGCAGTCGGGCGACATCATCTTTGTCGTCGAGAGCGACAAAGCCCTCCAGGAAATAGAGGCTTTTGACAGCGGCATTCTGCGTATTGCGCCGGATGCGCCGCCTGTTGGCTCGACGGTGAAGATCGGCGAATTGCTTGCTTATCTCGTACAACCGGGGGAAGCGCCGCCTTTCGAACTGAAGGCCGCGGACGAAGCGCCAGCCCGGGCGACAAGCACTAAGCCGCCCGCAACAGCCGCGCCAGAGGCCCAAGCAGTCTCCACAAAGGAGCGCAGAGCCGCGCCCAAGGGCGGTCCCGCGGCCAGCCCGCGAGCGAAACGCATCGCCGCCGAACTACACATCGACTGGACGACAGTAACAGGCAGCGGGCAGGGTGGACGCATTGTCGAGCGCGACGTCCGCGCCGCCGCTGCGAAGGCGCCAGCCGACGACGAAAAGGACTTCTACATTACGCCTGTCGCGCGCCGCGTCGCGCTTGATGCCGGCCTGGAGCTGGACGAACTGGCAGCGCGCTTTGCCGGCGCCCGCATAACCCGGGCCGACGTGGAAAAACTCGTCGCGGAACGGCAAGCTGTCCCGGAGGACAAGCGCCGGGCAATGACAAGCATACGGCGAGTGACGCGCGACCGCATGATCGAAAGCGCCCGGACCACCGCGCCGGTCACGCTCGGCAGCGAGGTCGACGCGACCGAGTTACTGCAGTTGCGCCGCAAGCTCAAAGCGGACGGCGCGGACATCGTGCCTACGTATACCGATCTGCTGGCGAGGCTGGTCGCAATAGCCCTGCGCGAGCACCCCGCGCTCAACGCGTCTATCACAGGTGATGAATTCCTGCTGCGCGGGGCAATTAACATCGCCGTGGCGGTGGATACCGAACGCGGCCTGCTCGCGCCGGTGCTGCGCAACGCCGACCTGCTTTCTCTATTGGAGTTGACGAGCGCGAGCGCCGAACTGGTTGAGCTCGCGCGGCGTGGCGCGCTCAAGCCGGAACACCTGGGCGACGCAACCTTCACCATAAGCAATCTTGGCATGTACGATATTGACGTCTTCACTCCTATTATCAGCTTGCCGCAAGCCGCCGTTCTGGGTATCGGGCGGATCGTGGCGCGGCAGGTAGTGATTGATGCGGAAGCGGAACGCAGCGCCATCCGGCACATGATGACGCTCAGCTTGACTTTCGACCACCGGCTGGTCGATGGCGCTCCCGCCGCGCGATTCCTGCAGCGCGTCAAGCAATATGTCGAAACGCCATACCTCTGGCTCGTGAACTGACTAGCGAGGAGAAAACCGTGAAACTGGTTACTTTCGTGAAAGACGGCGCATACCGACCCGGCGCCATCGTCGAACGAAGCGGTCGAAACGCGATCGCCGACCTGCAGGCGGCCGACGCTTCGCTTCCCCCCAGCATACGCGCCCTGCTGGAAGCCGGTCCGTCAGCTCTGCGGAAGGCGGCGGCCGCGGCCGAAGCGGCAAATGACCTTGTCGATACGGCAACTGTGAATCTAGCCGCGCCCATCCCGAATCCGGACAAGATTCTCTGCATCGGCTTGAACTATGCCGACCATGCGGCGGAATCGGGACAGCCGCTGCCGGACTACCCGATTGTCTTCAGCAAGTATAGCAATACCCTGATCGGCGCCGGCGACGCGATTGTTCTGCCAAAGGTGACGGAAATGGTCGATTATGAAGCCGAGTTGGGCTTCGTCATCGGTAAACGGGCGCGCCACGTCTCTGAAGACGATGCCCTGGAATATGTCGCCGGATACCTGAATGTCAATGATGTCAGCGCCCGCGATTATCAGACGCGCACCAGCCAGTGGACTATGGGCAAATCCTTTGATACCTTCGCGCCGATGGGACCGGCACTGGTCACCGCGGACGAAGTGCCGGACCCGCAGGATCTCGCCATTCGCCTCTGGATCGGCGACGAGGCATTGCAAGATTCCAGCACCAGTCAACTGATCTTCAACGTGCCGCAACTGGTGGCGAATATAAGCGAGGTGATGACACTGATTCCGGGTGACATCGTGTCGACCGGCACGCCTCCGGGCGTCGGCGCCGCGCGCAGGCCGCCACGTTGGCTGCGGCCCGGCGAAACAGTAAATATGGAAATCGAAGGTCTGGGCGTTTTGAGCAATCCGGTTATGGCCGAGCAGCCATAGGCAACTGGACAGCGCTATACACTTGGGCCGGGCGTGCCGCCCGCATTCAGCGCCAGGTTGCCGCCATCCAGCGGGATCAACGCCCCGGTAATCCAGGCCGAGGCGTCCGATGCCAGGAATACAGCCAAACCGGCGATGTCCTCCGGCCGTCCCATACGTCCGATGGGTATGCCGGCAAGGAACTGCCGCTCAAGGTTCTCGTCGGCTTGCATGCGCTGCGCCAAACCGGGATTGATAACTTGCGCCGGCAATATCGCGTTGACGCGCAGGCCTCTGCCGCTCCACTCCGTGCTTAGTTCCCGAGTCATCTGCGCCACGCCACCCATGCCGACGCTGTAAGGAAAGTTGCCGCGTCCCAATGCCGAGACGCCCCCGATCGAGCAAATATTGATGATGCTGCCTTTGCCGGCCGCAAGCATGCGGCGGCCTGCTTCCTGACAGCAGCAAAAGCGCGCGACCGTCAAGCCAATGACAATATCCGCCATGAGTTCAAGATCGATGTCTTCCGGTTTCGCCAACTGGCCGGGACCGGCGACATTCCCCAGAATATCGAGTTGATCGAATTCCCGATCCAATTCCGCAAACATCGCGCGAACCTGTTCGATATTCGTTACATCGCAAGTCACCGGAAGTACGCGTCGGTCCAGCTTGCGGATTGCTTCGGCGCTGGAATTCAGAAGGGCCGTATTGATGTCGGCAATCAGCAGGTCGGCGCCGGCGTCGGCCAGCGCGAGCGCCATAGCCCGGCCCATGCCTTGGGCAGCGCCGGTCACCAGCGCTACACGTCCGCTTAAGTCAAACAGTTGTCGTATCATGGGACAATTCTAGCCCTCGCAACCCATGCCGGCAATAGCATTGTCGCCTCACCAGCGGCACACTCGCTGGCTGCCTCCCAGCCGGGCGATTTCAGCGCCAATTCAATCGAGGGACCCGCCACGCGATATAGCAGCGTTCGCGAGTCTTTCATCCCTGGGGTTCTCCTATGAGAGCCGGTTAGCAGCGCGAAAACAAGCGCCGTTCCAGGGCGGCAACCCGGGAACGGCGCGCACTGTCAAATCGCGACCGTCTCAACGGCGCTTGGACTTGTGGACTTGATGCCCCAACCCTTCAATCCGCCGCAGGCAAGATTGCCGCTCGGTCACGGACGCGCGTCCGTGACCGAGCGGATGCCGGCTTCAAGCGATCATGCTTAGCCGCTGTCGTTGGCGACCAGGGCAACGATGCCCGGTTGGTTGACCCCGCCGCAGGTCATGCCGTCGCTTAGATAGGTCTCGAGCACATGCACGGTTCGTTCAGGCGTAGCTGTATCGATAAAGACCAGCCGGCCCGGGGTTGTGAAGCAGACCTCCGTTCCCGGGGAAAAGTGGGCAGCCTCCGGCGAACATGAAGGACGCAACAGCAATTGGCCGACGCTCAGTATGTCGGAAGTGAGATTGTTGTGGCGTCTGAGGACTTCCACCGTCGTATCGTATTGGATCGCCAAGCGATACAGGTTGTCACTTTCAGAGACGATGTGCATACAATCGTTATTGGCTCGCCACAACCTCATGGCGAATCGTATGCCCTCCAGCGCCGGGTGCTTATCAAGCGTAATCGTGTCAATCTCCGCGCATTCCACATCATTATCAGGCGACTTTACGATGATGCGACCGTTCACAATGCAGATGAAGGGCACGGACGTGGGCGTGGGCGTTAGAGTCGCGGGTACGGCGGTCGGCGTGTCATCGGGCGCGGGCGGGTCATCATCAGGTTCGTCAGTCGGGTCTGCGGGTGGCGCGGGCGGCGGATCCGGTGCCCGCGGGTATTCGTAAGCGCCGACGTCGCAGTTGCCGTATTGCGGGCGGGCGGTGTCGGGTTGATCGTCTAGCAAACAATAGAGCGGGTCAGCGGCGTCAATCGCCGGACTTCCCCATTGCAGCGGGTGATGCGGCGGATTGCCCGTGAGCCCGCCAATCTGGGGATCGTTGCTCGCGCCTGTGTTCTGCGCCTCGGCGACGAAAACTTGCTGTGCCTCGGCCTGGCCGCTTGCGCCGGCCGCCTGACTCTCGGCTGGTTCAGGCGTACAAGATCCGTCCTGGATGATGTTGCCGCTGAACTCGATGATGATGTCGGGATTGGGACCGCTGTCGCAATCGCCGCCGCTTTTGCTGTCGGTGATCAAGGTGTTGCGGATCTTGAAGTTGCCCGTCCAGCCGATTATGGCAATGCCGCCGCCTTGCTCTTCCGCTGAATTGTATGCCCAAGTCGTATGCGTGAGCGTCACGAAAGAGCTAAATGAACTCAGGCCGCCGCCTTCTCTGGCGCTGTTGTTGCTGAATGTGCTGTTCGTGATGTCAAGTGTGGTTTGGCTGCTTTCAATCGCGCCGCCTTCGTCGGCCGTGTTTTCGATAAAGGTGCTTTTGTTGATGGTCGCGATACCGCCCGCGGTTTTCAAAGCGCCGCCGTCTTCGGTAGCCATGTTTTTCTTGAAGGTGGCGCCCACAATGTCCAGCGTGTTCAAGCCATTAGAACTGATGAAGTAGACGCCGCCGCCATGGCTCTTCACAGTCATGTTTCCGCTGAACTCGGTGTCGGCAATATCAACATCGCTGTCGATGGCATAGATAGCGCCGCCGATGTCATTGGCTTTGCTATCCTTTATCGCGCTGTCGCGTACGCTCAGTGAGCCGCTGTTGACATATATCCCGCCGCCCACAGTCGAAGCCAAACCCTTGCTTATGGTCAAATCATTAATGCCTAGCTGACCGTCAACTACCATAAGAACGCGGTATTTGGCATCGCCCGAGATGGTGTGGCCGTCACCCTCGATTTGAATTCGGCTCGTTAGGGACGGCAATGCCGCCGTCAGGGTGACATTTTTCGTCAACAGGATGATGTCATCGCCCGTGTCGGGCGGCGTAGCGCTGTCATCCGGGTCGGCCCCATCCTCGCAATCGTCGTTGCCGTCGGAGTCGCCGCTTTCTTCAATCTGGGCGATCCCATTGGCGGAGCGGATCGCGTTGGCCAGGCTGCAATCGTCATCCACGATGATGAGACAGGGCAGCGAGATGGTCGTCTCAACCGTCGAAAGAACCGTTGTGCCAGCCTGCGGAACGACTTCCACACTGGTAGTCTGGCCGCAATTCTCATCGCTGATGTCCCAGGTCGCTTCCGTCACATTCTCATCTTCAGTTGTTTGAGCCTCGTCGGTATCGTATTGGGGGGTCCATTGCGCCGACGTAATGCTTTGATCGCCGCCGCTCAGCGCGCAGCTCAGGATCTGCCGATCGTTATCGACCAGATTTTCACAGCTTACGGTCAGGGTGTCGGCTGGCTCCGGCGCGCACTCAAGCGTAATTGTGGTTTCGGCCGCCGGAAGAATCCTTTCGCCGGCCGTCGCCACCACCTCGACATCTGTACTCTGGCCGCAATATTCACCGGCGATAACCCAGTTTGCTACCGGACCGTCTGTTGTTTGAGCGTATTGTTCCTCGAAACTGGGGGTCCAATCGGCGGAGCTTATCGTTAGATCGCCGGCGGTCGCCGTGCATTGCAGGATGTCGTGTTGGTTGCCGGTCAGGATCTCACAGCTTACCGACACGGTGACAACTGCCGTCGGCGTTGCCGTTGCCGTTGGCGTGGCTGTTGGCGTCGACGTCGGCAGCGCGATAGTCGGATAGTCGACCCTGACAAAGTCTGACTCGTCGCTACGATCATTGCCGCGAATGCTTTTGACGCGATAGACGTAGCGTACGCCTGCCTCGGTGGCGGTGGTATCGGTGTAGCTGGTGTCGCTGTTGCCGGTATTATCCACCAGGGTCGTTAGCAAGGTTTCGCCTTCGTTGGGACGCCGGCGCAAGATTTCATAACCGTCGACTGTTCCGGCCGGCGCCGTCCAGCTTAATGTGACGCCCTCGGCGATGACGCGCGCTGTTAAGTTGGTCGGGGCTGCTAGTGGCGGCTCCTGCGCCGTGACAAGACTCTGCGGCGCGCCGAATAGGGAGAATACGCAAAGCAGCGCAAGAATAAGCATCGGAAGGATGACCTTCCGGGGACAGATAATAGTCCCCAGCCCGCTTTTACAGAGAATCATGTTCACCCTCCCTTTTGATTTCGCTTGGGCTTTTTGATCTGATATTCTCGGCGAGCGGTCGCCAGCTGCCAGGCGCCAGTTACAACCAAGCGATATTTGTAACCGAGTCGACGAGACTCGTCTGCATTAAAAATAAGCGGTCTCGTGGTTTGGCTCATAAAATCTCCTCTTGAACCCCCGTCAATCCGTGTTTTTTGGTAAAAGGACATATTACAATGCAAATGATACAAAGGCATACGTTATTGTATAACCCAATGAAAAAACGCACTAAGCTATTTCCGCTTAATTTAGCAATCCTCCTGAGATGCCCAAGATGAAGGTGGATGACGCGGATTGAACGACAGTAGCCACTCGGCGGCAGCGAAAAGGTCTGTCGCGCTCACGCAAAATCGTAAGCCTGCTCGTCGCATGAGCGACGCGGTTAACGTAAACAGGGGCTGAGAGTCCCCTGGGCAAACGGACGCATCCTAAGCGTTGTGGAGGCTTTAGCTACAGGCGCCCCCTCGCAATCTGTCGACCGCCATCCAAAGGTGATTTGAAATTATTTCGGTGACTTTCGGGCGACCTGACTGGACGCTCAGGGCGCGAAAACGCTGACCGCCAACACTGACCGTTGATCTCCCCCACAGAGTTTTCGCCTTTTGAGGGATGGGGCTTGATGCGCCAACAATCTGGGATGCGCCCCCTTGGCTCCTGCCGTGCAGAATTTTGTTTCATCAGAGAAAATCAATTATTATATAGTCTGTTCACATTCGTATGAAAGGAGGACCCAAATCGACATACCGAGAGAGCGAAACTGCTTATCAAATACGGTTTAGTCTTGCTAGGAGAATGACATGAGAATGAGACGTTCGTTCGTGTTTTCAATTGTTTTGCTTGTCTTGCTGGGAGGTCTTGCGCCCGGCTTCGCCCAGGATATGATGTATTCGGAAGCGCCGATGCTGGCCGAGCGTGTGGCAGCCGGCGAACTGCCGCCCGTTGAAGATCGCTTGCCGAGCAATCCCAAACTAATTCCGGTTGTTGACGCCATCGGCAGCTACGGCGGGACGCTGCGCTTCGGCGATATCGGCGAACGCCTTGACGAAGGTCTGCGCATCCGTCATACCGGGCTCTTCCGTTACAACTTCACCGCCAGCCAATACCAGGCGGACCTGGCTGAAAGCTGGGAGTGGACTAACGAGAATCGCACCTTGACTATCAAACTGCGCGAAGGGCTGAAGTGGTCGGACGGCGATGACTTCAACACAGAGGACTTCCGCTGGCATTGGGAAGACATCATGAGCGACCCCGATATTAGCCCCAATGGCCCCGGCGGTTTCTGGCGCCCGGGCGGTGAAGTGGCGACCTTTGAGGTGATCGACGATTACACCTTCAGTTATACCTGGGCGATACCCTATCCGATCGCTATGGACAGCTTTGGCCGCACGCATTTTTCCAGCGACAACAGCTTGTACGGACCATCACACTGGCTGAAGCAGTATCACGGTAAATACAACGAAGACGCCCAGGCGCTGGCGGAAGAAGCCGGCCTGGAAACCTGGGTCGACCTCGTCAATAGCAAACGCGCCCAAGGTTACAATCTGTCGGCGCAGCCGCTTGATCGGCCCTATATGGACAGTTGGGTGCCGGTCATCATCGAGAGCGACCGCGTCCTGTTGGAGCGCAACCCCTATTTCCATCAGGTCGACGAAGCGGGCAATCAACTGCCTTACATGGATAACATCGAAGTATCGTTGGCGGGCGACCTCGACATTTACGCCTTGCGCCTTTCGGCAGGCGAGCTGGATTTCGGCGTGCGCTATACGCGCCCGACTGATTTGCGGCTCTACCGCAGCGAGGAGGAAGCTGGCGGATTCACGACCTATATCGCGCAATCGCTACGTCCATCAGAATTCTCCCTGTTCCCCAATCAGAACTATCCCGATGACGTCCTGCGCGAGCTGTTCCAGAGTGTCGATTTTCGTGTAGCGCTGTCGATGGCCATTGACCGTGACGAGATGAACGATGTGCTCTTCTTCGGTCTGGCGGCGCCGCATCCGGCAACACCGCTGAAGACCCTTCCCTGGTTCAACGACGACTGGTTCAGCGAAAAAATCGAGTACCATCCGGACCAGGCCAATGCCTTGCTCGATGGACTTGGCTTGACCGAAAAAGACGATGCCGGTTTCCGCTTGCTGTCTGATGGCCGGCGTTTGACGATTATCGCTCATGGGTTGGTGGATCATCAGTCGGGCTGCGAATTGATGGCCAGCGATTACGTCGACATCGGCGTCGAATTGATCTGTCAAGGCGCCTCGCCCGATCTGATATTTGATCTGTATACGAGCGGCGAGGTCATGACCGTTATGTGGCATATCGGTCGCGCAACCCTCTTCGGACGCGGCACGCCCGATCACTTCGCTGTGAACGACCCGGCGCGTCACTTCTGGGCTCACGGATGGACCACATGGATATCTTCCGGTGGCGCAGCCGGCATCGAACCGCCCCAGGAAATCAAGGACCTCAATGCGCTGTGGGACGAATTCAGCCAATATCCAAGTGACTCGGCCGAAGCCGCTGAATTGGGGGCTCAATACTTCAGCTATTGGGGCGAGAAACTGCCGATCATCCCGTCGGTTGGCTTGACGCCGCAGCCGGTCATCTACTCCAACCGATTGCGCAATGTACCGACGGAAGGATTGTTCTGGGGATCCGATACCAATTTCTACGCGCCCTTCCATGTTGAGCAGTGGTACATCGACGAAGCTTAGGACAGTAAGATAGAACATAGTGGGGATGCCTCGCGCGAGGCATCCCCACTTCTAGCAGAGCCTGCCTGGCCGTCAACTCGATGTTGACGGGCGCCGCTCTATAGATTGCTCATCCCACCGGAAGCGAAACATTCCGTAGCCTGGCGCAGACCGCAGTTCTGATGGATACAAAGACTTAACATGAGTTTTATCAAGTATTTGATCCAGCGCCTTCTCTACGCCTTCCTCGTGCTGATTGTCATCAGCTTTCTGATATTCATGATTGTTCAACTGCCGCGCGGCGACGCGGTTGACCGCATTGTCAACGCGCGGCAGGCGGAAGGCGACATCATCACCGAGGAAGATGAAGCGGCCTTGCGGGCGCAATATGGGCTGGACCAGCCTATCTATGTTCAGTATTTCATCTGGGCGACGCAATTTGCGCGCGGCAACATGGGGCAGTCCATGTTGGGCATACCGGTGAGCGATCTTATCAACGAGCGCATTGCGGCAACCATGTTGCTGTCCATCATATCCCTGATCGCAACCTACGCGCTGGCCGTCCCGATCGGCATTTTCAGCGCTACGCGCCAGTATAGCCTGGGCGATTATTTCTGGACCTTCGTCGGCTTCATCGGGCTGGCGACGCCCAACTTTTTGTTAGCGCTGATTTTACTTTTTTTGTTTCATAAATTCTTCGGCTTGAGCATCGGGGGTTTGTTTTCGCCGGGTGTGGAAGATCAGCCCTGGTCGCTGGCGAAAGCGCTTGATCTGCTCAATCACCTGTGGATCCCGATTATCGTGATCGTCACGGCGCAGACTGCGGGCACGATCCGCACCATGCGCGCCACGCTGCTGGACGAACTCGGTCAACAATACGTAATTACGGCGCGGGCGAAAGGCGTACGTTATCGCCGGTTGCTATTCAAGTACCCGGTGCGTCTGGCGCTCAACCCCATCGTGAACTCCGTCGGTTATATTTTGCCGCGTCTTATCTCTGGGCAGACAATCGTTGCCATTGTAATGAATCTGCCAACGCTGGGACCGCTTCTGTTCAGCGCATTGCTTGCGGAAGATGTCGAGCTGGCAACGAGTATCCTGATGATCCAGAGCATTCTGGCGGTCATCGGGGTGATTCTCGGCGACATCCTGCTGTCGGTATACGACCCGCGCATCCGCATGGAAAAGGGGGTGACATAATATCAGCGCCGATTGAAGAAGCCGGCGGGGCGACAGCATTGGGCAGCGGCATTTCCGCAGCCGAAGAGCGCTATTACTTCGCCTCACAACAGCAGTTGATCTGGCGGCGGTTCAGACGACACCGGCTGGCGCTGATTTCCGTCGTGATCTTGATCATATTGTATTTCCTGGCTTTCACCCATGAAATCTGGACACCCTATCGCGCGGTGACGCAGCATCAAGGTTACGTGAATACGCCGCCGACGCCCATTCACTTTTTCGACGCGGATGGCAACTTCGTGGGTCCTTTTGTATATGGGCTCAAATATGAACTCAATCTCGATACCTTCGAGCGCATTTATACCGAAGATACGGAAACGATACATCGCATCAATTTTTTCACGCGTGGCGAGCCATACCGCTTTTGGGGCCGGATCGCGATGGATTGGCACTTCTTCGATGCCGGCGAGGGCAAGGTATTCCTGCTCGGCTCGGACCAGTTGGGGCGCGATGTATTCTCGCGCATATTTGCGGCAAGCCGCATCAGCTTGACCATTGGCTTGGTCGGCGTGTTTCTGAGCTTTTTTCTGGGCGCGACGCTTGGCGGTATTTCCGGCTTTTATGGCGGCGCGGTTGACATTGTGATCATGCGTATCACCGAGATCCTTAGCGCCATACCACAGATTCCGCTTTGGATTGCCCTGGCGGCTATAGTGCCGATTGACTGGCCCGTCACCCGGACATACTTCGCGATCACAATTATATTGTCGACAATGACCTGGACTGGGCTGGCGCGGGCGGTGCGCGCGAAACTGCTGGAAATGCGCGAACACGATTACATCATGGCGGCAAAGATCGCCGGCGCCAGCGATATACGCATCATCTATGACCATCTCTTACCCGGCTATATCAGCTTCCTGATCGTCAATATCACCATCGCCATACCGGGCATGATCCTGGGTGAAACGGCGCTTAGTTTCCTCGGGCTGGGCATACGCCCGCCCGCGGTCAGTTGGGGCACATTGCTGGAAGGCGCGCAAAATATCTCCAATATCGCCTTGTATCCCTGGCTGCTGACGCCAGCTCTCTTTGTCATCGCCACTGTTCTGCTGTTCAACTTTGTCGGTGACGGCTTGCGCGACGCCGCCGATCCTTTCAAGGAATTGTGATGATGCCGGATGCCTTGCTGGAAGTGAAAGATCTGCACACCTATTTTGAGCTTGAAGAGGGCACGCTCAAGGCTGTCAATGGCGTTTCGTTCACCATCCGGAAGAATCGCACGCTGGGCATCGTCGGCGAATCCGGCTGTGGCAAGAGTGTGACGGCGCAGTCGATCATGCGCATCACGCCGAAAAAGAATAGCAGCATGCGCGGACAAATCCTGCTGCATCACGAGTCGGGCGCGGTCGATGTCACGCAACTGGATGAAGACGGCGATGAAATGCGTGACCTGCGCGGGCGCGATATCGCCATGATCTTCCAGGAGCCGATGACCGCCTTCTCGCCCGTTCATACCGTCGGCAACCAGATCATGGAGGCGCTGTTTGTGCATGGCGAGCGGGACAAACGCGCGGCGCGAAAACACGTGATCGCTCTGCTGGACGAGGTAGGGATTCCAGCGCCCGAGAGACGCATTGACGAATATCCCTTTCAACTTTCGGGCGGGATGCGCCAACGCAGCATGATTGCCATGGCCATCATTCTGAACCCGCGCTTGCTGATCGCAGATGAACCGACAACCGCCCTGGATGTCACCATCCAGGCCCAGATACTGCGCTTGATGAAACGGCTCCAGCGCGACAATGGCATGGCGATTATGTTCATCACCCACGATTTGGGCGTCATCGCCAACATGGCCGACGATGTCGCCGTTATGTACCTGGGCAAGATCGTCGAATATGGCGCGTCGCGGCAGATCTTCAATGACCCCAAGCATCCCTACACCAAAGGCTTGATGCGTTCGATCCCAAAATTCGGGACGACCGTAGGCAAACACTTGGCGACCATCAAAGGCACGGTGCCGGTGCCCTTGGACCCGCCGGATGCATGTCCCTTTGCCAGTCGATGCGGCGATTTTATCGCCGGCAAATGCGATGTTCGGATGCCGGCGGCCGTCGCGGTGGCGCCGGGGCACAGCGTGAATTGTGTGCTTTACGAATAGCCAAGCAACTCAAAGAAATGCAAATCCGGATATATTTGGATATGTAGGGGCGAGCCTTGGCTCGCCCAATAGAAATGAATCCTACAGATTGGGCCTTTCAACGAAACGCCCCTAAGACTCGTCGCTTTTTCCGTTTCTCATTACTTACCTGAAATTACACAATGAAGGATATTTAGAGGGGATTAATCTAGCCTGTGCAAATTTAGGACTACTAAAACAAGGATGGAATGTGTAAGCATGAACGATCTTTATCTGGAAAACGAATGGGAACGCACCGAGCCGGATTTGCTGGCTTATATTCCTCAAGACTTCGCTGGGCCAGGCGCCTGCAATCAGCATTTTCTCGTTGTCAAGACGCCGCCGGGCACATTCCTGGGATTCTGGACGCAATCTACATTCGAAAACGCCGGCGATCAACGGGTGGTATTTAGCCGTTCGCTTGATCGCGGCGCGACTTGGTCGGAACCGCAAATCATTGATGGCCCGCAAGCCGACGACGCGGCCGGGACGGGGCTGGCGAGTTGGGGCTTTCCCATTGTCGCGCCCGATCTACTGGCCGACGGCGGGCACCGCGTCTATTACATCTACAACAAGAATGTGGGGATCGACGATGCCCGCGAAGACACAACCGGGCTGGTGCGCTGCCGCTTTTCCGATGACGACGGTCGCACGTGGAGCGCCGCCACTTTTGACTTCCCGATTGCGCCGAGCGCCATCAGCCACCGCGACCCGGCCGTGCCGCCCAACTGGATCGTCTACCAAAACGTCTTCGTCACGCCGGAAGACCACGTGCTGGCGCCCTTTACGCGCTGGGCGAGCAATACCTGGGATCCCGCGGTCAAGCTAAGCTTAAATTTGCTGGAACACTGGTCAGAAATCTATTTCATGCGCTTTGAAAACATCCTCAGCGAGCGCGACCCGAACAAGCTGATCGTTACAACCTGGCCCCAGGCGCCGCATGGCTTGCAGGTTGACAATCCCTACCGTCCCGGCGTCAGCGTCGCCCAGGAGCCGACGGTTCAGGCGCTGTCTGACGGGCGGCTCATTTGCGTCTTTCGGACTTTGCATGGCGTCAATTATTATGCGCTGTCGACGGACGATGGCCGCTCATGGGACAAGCCGCGCGTATTGCGATATGAACCGGGCGGGAACCCCATCCTGAATCCGATGTCGCCCAGCCCGCTCTATCGCTGCCATGACGGGCGCTACTTGCTGCTGTTTTACAATAACGACGGCACTGCCAACGGCGGCAAATCGCCGATTGATTCCAAGCACAACCGCTATCCGGTCTGGTTGACCGTCGGGCGGGAAATTGCGGGCGAAAAAGACCACCCGCTGCGGTTTGGACCGCCCAAAATCTTCGCCACCTCAAACGGCGTGCTGCTGCCAAATACCGGTGGCACGCAGGTCGCGGTTTACCCCAGCATTGTTGATGACGGCGACGAGCGCATCTTGTTTTATCCCGATCGCAAACATTTCCTGCTGGGAAAATACATCACGGATAAATGGCTGCGCGATTGCGATCCGGCCACTAATTCGGTCCGCTTGCGCCCCCCAATTACCGTTGACGCCATCAGCCGTTCGGCGGCAGCGAATCGGCCTGTCGCGCTAACACAGAAGAATGAACCTTCTGCTCGCCCGGGCAACGTTGATTAAGAACGAGGAATAGGCCCAAATGCGCGAGCCAAGCCTGCTGGAAGTACGCGGCCTGAAGAAATATTTTCCCATCGAACAGGGTTTGTTGCGGCGGGTTGTCGGCCATGTGCGAGCGGTCGATCATGTCAGCCTGAGCATCGACAAAGGTCGGACGCTGGGCTTGGTCGGCGAATCGGGATCGGGGAAAACCACATTGGGGCGCTGTGTCTTGCGCGCCATTGATCTCACCGCCGGCGAAATCTTGTTTCATCATGAAGGGGTGACAACCGACCTCGCTCAACTCAATCGACGGAACTTGCGCGAGTTTCGCAAGCACATGCAGATGATTTTCCAAGACCCCTATTCCAGCCTTGACCCCCGCAAAACCGTCTTTGATATCGTCAGTGAACCCTTGCGCATTAACAGAATCGCGGCGGGAAAAGCGTTGGAAGATCGTGTGCGCGCCGCGCTGGAGTTGGTCGGCCTGGATCTGCGTTATATGAAACGCTATCCGCATGCCTTTAGCGGCGGTCAGCGTCAACGGATTGGCATTGCCCGCGCGCTGAGCATCAATCCGCAACTGATCGTCTGCGATGAGGCCGTCTCGGCCTTGGATGTCTCGGTACAGGCGCAAATACTGAATCTGCTCAAGGACCTGCAGGAAGAACTTGGCCTGACTTATTTGTTCATCGCCCACGATCTGAGCGTGGTGGAACATGTGTCGGATGAAGTGGCCGTCATGTACGTGGGCAAGCTGGTCGAGCAAGCGCCTACGCGGGAGCTTTTTGCCCGCCCGAGGCACCCGTATACCGAGGCGCTCCTTTCCGCCATCCCGCGGCCGGATCCCGATCAACCCCTGCCCGAGACCGGCGGCATCGAAGGTGAATTGCCCGACCCGGCGCATCCGCCGCGCGGCTGTTATTTTCATCCGCGCTGTCCCTATGCGGAACAGATCTGCCGCGAACAGGAGCCGCCGCTAGCGGAGGTCGCGCCAAATCATACCGCCGCTTGTCACTTCGCCGCTGAATTGACACTGCAAGGTCTTGAGAATTAAGGAGAAAACATGGCTGACAATCGACTGATCGCCGCCGGGCGAGAAATCCCCACTGAACGTTATAGTGATCAACCCTATGTAGTCAAGACAGATGATGGCGCCTGGCTGTGCGCGATGACAACCGGCGCCGGTATCGAGGGCGCCTCCGGGCAACATATCATCGCGACGCGCAGCACCGATCAAGGGCGAACCTGGTCCGCTCCGGTCGCTGTCGAACCCGCGGATGGGCCGGAAGCGTCTTATGCCGTCCCCTTGAAAGCGCCGAGCGGGCGCATTTACCTGTTTTACAATCACAACACCGATGACCGCCGCCATGTCAAAGCGGATGACCCGCCCTACAAAGACGGCAAATGCTATCGCGTGGATTCTCAAGGCTATTTCGTCTTCAACTTCAGCGACGATCACGGGCTGACCTGGTCGTCAAAACGTTATAACGTTCCTGTGCGCGAGATGGCCATTGACCGGGAAAACCCCTACGGCGGCGCGGTCCGCTACTTCTGGAACGTGGGCAAGTCATTTATCCATGCGGGCGCGGCTTATGTTTCCCTGCACAAAGTTGGCGGTCTGGGTCACGGCTTTTTCACCCGTTCCGAGGGCGTCCTGTTGCGCAGCGAAAACATCATGACGGAAACCGACCCGGAAAGGATCGTCTGGGAGACCCTGCCCGATGGCGATGCCGGCCTGAGAACGCCCCCCGGCGGCGGTCCCATCGCCGAAGAACAGAGCTACTGCGTGCTCAGCGACGGCGCGATCTACAGCGTCTACCGCACCATCGACGGCCATCCAGCCTGCGCTTACAGCCGCGACGGCGGATATACCTGGACGCAGCCGGCATACAAGCGTTATGCCAACGGCCGCTTGATGAAGCATCCGCGCGCCGCCAATTTCGCCTGGAAGTGCCAAAACGGGAAGTACCTGTACTGGTTTCATAATCACGGCGGCAATTGGTACGAAGATCGCAATCCGGTCTGGCTTTGCGGCGGCATCGAGGTCGATACCGCGGCGGGCCGAGTCATCCAGTGGTCGCAACCGGAGATAGTTCTATACGACGACGACAGCTATATCCGCATGAGCTATCCCGATCTAATTCAAGAGGATGGCAAGACCTATCTGCTGGAAACGCAAAAGGACAAGGCGCGGGTCCATGAACTGGATCAGGACCTGCTGGAAGGGCTGTGGGGGCAGCTTGAAGACGGCGGCCTCATGACCAAGGCAGGTTGCCTTATCGAGTGGCAGGCCGACTCCGTCACAGCTGATGAAGACCGGCATGTTGTCATACCGCCTCTGCCCGCTTTCAACATCCGCGACCACCAGCGCCCCGATTTTGGCGCGAAAGACCTGCGCAGCGGCTTCACGATAGAAACATGGCTGCGGCTGGAGCGGCTGGATGGCGGCCAGCGGCTTTTGGACGCGCGCGCGCCGAACGGGCAGGGCTGGGCCTTGAGTACCTCCGCGCGCGGCACTGTCGAAATCATCTTGAATGACGGACGGGGAGAAGCCCGTTGGGATTGCGACATCGACATGCTGGAGGCGGGCAAATTGCATCACCTGGCGGTTGTGGTTGACGGCGGGCCCAAAATCATCTCCTTTATCGTTGACGGGGTCCTGTGCGACGGCGGCGCCTTTCGGCAATTTGGCTGGGGCCGTTTCAGTCCGGAATTGCGCCATGTCAACAGCGCGTCCAAAAACCCGATAATCGCGCCGGGCAGCGCCAGCGTGCAGGACGGCGCCTCCGACGAAGCCGACAGGGAACGGGTCGCAATAGGCGCCGCAATCCAGACCCTGCGCATCTATGATCGTTATCTGCTCACTTCCGAGGTGATTGGCAATTATCGCTCGGGGTTTTCCTGGACCGGGAGGCGGCAATAGCATGGGTCAATTCGATAGCGCCCTCACTTCGGATGCGTTTAATGAGAATCCCTATCCGGTTTATAATGAAATGCGCGCGGCAGCACCCGTTTACTGGAGCGACGCCTGGGGTTGCTGGATGCTCACTCGCTATCAGGATATCACCTGGACCCTGCAGGACTATCAGACATTTACCAGTCTGGGGCGGCTGACCGCTACGATGGAATTGCCGGAACCGCTATGGGAGAAAGTCGAGCCATTGGTGCGCCATTATTCGCAAGGGCTTATCAATGTTGACCCGCCCGACCATACCCGTATGCGCAAGCTGGTGCACATGGCCTTCACGCCGCGGGCAATCCGCAAAATGGAAACATATGTCCAGGACATCGTCGAGCGGCTGATTGACGGGCAGATCGAGCGCGGCGCAATGGATGTCATCTGGGATTTTTCATACCCGCTGCCGGTCACCGTGATCGCGACAATGATGGGCATACCGGTGCAAGACCACGCCAAGTTCAAGGCCTGGTCCGGGGAAATCGTCGGCTTCATGGCGACGCCGAAACCCAGCCCGGAGGTCTTGCTCAAATCACAAGACGCCTTGCTGGCGATGCAGCAATACTTCCGCGACATCTATGCCAAGCGGCGGCAAGAGCCCGAAGATGATCTGATCACTGCCCTGGTTCAGGCGGAACTGGAAGGGGACAAGCTCAGCGAAGAAGAGATGGTATCGAGTTGTGTGACAATTCTGATCGGCGGGCACGAGACAACCACCTATCTCATCGCCAACGGTATGTACGCCTTGCTGAAACATCCCGCTGAGTTCAGGCGCCTGCGCGACAATCTTGATCTTGCGGAATCGGCGACCGAAGAATTTCTGCGCTATGAAGGTCCCTTCCAGCGCAACCGACGTATCGCCACGCGTCAGGTGCAAATCGATGGCGCAACCATCGAAAAAGGTCAGCTAATCGTACAGTTTCTTGGCGCCGCCAACCGCGATCCCGCCCAGTTTCCCGATCCCGACCGGCTCGATATCACGCGCTCGCCGAATAAGCACCTCGCCTTTGGTTATGGGCCGCATTTCTGCCTGGGGGCGCCGCTGGCCCGGCTGGAAGCGCCGGTCGCCTTCCGCGGACTCTTGCGGCGGCTGAAGAACATGCGCTTGGCGCACGACAACCTGGAATGGAACAGCGCCTTGTTTCGCGGCTTAAAATCGCTGCCGATCGAATTTGAGCCGGCGTGATGAAGATCAGCGCTGTAAAAACTTATCTTGTTGAAGGCATCAAATACAATTGGACGCTGGTCAAAGTCGAGACCGACGCGGGTTTTCATGGCTGGGGAGAGGCGACCAACTGGCCCGGCTCGCCCTTGATTGAAGCCGCATGCCAGCACGTCGGGCAGTTCGTCACCGGTATGGACGCGCGTCGCATTGATTACATCTGGACGAAAATCTACCGCGATATGCACTGGCTGGGGCAGGCCGGTCCGCTGCTTTCAGCCATCAGCGCCATCGATATCGCCTTGTGGGATATCAAGGGCAAGGCGCTCAATGCGCCGGTTTATGAATTGCTCGGGGGGATGTACCGCCGACGCATTCAACTCTACGCCAATTACTGGTTTATCGACGGCGATCACTCCCCCGAAAGCTATGCCCAGCAAGCGAAGGAAACCGTTGCTGCCGGCTTCACCGCGCTCAAGTTCGACCCCTTTGCCCATGTTCATTACGGCTACGGCGATGATCTATCCGACACCAATGCGCTGAGCGCCGGGCAGAAGCGGCTTGCGCTGGAGCTGGTCGAGGCGGTGGCGGAAGCCGTCGGGCCGGACCTGCCAATCGCCATTGAAACCCATGCCTTCCTCAATGGGCCGACCGCCGTTGAAATGGCGCATCGACTGTCCGAACTCAATTTTAACTGCATGTGGTACGAGGAGCCGGCCTTGCCCGAATACCCGGACGCCATCGCGGACATTCGCAGTCGGATATCGCTGCCGGTTTGTGTGGGCGAACGCCTGCATTCCCGCGCCATGGCAAAGCGCGTTCTCGACGCGCGGGCGGCGGACATACTGATGCCGGATATCACGCGTTGCGGCGGCATCAGCGAAATGCGCAAGATCGCCAATATGGCGGAAGCATACAATGTGCCGATTGCGCCGCACAATCCCAACGGTCCCATTTCGACCATCGCTTCGGCGCATACGATGGCGACAATACCCAACTTCTATCGACAAGAGTTCATGTTCAAGGATGTAGCCTGGCGCGATGACTGCTTGTCGCGCGAACTGCCGATTGAGCAAGGATTTTTTGTTCTGCCTGACCGACCCGGTTTGGGCTTTGACATCGATGAAGCGATTCTGACAAAACATCCAGGCCTAAGAACGCCGCCAAAGGACCGCAGCTTCTATGTATGAACTTAGAGATGGCATCAGAGCGACCGGAGCCCGTGCAAAGCAGGGCATGTGATGATGATGAAGAAGGTCTTGATCACCAATGCCGTGCCGAATGACGCGCTTGAACCCTTGGCAGGTTTGGCGCAGGTCATCCAAGGTCCGGCCGGCGGACGCTTGATGCCGCGCGAAACCGTGCTGAGACACGCCTCCGAGCTGGATGGCATAATCAATCAAGCGGAACTGACCGTGGATAAAGAACTGCTCGATGCGGCGCCACGCCTCAAGATTGTGGCAAATGTGGCGATTGGTGTTGATAATCTTGATCTTGATATGATGGCGCAACGCGATGTTTGGGCGACAAATGTCCCGGATGCCTTTGTGGCGTCTACCGCGGATTGCGCCTTCGCCCTGATTCTGAATCTGCTGCGGCAGATCAATGCGGCAGATCGCTATGTGCGTTCGCAGCAATGGGCGGCCGATGGTTTCCAGCCGGGAATCTGGGACGGGCTGCTGTTGGCGGGAAAGACGCTGGGGGTGATCGGATATGGGCGTATCGGCAGAGCGGTCGCCCGGCGCGCCAGAGCATTTGACATGACTGTCATCTATCATAACAGCACGCCGTCCACGGACGCCGCCTATCGCGCGCTTGACGATCTGATGACAGAAGCCGATGTGATTACCATTCACACGCCGCTCACAGCGCATACGCGCCATCTGATTGACGCCGCGCGCCTGGCGCGAATGAAACCGGGCGCATATCTGATCAACATGTCGCGGGGCGCGGTGGTCCATGAAGAGGCGCTGGCCCGCGCGCTTCTTGACGGCGCGATTGCCGGGGCCGCGCTGGATGTGTTTGAATTCGAGCCAGAGGTACATCCGGCTCTGCTCGGGATGGACAATGTCTGCCTGACACCCCATATCGGCGGCGGCACCCGCGAAAGCCGCCGGGCGGCTCGTCAATTGTGCGCGCGGAATATCGCCGCTGTGTTTCAAGGCGAGCGACCTATTACACCGGTCAACAATGCCGACCCCTGAGATGGGCGCGGGTGACTGCGACCGCGGCGGCATCCAGCGGGTGGCAGGGACCGGTGGTCATGGGCGTATGGAGCTAGAATCCACCACGAAGATATGCAGGGCACATAGGAGCTTAACCACCGAGGAGAACACCGAGGGACGAGCCGCTGGCTCGCGCTTTTCCGTTTTCAGCGACATGTTCGAGAATGGCAATCGCCGCGGCCAGAACATCAATTTGTCGATTGATTTGCGGTGGGGAATCTTCAAATCCGTTGGAACTTCTCCCAATGCGAACTTATCTTCGTTCAATCGGCTTAATCACAAACTGTAAAAGCAATGATAGAACACGGGCAGCACTTGTATGTTGAGATGTTTTCAAAATGATCAGCAAGCGGATCTAAACATCTAACTCAAATAAATCCGCGTCCGGGATAGGCTCGCCCGCATAAGCCAACACGATCTGATCTCGCAAAATCCCCGATTGAATTAAAGCATCTACCAGTTTCTTATCCGACATATCTTCTTCAATGACAACCATGTTCTTGACAACGCGCGCCAATACAACTACGCCCGCAAAATCCTTACGCTCGGGATAGTCAACTCCATTCACCGCATAAATCGCTTGTTCGTCATCTAGAATCGCGAACAATAGGACGTTTGCCCCTCGGCCGCTCGCGGCGTACTTCTCTACCTCGCGACGAACTAGACTCTTGATGTAATCCATATTGAAATTATACTTTGCCCCAGGTCTGTTGTATACTCCCTCGCATTTATCTATCCGCGCCAGGAACAAATTCTTGAACATAAAAGCGCTTCCCTATGTGACCCTGCTCGGCTTCATGTTTGGCTCCTCGATGGTATTTTCTCGTTTCGGCGTCGGCCAGTTCGAGCCGACCACCTACATCGGCATACGCATGATCATCTCCAGCCTGATGGCGCTGTCGGTATACCGGATCGCCTCGGGCAGGCGCTTGCCGCGCGACGGAGAGCTATGGAAGCGCGCCGGGCTGCTGGGCATTTTCGGAACGGCGGTCCCGATGACCTGCGTGATCATTTCTCTACAGCACCTGTCGAGCGGCGTATCGGCGATATTGTTGAGCACGGGACCCGCGATTACTATCATTTTGGCGCATTTTACCTTGCCCGATGAACTACTAAGTCGGCGCAAGGTCTTCGGGGTCGGTCTGGCGCTCGGTGGTGCCATGCTGCTGGCGATCAGCGGCGAAGACGGCTTGCCCGATGCGCAATCGACGGCGTCCACCGGTTTCCTCTTGGTAACAGTCGCCATGATTTTCAGTTCGATAATGATTATTTACGCGCGCAAACGTCTAACCGGTTATGACGCCTATGACGTAGGCAGCATACGTATCTTCACCACGGCGCTGGTGGTGTTGCCGCTTTCATTGCTTACGGTCGGCTTTGACCTGAGCGCGGTCACCGGGTCCGGATACCTTGCCTTGCTCTACTCCGCGATTATGGGCACATTCCTGGGCTTGCTGCTGTCCTTTTACAACATCAAGCGTTTCGGCGCTACGCCGGCGGTGATGACCACCTATATCATTCCCATCGTTGCGGGTATCGGCGGGGTTCTGGTGCTAGGGGAAGAAATCACGCTGACGATGATGTTCGGTATGGGCATAATCGTCAGCGGCATCGCCTTGCTGCAGGAATACAACAGTCCGGCGACCTGGATGCGGCGCTACCCGCACCGGGGTTCGTACTAGGCATTGACATTGCATACAGCAAAGGCGTCCCGCAGGGACGCTTTCCAATCGCCCTTTGGGACAAATTCCTGGCCGATGTAGCCAGTGTAGCCTGTCTCGGCGATCGCGCGACAAATGGCGCGGTAATTCAGTTCCTGCGAGTCATCAATTTCGTTGCGGCCGGGCGCGCCCGCCGTGTGATAGTGGGCGAACCATTGATGATTGTCGCGGATCGTCTGTATGACGTCGCCTTCCATGATTTGCATGTGATAAATATCGTAGAGAATGCGCGCCCGCGGCGAATTCACGGCGGAGACAACCTGGACGGCCCAGTCGCTGCGGTCGCACTGATAATCGGGGTGATCGAGCTTGCTATTGAGCAGCTCCAGGATGAGGGTGACACCGGCCGATTCTGCATCGCGAGCCAGTAGCTCCAGATGTTTAATGGCGTTTTCGGCGCCTTCCTGGTCCGGCAGGCCCTCTCGATCACCGCTGAAGACGATCAAATTCGGGATATTCCAGCGCCCGGCGAGCTTGAAGTTTTCTTCCGCCTGCCTTTGAATATCGTCCCAGTACTTGGGGTGACTGATGCCCTGGGTCAGCGGGACGTGCAATTGATGAGCCGCAATTTCCAACCCGTGATCCCGAACCAGCGCAAACTGCTCAACCGGCGCCAACTCCATTGCCATATACCCGATTGCCTTGCAAGTCCGCAGCAAATCGACCGGGTCGATGTCGTCGCGTTCAAAGCACCACCAAGATACCGACTGCGGAATCGCCATTTGTCATCCCTTAACTCGCATTTTCTGCCAATAATCACGGTAGGCGCGGGTCTCGCGCAGGACCAAGTCCAAGCGGTTTTGCAGTGTTTTCAGGTCGTCGCCAGGCGGGTCGTCGCGTTCCATCAGGTGATATTCGCCCGTCCGCCCGATGCGATATTGGAGTTTACCGAGGGCCCGCAGTACTTGCAAGCCAACCTGGACGCCCCGTTCGCGCTGTCCCGTGGCTGCCGCCAGCGCCTCAATTTGCGCCGCGCCGTCCTTGTGATTCAAGGCGAACTTGACCAAAGCAGCCAGTCGTCCCAGGAATCTCGTCCCCCTATCAGCATCGGGGCGCTTGCCAAAAAGGATCAGGCGAGCCGGGTTCACTGTCGCGAGGGCGGCCGACCATATTTCCGCCGACGGCGGCGCCGTCCAGACGATCAAGGTTTCCGCCGGACTCAAGCGCAGACGATCGAGCGCGCCGGCGATCTGGTCGACTTCCGACCAGATCAGCGCATCGGGAAAGCGCGCCAGCTCAACTTCGAGCTGCTCGGCGGGAGCCATAGACCGACGATGATCAATTAGCTCAAGGGAAACTGCTTCTTCTTGCAACTGCAGCGCAGCGGTCGAGATTAGCCGGTAGTCAGCCCATTCGAGCAGCGGTTCACGCATCCCCTTGTAGTCGTTCATGCGCAGCGTATACGCCAGGTCGAAGCGCCCGGCCGGCAGCTCTTGACCGGCGCCGCGCCACCAGATCACCCGCTGTTGCATGCCCGTGCTGTCTTCCACGTGTAGCTCCAGATGTTCGCCGCGACGCCCCAGACCGGTTTGTTTCGCAACGGTCAGATTGCGCGTCGCCAGGGTCAGCGGCGGATTGCCATTGCCGAAGGGCGCCAGGCGCTCCATATCCCGCGTCATTTCCGGCGAGATCTCGCCCAATTCGAGGTAGCCGTCGATGTCCAGGCTTGGTCGGGTCGGTCCCGCGCCGGCCATAGCGCGCGCGACCGCCGAGAGGGCGCGACGGAACTCGAAGACTTTGTCCGCCGGCATGCTCAAGCCCGCCGCCATGCTGTGCCCGCCGTAACGGGACAGAAGCGGCGCCACCTCTCCAAACGCAGAGGTGATATCGACGCCGGCAAGGGAACGCGCGGAGCCGCGCGCGGTCTCGTCGGGCGTGGCCAGCAGCACCACCGGACGGGCGAATTCCTCGACCAGTCTGCTGGCGACAATGCCGATCACGCCGCTGTGCCAATCGCTGTGGCTGAGCACGAGCGCGGCGTAATCGAGCAGTGAGGGCTCGTTTTCGATTTGCGCCATCGCTGACTGATAGACCTGGTTCGACAGGAATTTGCGCCTGGCATTCAGACCTTCCAGGTTATTCGCCAGTTGACGCGCCCGCTGCCAATCGGCGGTGCAGAGCAATTCGACCGCCGGATTGGCATCGCCCAGCCGTCCCAAGGCATTCAAGCGCGGCGCCAGCTCGAAGCCGATATGCCTCTCGTTGAGGTCAGCCGGGGCGATT
The DNA here is from genome assembly GCA_026713245.1 of Chloroflexota bacterium. Classification (GTDB taxonomy): domain Bacteria; phylum Chloroflexota; class Anaerolineae; order Aggregatilineales; family Phototrophicaceae; genus UBA6055. The sequence continues at coordinate 49,412 of JAPOOU010000058.1, forward strand.
TGGGCGCGTTCCAGCAGGGCGCGCAGGCCCAGACGCTGATTGCTCCGCAAGACATCGAGGCCGCGCTGCAGCAAATAACGGGTATCGTCCACTTGCACCATGACATCGGCGACGATGCCCAGGGCCACCAGATCCAGCAGAAAATCACTGTCGCCGCCACCGTAGAGCGCCTCGATCAACTTGTAGGCGACGCCGACCCCGGGCAATTCGCTCAGCGGGCGCCCGGCCGGCAAGCGGCGCGGATTGACCACCGCGCAGGCTGCGGGCAGCTCCGCCGGCAGCGCATGATGATCGGTGATGACCGTATCCACCCCGCGGCCCCGCGCGTAGTCCACCGCTTCGTGGGCGGCCACGCCGGTATCGCAGGTCAAAATCAGATTGACGCCCCCGTCCAGTTTTTCGGCGAGCGTCGGCAAGTGGATGCCGTGGCCTTCGCTAAAGCGATTCGGCACATGATAGCTAACCTGGGCGCCCTTCGCCTTGAGCGCGGAGACCAGCAGCGCTGTCGACGTCTGTCCGTCGACATCAAAGTCGCCCCAAACCAGAATGCTTTCGCGATCACGAATGGCGCGTTTTATGCGAGCGACCGCCCGGTCAATATCGGGCAGGTCGCTTGGCGACGCCGGTCCATAATGGGCAGGCGACAAGAAAGTCCGCGCCGCGGCCGGCGTCGTGATGCCCTTGCGCGCCAGGCGCTCGGCGATCAATGGATGTCCGCCGACAGCGGCGCGCAAGGCTGCGGGCAGGTCTATCGCTGGCGGTTCCACCCATTGGCGCTTCGTGGCGCTTGATTTCAGATTAGACATGGGTCTTCAATTATATCGGACTGGGCGCAAGAGGCGACGGGCGAGCCACCGGCGTCTTTTGAAATACAGCCTCGGTAGCGGTCCTATAAATCTGAACGCATTTTCCCCAGAATGCTGGGAGGGTTTTGGTTTGTGGCAGGAAAATGCTGGACAGTTGCGAGAGAGCAGGGAAGCGACTGACGGCAGGCGGCAAATTCGCCCGGCTTACTGTGGCAGGGCTGGGTTGATTTGTGTTTTAACTATGTTCTCACTTTTCCGTTTTCCGGAGCAAAGGAACT